>NZ_JAUSVA010000002.1:8869949-9186014 GCF_030813695.1 Kitasatospora herbaricolor
ACCTTCGGGACCCGTTCGTCACCGGGCGGGCGAAGGCCCTCGACGTGCTCTTCGACCGCGCCGTCGAGCGCGGCGAGATCGCACCGGAACCGCTCGCCGAACGCGTCAAGTCCCTGCCGTTCGACCTGCTGCGCCACGAGATCCTGACGACCTTCGCCCCCGTTCCCGACCACGTCCTCGAGGAGATCGTCGACACGGTCTTCCTCCCCCTGGTGCGCTGACCCGGGCGACAGGGCCCCGCCGGGCGCGGGAGGGCCGGGTACGCCCGTCCGGGGTACTTCGGACCGGCGGGGCGGTGTCGGACGCCCCGCCGGCCACGTCCGGACGCCGGTACGGACGCCCCCCCGGCCGGGACCGGGGCCGGGCGTCCGCACCGGCGTCCGGGAAAGGCGCAGGGCGGGGGCTCACCGCCGCCCGGGCCGTGGGGCGCGGCCCTGCGGGGCGGGGGCCTGGTGGGTCGAAGGGCCCGAGGTCAGGGGAGCAGCCTGTCGAGGGCCGCCTTGCCCTCCGTGGCGAGCTTCTGCTCGGCCCAGGCGAGGTTCTTCGGGTTGAGGTCGCGGCCGGACGCCAGGACGATGTCCTCGGCCGTGACCGGGCCCTCGGTACCCACGTGGAGCAGTGCGTCGGGCGTGATGCCCTCGGACGGCCGGTTCGGGTCGGACTGAGTGTTCATACTGCCTCCTTGGTGCTTCTGCGGGTCGGCGCAGGCCCGGGCTGCCGGTCCTGGACGCCGGTGCTGCTCCTCGTGGGTACCGGTCCGCCCGCGCCGGACGGCGGCTCTCGTACCGGTCCTCGCGGTGATCGGGCGGAGTTCCTCCGGCTCCGCCGCGCGGGATCCTCTCCATCGTCCATCCTCCGCCCGTCCCCGGCGGCCCGGGCGCGTGCGTGTCGCCGTACGCGTGTTCCCCGGTCCCGGGGATCCATGACGCCGGAGCGGGGGAGACCCGCGACGGCCGGCGTCGGAGCGGGGGCGAGGCACCGGGGTCAGAGGAATTCGCCGTCGGCCGGGATGATGTGGACGGCGGCCTCCTCCGCGGAGGCGGCCGCGCCGTCGATGCCCACATCCTCGGCGAAGGTGGTGGGATTGCGCCCCGAGGGGGCGGTCAGCCGGCCCGAGCGGGTGGCTCCGACCTCGCCGTCCCGCGGTTCCCCGTCGGTGTCGGAGACGTCGCCGATCCCGTCCCCGACGTCGGCCGTAAGGTCCAGGGCCGGGTCCGGGAGCTCCTCGGACAGGCGCTGGGCCAGGCTCTCCCCGGCCCGTTGCTCCTCCGCCGTCGTACCGACGCGGTCGACCGCGAGCGCGCGTTCCGGTGGCGACCAGCCCTCGTCGTACGGGTCGGCCTCCCGCCCGGTGAGCGTGTCCTGGGCGTCCAGGATGCCGCTGTCGTCGACGATCTCGCCGCCGTCGGGCTGGTAGACGTCGTCGCCCCTCGCGCTGTCCGTCGCTGCCATGGCGTGCGTCCCTTCGTGCGAAACCCCCTGTGCGCTCCCGCGTGCCGGATCGGGGTGGACCGACCGCCGGGTCCCGTCCCCCGCGGTCGCGGGCCCGGTGGTCACCGGGATGTCCGCCGCACCGTGCGGGGCGGGCGCCACGGCGCCCACGTTCAAGGTTAGGCCGGTCGGTCCGGGCGGGCGCTCGCGGAGACTCGTCCCGCCCGGCGCCGGAGGCGGCGAACAGGGTTCGCGGCCGGCCGGGCGACGGGGCCGCGCCCGGCCGTCGGGCACCCGTCCGGCGGTCGTCCGCGGTGACCGGCCGCTCCTGCGGGGGCGCCCGGCCGGGGGGCGGGAGCGAGCACCGGGAGCGAGCACCGGGGACGGCCGTACGGGGGAACCGGCGGCGATCGGCGGCCCCGGCCCGGGCGCGGGCTTTCGTCCGGGGGAGTCCCTTTCCCGTCAAAAAGCCGGCCCGGGCGGCGGCCCGGACCCGAGGCCGGGCCGGTGGGCGCACGGGTGTGGTGAGGGGCGATGCCAGGGGCTCCCGGTGCTCTCCGAAGCCCGGGGGCAGGGGAATTCGGCCGCGAGTTCGGTCCGCATGGTTGACCTCTTTGAAGTGGTCATGGCAGTTTCATGCGGGCGTGGGCGTGCGCAACCGGTCGGACGCCCCGTCATCCCCCACAAGGAGAGCCATGTTCAAGAGACTTGCCGCCGCATTCGGCGCGGCGGCGATCGTCGCGGGCATCCTGACCTCTGCCGCCACCCCGGCGCAGGCGGCGGCCCAGGCAGGCGACCTGACGTCCACCATCGCGCTGAGCAACTGCTCGGCCTCGCTGGTGCGTTACCCCGCATCGGTGGACACCGACCGGGCGCTGATGCTCACCAACGGGCACTGCCTGCCGACGATGCCCTCCGCCGGCCAGGTCATCCAGAACACCAGCGCCAGCCGCAGCGGCACGCTGCTCAGCCCCTCCGGCGCCTCGCTCGGCACCGTCCAGGCGGACAAGGTCCTCTACGCGACCATGACGGGCACCGACGTCGCCCTGTACCAACTGACCGACACCTACGGGTCGATCACCACCAAGTACGCCACCACGGCGCTGACGATCAGTGACACCCACCCGGTCGACGGCTCCTCGATGTTCATACCGTCGTCCTACTGGAAGCAGACCTGGAACTGCTCCGTCAACGGGTTCGTCGGCACGCTGCGCGAGGACGAGTGGACCTGGCACGACTCGATCCGCTACAGCACCGGGTGCAACACCACCCACGGCACCTCCGGTTCGCCGATCGTCGACGCCACCAGCAAGCGGGTCGTCGGCATCAACAACACCGGCAACGACGACGGCGCCATGTGCACGCTGAACAACCCGTGCGAGGTGGCCGCCGACGGCACCACCACGGTGACCAAGGGCCAGAGCTACGGCCAGGAGGTCTACTGGTTCACCACCTGCCTCGGGGCGGGCCGCGTCATCGACCTCAACGTCAGCGGCTGCCTGCTCACCAAGCCGGCCGGCGCCGCGGTCTCGGTGACCAACCCGGGCAACCAGAGCACCGCGGTGAACGGCACCGCCAACCTGCAGATCGCGGCCTCCGGCGGCACCGCGCCGCTGACCTTCACCGCGACCGGGCTGCCGACCGGGCTGTCGATCAGCTCCACCGGCAAGATCACCGGTACCGCCACCACGGCCGGCACCTACAACGTCACGGTGACCGCCAAGGACGCGGCCAACAAGACCGGTTCGACCTCCTTCACCTGGACGGTGAGCACGGGCGGCGGCAGCTGCACCCCGGCCCAGCTGCTCGGCAACGCCGGCTTCGAGACCGGCACCGCCGCCCCCTGGACCACCACCAGCGGCGTCGTCGACAACAGCTCCGGCCAGGCCGCCCACGGCGGCAGCTGGAAGGCGTGGCTGAACGGCTACGGCTCCACCCACACCGACAGCGCCGCGCAGACCGTCACCATCCCGGCCGGCTGCAAGGCGACCCTGAGCTTCTACCTGCACATCGACACCGCCGAGACCGGCAGCACCGCCTACGACAAGCTCGCGGTGACCGTCAACGGCACGGCCCTCACCACCTACTCCAACGCCAACGCCGCGGCCGGCTACCAGCTGCGCACCTTCGACCTCTCGGCCTACGCCGGCCAGAGCGTCACCCTGAAGTTCAACGGCACCGAGGACTCCTCGCTGCAGACGAGCTTCGTGATCGACGACACCTCCATCACCACCAGCTGACACCCGGGCCGGCAACGGCCGGGGAGCGCAAGCCGAGGCCGCCCGGAGCCACTCCGGGCGGCCTCGGCGCACACGCCGGCCGCCCCACGCCGGCCGGGCACCGCGGCCCGGGATCGGGCGTCACGGGCCCCGGGCCGGCCCACCGTGCCCACGCCCGCCGGCCCACGGACCGCGCCGGTGCGGACCGGTGGGCCGGCCGCGGGATCAGCCGCCCAGGCCGCCGGCCTCGGCGATGGCCCGGACGGTGGCGACGGTGTCCGCCTCGGCGGCCGGCTTGTCCTCGCGGTAGCGCACCACCCGGGCGAAGCGCAGGGCCAGCCCGGCGGGGTAGCGGGAGCTGCGCTGCAGCCCGTCGAAGGCGATCTCCACCACCAGCTCGGGGCGCACCCGGACGGTGTAGGAGTCCCGCTCGACCTCCCGCGCCAGCAGTTGGGCGGTCTGCCAGGCCAGCAACTCGTCCGTGAGGCCCTTGAAGGTCTTGCCGAGCATCACCCACGGCCCGGGCCCGGGCCCGTCGCCGGCCCGGGCGCCCAGGTGCAGATTGCTGAGGAAGCCCCGGCGGCGTCCGCTGCCCCACTCCGCCGCCAGGACCACCAGGTCCAGGGTGTGGTGCGGTTTGACCTTGATCCACCCGGCCCCGCGCCGGCCGGCCGCGTACGGCGCCTCCCGGTCCTTGACCAGGACGCCCTCATGACCCCGCGCCAGCACCCGGCGGAAGAACGCCCCGGCCGTCGCCGGGTCGTCCGTCTCGACGGCCGGCACCCGCAGCGCCTCCGGGACGGCGCCGGCCAGCGCCGACCAGCGCTGGTGGGCCGGCCGGTCGACCAGGTCCTCGCCGTCCAGGTGCAGCAGATCGAAGAAGAAGGCGTGCAGCGGCACCTCGGCCCGCAGCCGCGTCGGATCCTGCCGGGAGGCCGTCCGGGCGGCGGTCACCTGGAAGGGGCGCGGCCGCCCGTCGGGCGCCAGCGCGATCGCCTCGCCGTCCAGGACGGCGCTGCGCACCGGTAGCGACCTGGCCGCCTCGACCACCTCGGGGAGTCGGCCGGTGATCTCGTCGAGCCCCCGGGTGAACACCGCGACCTCGTCGCCGTCCCGGTGCACCTGGATCCGGATGCCGTCGAGCTTCCACTCCAGCCCGGCCGGGCCGGTCCGCTCCAGCGCGGCGGCGACGTCGGGGGCGGAGGCGGCCAGCATCGGCCGGACCGGGCGGCCCACTTCGAGCCGGAAGGCCGCCAGCGCGGGGACCCCGCCGCTCAGCGCGGCCTCCGCGACGGCGCGGGCGGAACCGCGGAACATCAGCGCCCGCCGGACGGCCGCGCCGGGTACGCCGGCGGCCCGGGCGACGGCGTCCGCCATCACCGCGTCCAGGGCGCCCTGCCGCAGCTCACCCGCCAGCACCGCCCGCAGGAAGTCCTGCTCCTCCTCGGTGGCGCGGCCGAACAATTCGTCCAGCAGCCGGCGGCGTTCGGCCCGGGAACCCGGCCCCTGCACGGCGGCCAGCCGGAGCAGTGTCCGTTCGGTCTCCAGGACGCCGAGGGTGGCCTCGGCCGCGGCGGCCGGGAGTTCGCGCAGCGCCGCCGGGCCGACCCCGATCCGCATCCGCTGCGACTCGCCGGAGAGCAGCGCGACGGCGGCCGGCACCTCCTCGGGCGCCAGCGCGCGCAGGCACTCGGCCAGCAGGGTGATCTTGGCGGTACGGGCCGGCTCGGCGGCCATGTCCCGCGAGGTGCGGGCGAGATGCCGGAGCAGCATGCGGGCTCCTCGGTCCGGGCGGAGATCTCCGTCCAGCATGGCCCCGCCGCGGGGGCTCCGGCCCGGCGAACGCGCCGGGGCGGCCGGTGCGGGCCCTGGAGGAACCCCGGCCGGCCCGGCGCCGGGTCAGCCCTGGAGGGTGCCCTGGCCGGCGACCGTGCTGCCGTCGGCGACGACGGCCCGGGTGTCCTCGGTGACGGTGTCCAGGACGCTGGTGGCGGGCTGCGTGCCGGTGCCGACGCCCTGCTCGGGCGTCCCGGCGTGCGCGCTGGGGGCGAGGAGGGAGCCGAGGACTCCGGCGGCCAGGGACGCGACGGCGAGCATGCTGCGCTTCTTCATGCCGTGTCCAACGACGGGCACCGGCGGAGGTCACGGCCCGCCGGGGGCGCCCCGGATCCCGCGCGCGCCGGGGCGGCTCAGTAGCGCTGGGCCTTGGCGACCCGGGGGGTGGTGGCCGTCCCGCTGTCGCTGCCGCCGAAGGCCACCGGTGAGGCCTTGGCCCCGGGCTGGAGGTCCGTCGCGCCGACCACGGTGGTGTCGACGACGGTCCCGGAGGCGTCCACGAAGTCGACCTGGACGGCGTACGAGGCCGCCGAGGAGGTGCTGTTGGTGATCGTCACCACGGCGGCGCGGTGGCCGCCGGACTGGGCGACCGGAACGCCCGTCAGGGTGACGTCGGACACCGCGTTCCCGGTGCCGGTCACGCCGGCCAGCGCGGCCGAGGCGGAGGCGTTGGCGCGGGAGACCTCGGCGGAGACCGAGGACTGGAAGGCGGAGGCCTGGACGGAGGCCGCCGAGGCGAGCGCGGAGGCCGAGGAGAGCAGCGCCGAGGGCAGCAACGAGGACGGCGGTGTGCCCTGCACGGTGGGGCGGCCCGGCGAGCTGCTCGCGGTGGTGCCGTCGGAGCTGCTGCCGCAGGCCGCCACGGTGGTGGCGGTGACCGCCAGCAGGGCCGTCGCCGCGGCGATCCGCAGCGGGTGCAGCCGGTGGGTTCGGAGGGTCGTGCGGCCGCCGGTGTTCGTCACGTGGGCGCTCCTGAGTCGCGTCGGGTCGATCGCGGCGGGCCGACTGCTCGCCCCCGCTCGCCCCAGGCTGCAACCGATCGCGGGGCGCCGCGCGGTCGTCTCGGCCGTCCGGGTGGTGGTGACCCCTGGCAGGAGATGTACTCATTTCCCGTAGTTTTCGGCAGTTTCCGGGTTTTTCCGTTTTACCCGAATAGCGACAGCCGGTTCAGGGGAGGAGTGCCAAGGACATTCCTGACACGAAGGGCGCCTCATGCACTCTGCCGAGCTCACGCCGTCCGTCCTCGCCGAGCTCCGCCGGCCGCGCCGCTACCCGGCGGTCTCGGTGGTCATGCCCACGCACCGCAGCGAGCCCGACAACGCCCAGGACCCGGTGCGCCTGCGCAACCTGGTCGCGGAGGCGAAGAGCCGTCTGCAGGCCGACGAGGCGGTCTCCCGGGCCGACCGGCTGGACCTGGTCCAGCAGCTCGACCAGGCGGTCGCCGAGGTCGACCTGGTGCACGCCGAGGACGGCCTGCTGATCTTCGCCGCTCCCGGCGAGCACCAGGTCTGGTCGCTCCCGCGGGCGGTGCCCGAGCGGGTGGTGTTCTCCGAGACCTTCCTGACCCGCAACCTGGTCGCCGCCCAGGCCGCCGCCGCGCCCTTCTGGGTGCTCACCGTCTCCGCCGAGCGCGCGGCGCTGTTCGGCGGCGCCGGCCCGCGGCTGGCCGAGGCCGTCGACCGCGGATTCCCGGTGGAGCTGCAGCCGGACCTGCCGGACGTCGAGCGCAAGGAGCGGATCGGCGACGTGCCGAGCACCTTCCGGGACGAGCAGACCCGGCACTACCTGCGCGAGGCGGACACCACGCTCGCGGCCGTTCTGGAGGCCGACCCGCGCCCGCTCTACGTGCTGGGCGAGGCGGCCGCCCTCGCCGTGCTGGAGGAGATCGGGACGGCGGCCAAGACCGCCGTGGCCCAGGTGCCCAGAGGCGGGCTCGGCCGGGCCTCGGTGGCGGCGGTGCGCGAGGCGGTGGCCGGGGCGATCAAGGACCAGGCGGCCCGCGCGGTCGTCCAGGCCAAGGAGCGGCTCGACCAGGCGCTGGGCGTCAAGGCGCTGGCGGCGGGCATCGACGAGGTGTGGCAGAGCGTGGCCGAGGGCCGGGCCGCGCTGGTGGTGCTGGAGGAGGACTACTGGGAGCCGGTGCGGGTCACCGACAACCACCTCGTCCCGGCGCCCGCGGGCGAGCCGGACGTGCGCGACGACATGGTCGACGAGATCGTCGAGCGGGCCCTGGACACCGGCGCCCAGGTGGAGTTCGTGCCCACCGGGGAGCTGGCCGGTCAGGGCCGGATCGCGGCCGTCCTGCGCTACTGAGCCACCGCGCGCGAGCGGCGCGGCCGCGGAGCGGGGCTCGTGCCCCGCCGGCGGGTGCGCCGCTCCGGCGTGCCGGGCGGCCGACGTGTCGTCACGGACGGGGACGGAGGCGGCGAAAACCGCCCGCCCTGGTGGTGCACCGTGCTGCCCAGGCGTACGGGCGGCCGTGGCGGGCGCCCGTGCGGCCCGCACGGGGTGCCGGGCGGACCTACCGGCCCGACGATCTTCACCGGATGTGTACGGGAGGACTCGGCACGACCTTGCTACTCTCCGGTAACCTGGCGCCTTCCGCTTCGGAACGGCCCCCGGAGGTACCCCGTGTCATCGCCCCGTTCGTCCGCCGGCCGGGCCGCGCGCCCGCTGGCAGCGCTGCTCCTGCTGGCCGGTGCGGCCCACTTCGCCCGGCCGAAGACCTTCGACGCCCTCGTCCCCCGCTCGCTGCCCGGCGGGCCCCGGGCCTGGACCTACGCGAGCGGCGTCGCGGAGCTGGCGATCGGGACGGCCGTCGCCGTGCCGCGCACCCGGAGGATCGGCGGGCTCGCCGCGGCCGGTCTCTTCGTGGCCGTCCTGCCCGGCAACGTGAAGATGGCGGTCGACTGGCGCCGCCGCCCCACCCCGTACCGGCAGGGGGCCTGGGCCCGGGTGCCGCTGCAGATCCCGCTGGTCTGGTGGGCCCTGCGGGTCGGCCGGAAGGCCTGACCCCGGCGGCTGGACGTCCCGCCCGCCGTCCGGAGCAGAGCCGGTCGACGGGCGGGCCGTGGGCACTACGGTGGCCCGCGGCCACCGGCGCGGGCAGCGGCGCGCGGGCGGCGCGGCGCAGCACGGACCGGGCGTACGCGCGGGCGTACGACTGCACCCCCTGGCCGGCCCCGACCGCACCCCGATGCCGCACCCCCCGTACCGCACCCCCGGCCGGCCGGCCGGCCGGGACGGTGCAGGGGTCAGAGCGTCGCGGAGCCCTGCGGCCTGCTGCGGGACGCGAGGCCGCCGGGGACGGGCGCCGCAACCGTCCAGTCCGGGTGGCCCGGCATCGGCGGGGTGCGGGTGCCGTAGAGCCATTCCGTCAGGAACCCGCTCAGGTCCTGGCCGGCCACCTCGCCGGCGGTCGCGACGAAGTCGCCGGTGGAGGCTACCCCGTGCCGGTACCGGGCCAGGAACGTCCGCTCGATCCGGTCGAAGACCGCCGCACCGACCTTCTCCCGCAGGGCGAACAGGACCAGCACCCCGCCGGCGTAGCGCTGGCTGTCGAAGAGGCCGGTCCGGGTGGGGGCCGCGACCGGTCCGGAGTCGAGCCGCCACTGGTCGCCCTGCGCGTAGACCTGGCGCAGGGCGGCCTCCAGCGAGGTGAGGCCGAGGCCGTCCGGCCAGCCCCGCTCGTAGCGGTACAGCATGCCGTAGTAGTCGGCGTGACCCTCGTTCAGCCAGAGGTCGGCCCAGGTCCGGGGCGAGACGCTGTCGCCGAACCAGGAGTGCACCAGCTCGTGCATCATGTGCGCCCCGATCCGGGGCTCCGGGTGGGTCAGGAATCCGGGCTTGTAGAGCGTCAGGGTCTGGGTCTCCAGACCGGTGAACCCGAACGCCGCCGGGTCGTCGGTGTCCACCGGCAGCAGCCCGTAGGCCTCGAAGGGATACGCCCCGAGGTGCCGTTCGGCCCAGGCCAGCTGAGCCGCCGTGAGGTCCAGCGCGGGCCCGAGCGCGGCCGCCCGGCCCACCGGCACGACGTCGCGCAGCCGCGGGCCGCCGGGCAGCGGGCGCTCCCGCACCAGGTAGTCGCCGACCGCGACCTGGACCAGCTCGGCGGCGGTCGGGTCGCGCATCACGTAGCTGCGGGTGGTGCGGCCGCCGTGCTCCTCGGTGTCGGTGAGGGTGCCGCCGGCCACCCCCAGCAGGCGGCTCGGCGCCGTCACCCGGACGGTGTACGCGGCCTTGTCGCTCGGGTGGTCGTTGCACGGGAAGACCGTGTGCGCGCTGTTCGGCTGCCCCGCCAGGGCGAACCCGTCGGTGGTCGGGACCCAGCCGCTGTGCGGGAGCGGCGCCCGCGGGTCGGCGGAGTACGCGACGCTGACCGTCAGGCCCGACCCGCGCCGGACGGTGGCCGCCGGGGTGACCCGCAGCTTCTCGTCGTGCAGGGCGAAGGCCGCGGGCCGCCCGTCGACCCGCACCCCGTGCACCGACAGGCCCAGCGCGTCGAGTTCGAACCACGGCAGGTCCGCGGTGCTGCGCGCGGTCATCTCCGCGACGGCGTCGACGGTCCGGCTGTCCTCCCGGTAGTCGAAGGCGAGGTGGTAGGCGAGCGCGTCGTACCCCGCGTTGCCGAGACCCGGGAAGACCGGGTCGCCGGGGGTGGCGGGCGCGGCGGCCCGGAAGAGGTCCGGGGCCCGGCCCGGGGCCGGGCCGGCTCCGTCCCGGTGGACGGTGGTGGCACCCGTGACGGCGAGGGCGGCGGCGAGGCCGGTCCGTGCGACGAGCAGTGCGATCATCAAGTCCCCAGACGGCCGTGGCCGGTGGACCCCGGCGCTCGATCGCTACCCGTCCGCCCGGCCGCGCGAGCCCTGGCCGCCGCGCTTCGTACCCGAAAAGACGCCTCCGTCCGTCGTACGGGGGAGCGTCGCACCGAGGCCGGGACCGCCGGTGCCCGGCTGGCCTCGCACGGACCGTCAGCCGGATGGCCCACTCGTCTGGCGGGTGACGGCCCGTGTCCATAGTCTGACAAATGCCCCGCCCCCTGACGGACGGGGCCACGGCCGCCGGAAACCTGGCCAGGTCCGGCGGCCGTCCCCTTTCCCCGCGCTGCGCGCACCACCTCGCAGCGCTCGCGCGACCTGCGCCGGACCGGCCCTAGCCCCGCCGGGTCCCGACCGCGACCAGCGCCGCCACCGGCAGCCGCACCGAGCCGTCGGGCTGCGCGAACGGCGCTACCAGCCGGTCGTACGCGGCGCGGATCCGTGCCACCGTCCGGGCGTCCTGACCCTCGATCAGCGAGGAGGTCAGCACCGTCCCGGTCAGGATGTCCCGCCACCAGCGGTCCGGGTCCACCTGGTGCGTCCAGCGGACGGGCTCCACCCGGATCGCCGCCAGTCCGGCACCGGCCAGCAGGCCCGCGAAGGCCTCCGGCGAGGCGTACGGCGCGAACGGGGAGTGGGTGGGCAGGTCGCCGACCGGGGTCGCGCCCGCCTCGGCCACCGCGGCGGCGACCAGGCCCTGCGCCGGATTCCGGTCGGGCGCGTCCCACCAGGACAGGGCCACCCGGCCGCCGGGAGCCGTCACCCGGGCCAACTCGGCCACCGCCGGGACCGGTTCGGGGACATGGTTGATCACGAAGGCGCCGGCCACCGCGTCGAACTCCCCGTCGGCGAACGGCAGCCGGGGCAGGGCGCCGTGCAGCACCCGGGCCTGCGGGAGCGCGGCGGCGGCCTGCGCCACCATCTGCTCCACCGCGTCCGTGGCCACCACCGCGGCCCCCCGGCCGAGCGCGGCCAGCGCCAGCCGGCCGGTGCCGCAGCCCACCTCCAGCAACCGGGTGCCCGGCCGCACGCCCGCCGAGTCCAGCAACCGCTCGTGCACGCCCGCCGTCATCCGGCCGAAGCCCGCGTCGTACGTACCGCTGCGCCGTGCCCAGCCGGCGCGTTCGAACTCCTCGAAGTCGGTGCCCTTCCCGTTCGGGTCCGCACCGGCCGCATCGGCCGGGCGCTTCGGACTCTCCACCATCGCCACGTCTGTCTCCATCGTTCCCGCTCGTCGTGGTAGGTCGTCCGGTCGTGCCCCGCCGCCACTATGCCGCACCGGCCGGGCGGCGGCTGGGGCGGGTGGGGCTGGTGGGGCGGGCGGCCGACGGCGGTCTGCGGCCGACGCCGGCGGGCCCCGGCGGCGGCACGGGCGGGGCCCGGTCAGTCCTGGAGGCCCGCGGCGCCGGGGAGTTCCACCTCGAACCAGACCACCTTGCCGTGGCCGGTGCTGCGGCTGCCCCAGCGATGGGCCAGCTCTTCCACCAGGTGCATCCCGCGGCCGCCCTCGTCACCCTCGGCCGCCCGGCGCGGGCGGGGCGCACGGGTGTCCTGGTCGGCGACCTCGACCGTCAGGTAGCGGTTGCGGAAGATCCGCAGCTGGGTGGGCGCGCCGGCGTGCAGCATGGCGTTGGTGATCAGTTCGCTGGTCAGCAGCTCGGTCAGGTCGCCGATCGGCGCGAGGTCCCAGCCGGCCAGGGTGCGCCGGGTGAACCGGCGGGCGTGCCGGACCATCGCGTGGTCCCCGCCGAGCGGGAGGGTGGCGATCCGGTCCGCGCCGACCGGCCGGCAGCGCGCCATGATGACCGCGATGTCGTCCTCGCTGGCCGGCGCGTCCAGGGCGGTCAGCACCGCGTCGCAGGTGCGCTCCAGCGAGAACTTCCGCTCGGCCATCGTCCGGCGCAGCAGCTCCAGGCCCTCGTCGATGTCGTGGCCCCGCCGCTCGACCAGGCCGTCGGTGTAGAGCGCCAGGATGGCATCCTCCGGCAGGGTGAACTCGACCGTCTCGAACGGCACCCCGCCCACCCCCAGCGGCGCGCCGGGCGGCAGCGACACCAGCCGGGCCGACCCGTCGGGGGCGGCCACCACCGGCGGCAGGTGCCCGGCGCTGGCGGCCGTGCAGGAGCGCTCCAGCGGGTCGTAGACCAGGCAGACCCCGGTGGCGAACTGGCCCTCGCCGATCGCCGCCGTCGCGTCGTCCAGCCGGCGCAGCACCCGGGCCGGATCCATGTCCAGCGTGATCAGCGTCCTCGCCACCGTACGCAGTTGGCCCATCGTGGCGGCGGCCCGGATACCGTGGCCCATCACGTCGCCGACCACCAGCGCGACCCGCCCGCAGGAGAGCGGCACCACGTCGAACCAGTCGCCGCCCACCTCGCTGCTGACGCTGCTCGGCAGGTAGCGGTACGCGATCTCCAGCCCCACCGTGCGGTGCACCTCCTGCGGCAGCAGGCTGCGCTGCAGGGTCAGCGCGGTGTCCCGCTCCCGCCGGTACAGCCGGGCGTTGTCGATGCAGACCGCCGCGCGCGCCGCCAGCTCCTCCGCCAGCGACACGTCCGCCGCGGAGAACGGGTCGGGGTTGCCGGTCCGGATGAACTCGGCGCCGCCCAGCACCACACCACGTGCCAGCAGCGGCACCATCAGGTACGAGTGCACGCCCGCGTCCAGGCTGGGCTGCACGCGGTCCGGGGCGGCCACGATCCGGCGCAGGGCGGCCTCGTCCACCTCGGGGACGAGGATCGAGCGGCCGGTGCGCAGGCTCTCCGCGTAGACCTCGGCGGAGTTGGAGGACTGGCCGACGGGGTCGGCGGCGCCGGCCATCGAACGGCCCACCTCGCCGACCGCGACCGCGCGCAGCCGCACCGAGCCGTCGTGCGCCAGCGGGGGCGTGAGGTCGTCGCCGTCCAGGACGTTGTCCAGCAGGTCGACCGTGACGAAGTCGGCGAACCGGGGGATCACCACCTCGACCAGCTCCTGGGCGGTGCGGTGGACGTCCAGCGTGGTGCCGATCCGGGTGCTCGCCTCGTTCAGCAGGGCCAGGCGCTGGCGGGCCGCGTCGCCCTCCTCCAGGGCCAGCTGGCGGTCCCGCGCGGCGTCCCGCTCGCGGGTGTACAGCAGGGCGTTGTCGATCGCCACGGCCGCCCTGGAGGCCAGCTCCCGGGCCAGCGCGAGGTCGTCCTCGTCGTAGGGGCGGGCGGTGACCGTCCGGTAGAAGGCCGCGATGCCGACCGCCGTGCCGCGGGCGATCAGCGGTACCACCATGAAGGTGTGCACCCCCTGGTCCCGGGCGGCCTCGGCCCGCACCGGGTCGTCGGCGAGCCAGGCGATGCCCTCGTCGTCCATCCGCGGCACCAGCACCGCCCGCCGGTGGGTCAGGCTCCAGGAGCGCGGCGTGCTCGGGTGGAAGCGCATCACCGCGCCGACCGGCTGGACCGGCACCACGCCCGAGCCCTCGACGGCGTTGAAGGCCAGCCGGCGCAGCTGCGCCGAGCGGTCCGCCGGGCCGAGCACCTCGCGCTCCCCGCGCAGCAGCGAGTCCAGCACCTCGACGGCCACCGCGTCGGCCAGCCGCGGCGTGGCGACCTCGGCCAGCTCCCGGGCGGTCTGCCCGAGGTCCAGCGTGGTGCCGATCCGGGTGGTGGCCGAGTTGACCACGGCGAGGCGCTCCTGGGCCGCCTTGGCGTCCCGCAGGGCCTGCGCCCGTGCCTTCAGGACCTGCTCGCGGCGCAGGTACAGCAGGGCGTTGTCGATCGAGACCGCGGCCCGCAGGGCCAGTTCGTCACCGAGGGTGAAGTCCGCCTTGGCGAACGCGGCCCGGTCGCCCCGCCGGGAGTAGACCACCATGCCGAGCACCGTGCCCCGGGCCACCAGCGGCGCGATCCGCACCGCGCGCGAGCGGCGCCCCCGGTAGGCCCGCAGCCGTTCGGCCGGCATCCCCGCCGCCAGCAGCGGCAGCTCCCAGGACGGCGCCACCACCGGCCGGCCGCCGGCCAGGGCCTTGGCGTACGCCGAATCCGGCGGGATGTCGTGCACGGTGTCGACCGGCAGGTCCTGCAACGGGTAGTCCGCCTCGGAGGCGGCCAACGCCAGCCGGCGGACCCGCAGTCGCTCGGTGCCGGGTGGTGCGGGCGGCCGCCCCGCGCCGGCCTCGGCCATCATGTTCTCCAACGCGAACACCCCGCAGGAGTCGGCGATCCTCGGCACGATCGCGTCGGCCAGTTCCTTCGCGGTCTGCCGCAGGTCCAGCGTGGTGCCGACCGACGCGGCGGCGTCCACCAGCAGGGTCAGCCGCTCCTGGGCGGTGGCCGCCAGCGACTCGGCCCGGTAGTGCTCGGTGACGTCGACGATGGTGGAACTCACCCCGAGGATCTTGCCGCCCGGCTCCTCCAGCCGAAAGTACGAGGCCGACCAGGCGTGCTCGCGCTCCGGGTCCCCCGGGGTGCGGCCGTGCGAGCGGGTGTCGATCACCGGTTCCCCGGTCTCCAGCACCTGCCGCATCACCGACTCGATCTCCGCGCCGTTGATCCCCGGCAGCACCTCGGTGACCCGGCGGCCCAGGTGGTCCGGCACGAGCAGGCCGTTGGAGCGCGCCAGGGCCGCGTTCAGCCGGACGTAGCGCAGCTCGGTGTCGTACACCGCCATACCGATCGGGGACTGGGTGAAGAAGCCGTCGAGCACCGCCAGATCGGCCTCCACCCGGCGCAGCGCCGTGACGTCCGAGGCCACCGCCAGGACGAGCGGACGCCCGCCGGGGCCGGAGATCGGGTGGGTGCGGAACTCCAGGTTCACGTGGTGGCCGTCGCGGTGGCGCACCGGGAAGACGCCCGACCAGCCGCGGCCGTGCAGGATGCCTTCGAACAGGCTCATCACGCCGGGCCGCTGCTCGTCGGTGACCAGGATCTTCGCGGCCATCGTGCCGACCGCCTCCTCGGCGGAGTAGCCGAGCAGCGCCTCGGCGTCGGCGCTCCAGTGCAGGATCCGCCCGTCGTCCTCGATCAGCGCCGTGGCGATCGGGACCGACAGGAGGCCGTCCTGAGCGGGCCGCCCGCCGGGTGTGTCCCGGCGGGCGCCCGCAGCCGCGTTGTGCCCGTCCGTCTGCATGGCCAGGAAACCGCCCGGAGGTCGAATACCCGCCCTGCCATCTTCGCACCGACTGCCCCGGGCCACCCGGGGTGAACGGTCCCGGGGCGGCGGGGGCACGTGAAGGCGGCGGGTGCGGTGCGCACCCGCCGCCTTCAGTGACGTCCGGCGGGCCGCCCCAGGGGCGGTGCGGTTACGCGGCGGGGCCGCCGCGCCTCGGCGCCGCCGCCCGGGCCGGCCGCCCGGAGCGGCCCGCGGGCTGGGCGGAGCGGGTGCCACGGGCCGGGTACCCGGCGTGGCCGCGCGCGCCGGAGGTGCCGTACGGGCGGCGGCGGGGGCGCTCCACCACCGGCTCGGGCGCGGCGACCGGCACACCGGTGGGCACGCAGGCACCGGTGATCCGGGTGAGTTCGGCGTCGCCGGAGCGCACCGCCACCGAGTTGGGGGTGATCCCGGCGGAGGCCATCATCCGGGCGGTGCCCCGGCGCTGCCTGGGCAGTACGAGGGTGACCACGGTGCCGGACTCGCCCGCGCGGGCGGTGCGGCCGCCCCGGTGCAGGTAGTCCTTGTGGTCGGTCGGCGGGTCGATGTTGACCACCAGGTCGAGGCCGTCGATGTGGATGCCCCGGGCCGCGACGTTGGTGGCGATCAGCGCGGTGACCTCGCCGGCCCGGAACTGCTCCAGGGTCCGGGTGCGCTGCGGCTGGGACTTGCCGCCGTGCAGGGCGGCGGCCAGGACGCCGTTGGCCAGCAGGGACTCCACCAGCCGGTCGGCGGAGTCCTTGGTGTCGGTGAACATGATCACGCCGCCCTCGCGGGAGGCGATGTGCGCGATCGCGGTGTCCTTGTCGTGGTTCTGCACGTGCAGCAGGTGGTGCTCCATGGTGCTGACGGTGGCGGTGGACGGGTCCACCGAGTGGGTCACCGGGTCCTTGAGGAAGCGGCGCACCAGCCGGTCCACGTTGCGGTCCAGGGTGGCCGAGAAGAGCATCGTCTGCCCGTCCTGCTCGACCTGCTCCAGCAGCTCGGTGACCTGCGGCAGGAAGCCCATGTCGGCCATCTGGTCGGCCTCGTCCAGCACGGTCACCGACACCTCGTCCAGCCGGCAGTCGCCGCGCTCGACCAGGTCCTTCAGCCGGCCGGGGGTGGCCACGACGATCTCCGCGCCGCGGTGCAGCAGGTGGGCCTGGCGACGGATCGGCATGCCGCCGACCACGGTCGCCATGCGCAGGCGTACGGCGTGCGCGTAGGGCGTGAGCGCCTCGGTCACCTGCTGGGCCAGTTCACGGGTCGGCACCAGCACCAGGGCGAGCGGCCGGCCGGGCTGCGCCCGGCGGCCGGCGGTGCGGGCCAGCAGGGCGAGGCCGAAGGCGATCGTCTTGCCGGAGCCGGTGCGGCCCCGGCCGAGGACGTCCCGGCCGGCCAGCGAGTTCGGCAGGGTCGCGGCCTGGATCGGGAACGGCGCGGTGACGCCCTGGCCGAGCAGGGTGGAGAGGAGCTGGGAGGGCATCTCCAACTCCTCGAAGGTCTCGACCGCCGGCAGTGCGGGGGAGCCCACCGGGAGCGCGAACTCGCCCTGCCCGGAGCCGTGCCGGCGGTTGGCCGGGGCACCGCCGCCGCGACGGCCGCCGGCGGACGGGCGCCCGCCGGAGCGGCCGGCGGCGGACGCGGAACGGCCGCCGGAGCGGGCGGCCGAGGGGGAGTACGAGGAGCGGGTGGAACCGGTCATGGGGAGAGATCCTTCCTCGGGAGGCACGTCGCGAGGAGGACTCCCGGCACGGGGCCACGGGGAGGTCGCAAGGAACGGGCCTGAGCTGTGGAGCCTGGCGTAGGCGGTGGAACCGTGCCGCACATCACCCGGGGTCGCCGGCCGGCGGCCCCGGCGGCGTCACCCCGAACGGGAGCGAGCGGCTCGGTACGGGGCGGCGGGGCGGGGGTCCGGGCGGGGAGCAGCGGTCCGCGCCGGACGGGACCGGGACGCGCGTCCCGTCCGCGTGGTTCACCGGGCCGCAGGCGGGACCTGGGCGAGTGGCGGAACCGGGGCGAAAACGCGTAGCCGGAGCGAGAACGCGGAAAAGCGGGTGCGAAACACCGGGGAACGTGTACGCGGCATGTCCGGGGTATGCACACGGTCGGAACGAGGCGTGTACGGCTGGCCCGAAGTTGGCGTACGGAGTGTCACCGGAGGGAGTGCCGGGCCGTGTTCGGCGCGGCCGGGCCCGGTGAAAAACGGCCAGAGGCCCGTACCGTGCTTGCACACGGTACGGGCCTCTGCTGCGATGGCAGATGCCGGTGCAGTGGAAGTCAGAGGGGGCGAATGTTCTCCGCCTGCGGGCCCTTCTGGCCCTGCGTGACGTCGAACTCGACCTTCTGGCCCTCGAGCAGCTCACGGAAGCCCTGGGCGTTGATGTTCGAGTAGTGGGCGAACACGTCAGCGCCGCCACCGTCCTGCTCGATGAAGCCAAAGCCCTTTTCCGCGTTGAACCACTTCACGGTGCCAGTAGCCATATAAAAATCTCCTTCAGAACTGTACGAAGCCCGCCACTTGCGAACTTCGCGTCGCAGAGCTGACGCCGAGCCCGGGAAACCCGAGGAAATAAAAATGCGCCTGTCTGTTGGAACCAGCAGGCGCACACAAAATTTCATGGGAACCAAAACTGCAACTGATTCGACTGTAGCAGCATCGGCGCCGCCGCGGGCGATTGGCGGGCTGCGGGATTTTCCGGCGTGTTCGTGAACCGGCACGTCCGGCGCCGTCGCGGCGCCGGGAACCGGTCGGCATGGACGGCCGGAAGCGGGGCAGCCGCAGGGCGGATCCCCGTCGCCCGGACGGCTCCGTACGGACCTGCCGGGCGCCGGCGGGGGCACCCCGTTGGAGAGGAACTGCGTTGTGAGCGAGAACCTTTGGGAGCACCGTCCGGAGACCGGCTACCTCACCGGGACGGACCTGGCCGGGTACCGGGTCGAGGCGATCGACGGCCACATCGGCAAGGTGGACAAGCACACCGCGGACGCCGGCGAGGCGGGCGTCGTGGTCGACACCGGTGTCTGGATCTTCGGCAAGGAGGTCCTGCTGCCCGCCGGCTGCATCTCCAGCGTCGACCCCGACACCGGGACGGTGTACCTCAACCGGACGAAGCAGGACGTCAAGGACGCCCCCGAGTTCCTGCGCGAGCGGCACGACGGGGACTCGGACTACCGGATGCACCTCGGCGAGTACTACTACGGCCGGACGATGCCGTAGCCGCGGCGGGACCAGGGCGGACCAGGCGGGGGCGCGCCGGCGGTGGCCGGCGCGCCCCCGCCGCCGTGCCGGCCCCGGGCACGGTCCGGCCCGGGCACCGTCGGGCCCCCGCGCGGTCCGGCCACGGCACCGTCCGGTCAGATCAGCTGGACCCCGATCAGGCAGGTGTCGTCGTCCGTGTCGGCGTTGCTGTGGGTCAGCAGGTGGTCGAGCTGCTTCTCCAGGGTCGGCCCGGTGCCCGCCCCGGCCGTCCCGTGGGCGAGCGTGAGCAGCCGGTCCAGTGAGTCCTGCACCGACCGGTCCTTGCGTTCGATCAAGCCGTCCGTGTACATCAACAGGGTGTCGTCGGACTGGAGTTGGAGCTCCGACTCCTCGTACTCGGTCTCCGCGACCGCGCCCAGCAGCAGCCCGCCGACCAGTGGCAGGGTGCTCGCCCGGCCGTCGCGCAGCAGCACCGGCGGCAGGTGCCCGGCCCGGGCCCAGCGCAGCGTCCGGGTTTCCGGGTCGAAGAGGCCGCAGACGGCCGTGGCGGTGACGTTCTCGGTCAGATGGTGCGCCACCACGTTCAGCCAGGCCAGCAGCTGGCCCGGGCCGGCGCCGGTGGCGGCCAGCCCGCGCAGCGCGTTGCGCAGCGCGACCATGCCGGTGGCCGCCTCGATGCCGTGGCCGGCGACGTCGCCCACGCAGAGCAGGATCTGCTTCGAGGGCAGCACCACCGCGTCGTACCAGTCGCCGCCGACCAGGTGGTCCTTCTCGGCCGGCCGGTAGCGCACCCCGATCCGCAGACCCGAGGTGTCCATCGGCCCGCGGGTGGGCGGCATGATCGCGTGCTGGAGCTGGCGGGCCAGCCGGTTGCGCTCGGCGGCCTGCTGCTCGCTCTGGGCCAGCTGGTCGCGGGTGGCGGCCAGCGCCACCTCGGTCCAGTGCTGGGCTGAGATGTCCTGGTAGGCGCCGCGGACGGCGGTCAGCCGGCCCTCCAGGTCCAGCACCGGCTCGGCGACCACCCGGATGTGCCGGGCGATGCCGTCCGGCCGCCGCAGCCGGAAGGCGGTGGAGGCGGGCAGCAGGTGGTGCAGCAGGGTCCGCAGGAAGCGTCCGATGGCCTCGGCGTCGTCCGGGTGGGCGTGCGCCCGCAACTGGTCGATCGGGATCGGCGCCGCCGAGGGGTTGAGGCCGTACAGGTCGAACAGCGGGCTGTTCCAGGTGATCCCGCCGGTGACGGTGTTCTCCTCGAAGCCGCCGATCCGGCCCAGCCGCTGGGCGTGCTGGAGCAGCTCGGCCACCCTGGCCGCCTCGTCCTCGATCCGCCAGACCAGCAGGACGGCCCCGCCGTGCCGGGTGAGGCTCAGGTCGGCGACCGCGTTCAGCGGCACCTGCCCGACCACCGCGGTCAGCGTCATCCGCTCGGCCCGGAACGGCTCCCCGCCGGCGTGCACGTACGCCACCTGCTCGAACAGGCCGCCCGGCCCGGCCGCCAGCGGGTACGCCTCGAGCAGCAGCGAACCCGCGACCTCGCTGCGCGGGCGCCCGGCGAAGTCCACGAACCGCGCGCCCGCGTGGTGCACCCGGAAGTCGGTGACCTGGCCGTTCTCGACGTGCGGCACCAGCACCAGCGCCGGGTCGTGCAGGCCGTCCGCGAGGTCGACCAGCTCGCCCAGCCGCTGCGAGGGCTCCGCGCCGGGCGCGCCCGCCCGGCCGGGGAAGGCACCGGACTGGTGCTCAAGGGTGTGGGCGCACAGCTCGGCCAGCGCCTCCGCCTGCCGCCGGATCTGCGGCGACGGCGGGGCCGACGCGTCCGGCCAGCAGATCTCCAGCACGCCGGTGATCCGCCCGCCGAGCCCGGCCGGCACGGCGGCGCGCCCGCCGGCATTGCGGTGATGGCCGATCGAGGGCAGGCCCGAGCGGCCGAGCGACTCGATCCAGACCGCGGCGCGTCGGGTCAGCGCCTGCCGGGCCGGGGTGGCCACGCCCGGGGGGACGTAGTGCCAGCGGCCGGCCTCCTGGGCCGGGAACCCGGCGTGCCCCGCGAGCGCGAGCGAGCCGTCCGGGTGGGCGCTCCAGATGGCGACGGCGGTGGCGCCCAGCGGGGCGAGGGCGTGCTCCAGCAGCGACTCGGCGACCGCCTGGGTGTCGCCGGCGGCCAGCGCCCCGCTCTCGGCGCTGCGCAGCCGCACGGCGACGGGTGTGCCGGCGGCGTCGGCCCCGGGCGGGGCGAGCAGGTCCCGGGTGGTGTCGGTGAGGTGGTCGCGGGCCGCCTGGTTGACGATCTCCGCGGCCAGTTCCAGCGGCGACCGGCCGGCCTGCCCGGCCAGCTCGGTGAGCTGCCGGGCGGCCTGCGAGGGGCCGCAGCCCAGCCGCTCGACCAGGATGCCCTTGGCGAGCTCGACCAGCGCCCGTCCGTCCGCGGTGGCCTGGGCCTCCTGGACCTGCCGGTGCAGCCGTTCCACGGTGGACGCCAGCCGTCCGACGGTCACCTCCGCGGCCTCCGCCGGGCCCGTCGGGGCGTCCGCCGGCGGTGACGACGCGTCCCGATCCGGGCCGGCGGGGCGCCGGGCCGGCGGCGGGTGGAGCAGCTGCACCGGTTCGGTTTGCGGGGGGACCTGCACGGGCTGCTCCTTCGGTCGGGTCCGCCGGGGCCGGGCGGTGGCCGGGGCGGGGGTGCCGCGCCGGTCCGGGCCGGGGGCCGGTCCGGACCGGCCCGGCCTAACGGCCCAGCCAGTGCTGGATGCAGGCGACCAGGTCCGCCGCGTCGACCGGCTTGGTGACGTAGTCGCTGGCCCCGGAGGCCAGGCTCTTCTCCCGGTCGCCGGGCATCGCCTTGGCGGTGACCGCGATGATCGGCAGCGAGGCGTGCTCGGGCATCGCGCGGATCGCCGCCGTCGCCGTGTAGCCGTCCATCTCCGGCATCATCACGTCCATCAGGACCACCGACACGGCCGGGTTGGCGACCAGGGCCTCGATGCCGGCCCGGCCGTTCTCGGCGTGCAGCACCCGCATGCCGTGGAGTTCCAGGATGCCGGTGATGGCGTACAGGTTGCGGGCGTCGTCGTCGACCACCAGCACGGTGTGGCCGGCCAGGGTGTCGCCGATCTCGCGCGCGGCGGGCTTCGCCGACTCCTCCGGGCGGACCAGTGGAAGCACGTCGCCCGGCTGGTCCGCGCTCAGGTGCAGGGTGATCCGCTCGCGCAGCTCGTCCAGGCTCGAGAGCAGTTCGAGCGGCTGGCTGGTGCTGCGCGACTGGAGGGTGAGCTCCTGGTCGGCCCGCATCCGGCGGTTGTTGTGCGCCAGGATCGGCACGCCCCGCAGCGCCGGGTCGTTGTTGACCTCCTCCAGGAACCGCAGCGCGGCGCCGTCCGGCAGGTCGAGGTCGAGCACCGCGCAGTGGCAGGCCTCGGTGGCCAGCGCGGCCGCGGCCTCGCGCACCCCGAGGGCGGTGACGAGCTCCACCGAGCGGGCGGAGCTGCCGAGGTCCCCGGCGTCGCCGAGGTCCGCGACGGCGCTCTCCGCCACCAGCGAGAGCAGTCCGCCCGCGCGGGCCTCCACCACCAGCAGCCGGCGGCGCTGCCGGGGCAGCGGCGCGGCCACGGCCGGCGGGGCGGCCGGCCGGGCGAGGGCGCTGCCGCGGGGCTGCGGGCCGGCCAGGTCGGTGCGGGCGGCGGGCAGGTAGAGGGTGAAGGTGCTGCCCTGGCCGACCGCGCTCTCGGCGGTGATGGCGCCGCCGAGCAGGTAGGCGATCTCCCGGCTGATGGAGAGCCCGAGGCCGGTGCCGCCGTACTTGCGGCTGGTGGTGCCGTCGGCCTGCTGGAAGGCGCCGAAGACGCTCTGCAGGTGCTCCTCGGCGATCCCGATCCCGGTGTCGACGACCCGGAAGGCCAGCACCGGGCCGTTGTGCCGGGCCAGGTCGGGGATCTCGGCGAGGTCCGCGTTCTCGATGCTGAGCCGCACGCTGCCGGTCTCGGTGAACTTCACCGCGTTGGACAGCAGGTTGCGCAGGATCTGCCGGAGCCGGTAGTCGTCGGTGAGGATGTCGGTCGGCACCCCGGGGGCGGTGGTGATCCGGAAGCTCAGGCTCTTCTGGGTGATCAGCGGCTGGAAGGTCGCCTCGACGTAGTCGAGCAGCTGGCGCAGCGGCACCCGCTCGGGGTTGATGTCCATCTTGCCCGCCTCGACCTTGGAGAGGTCGAGGATGTCGTTGATCAGCTGGAGCAGGTCGGAGCCGGCCGAGTGGATGATGCCGGCGTACTCGACCTGCTTGGCGGTCAGGTTGCGGGTCGGGTTCTGGGCCAGCAGCTGGGCCAGGATGAGCAGGCTGTTCAGCGGGGTGCGCAGCTCGTGGCTCATGTTGGCCAGGAACTCGGACTTGTAGGTGGAGGCGAGGGTCAGCTGGTGGGCGCGGTCCTCCAGCTCCTGGCGGGCCTGCTCGATCTCCAGGTTCTTGGTCTCGATGTCGCGGTTCTGCGCGGCCAGCAGTGCGGCCTTCTCCTCCAGTTCGGCGTTGGAGGACTGCAGGTCCTCCTGACGGGACTGGAGTTCCCGGGAGCGGACCTGCAACTCGGCGGTGAGCCGCTGGGACTCGCCGAGCAGCTCGTCCGTCCGGGCGTTGGCCACGATGGTGTTGACGTTGACGCCGACGGTCTCCATCAGCTGGTCGAGGAAGTCGCGGTGGGTCTGGGTGAACCGGTGCACGGAGGCCAGCTCGATCACCCCGAGGACCTGCCCCTCGACCACGATCGGCAGCAGGATCAGGGAGTTGGGGGCGGTGGCGCCGAGGCCGGAGGCGATGGTGACGTAGCCGGCCGGCACCTCGTCCATCGAGATGGTGCGCCGGCTGCGGGCCGCCTGCCCGACCAGCGACTGGCCGAACCGGAAGGAGAGCGGCCGCCCCGGGCTGCCGGGCAGGTCGCGCATGCCGTACGAGCTGATCAGCCGCAGTTCGGGGCCGTCGGCCGTCTCGTCGGCCAGGTAGAAGGCCCCGTACTGGGCGCCGACCAGCGGGGTGAGTTCGTCCATCACCAGGTCGGCGACCACCGAGAGGTCGCGGCGGCCCTGCATCAGGGCGGAGATCCGGGCCAGGTTGGACTTCAGCCAGTCCTGGTCCTGGTTGGCGCGGATGGTCTCGCGCAGGGACTCCACCATGAAGTTGATGTTGTCCTTGAGGTCGCCGACCTCGCCCGGGGCCTCGACGGTGATGGATCGGGTCAGGTCGCCCTCGGCGACCGCGCTGGTCACCTCGGCGATGGCGCGGACCTGGCGGGTCAGGTTGCCGGCCAGCTCGTTGACGTTCTCGGTCAGCCGCTTCCAGGTGCCGGAGACGCCTTCCACCTCGGCCTGGCCGCCGAGCCGGCCCTCGCTGCCGACCTCGCGGGCCACCCGGGTCACCTCCGCGGCGAACGAGGAGAGCTGGTCGACCATGGTGTTGATGGTGGTCTTGAGTTCGAGGATCTCGCCGCGCGCGTCGACGTCGATCTTGCGGGTCAGGTCGCCGCGGGCCACCGCCGTGGTGACCTGGGCGATGTTGCGGACCTGGCCGGTGAGGTTGTTGGCCATCGAGTTGACGTTGTCGGTGAGGTCCTTCCAGGTGCCGGCCACGTTCGGCACCCGGGCCTGGCCGCCGAGCGTTCCCTCGGTGCCGACCTCGCGGGCCACCCGGGTCACCTCGTCGGCGAACGCCGACAGGGTGTCGACCATGGTGTTGATCACCCCGGCCAGTGCCGCCACCTCGCCCTTGGCCTCCACGGTGATCTTCTGCGAGAGGTCGCCGCGGGCCACCGCCGTCGCCACCTGGGCGATCGAGCGGACCTGACCGGTCAGGTTGGAGGCCATCACGTTGACGTTGTCGGTGAGGTCCTTCCAGGTGCCGGAGACGCCCCGGACGGTGGCCTGGCCGCCGAGGTTGCCCTCGGTGCCGACCTCGCGGGCGACCCGGGTGACCTCGTCGGCGAAGGCGGAGAGCTGGTCGACCATCGTGTTGATGGTCTCCTTGAGTTCGAGGATCTCGCCGCGGGCGTCCACCCGGATCTTCTGCGAGAGGTCGCCGCGGGCCACCGCCGTGGTGACCTGGGCGATCGAGCGGACCTGCGCGGTCAGGTTGTCCGCCATCACGTTCACCGACTCGGTGAGGTCGCGCCAGGTACCCGACACGTCCTGGACGTTGGCCTGCCCGCCGAGCCGGCCCTCGGTGCCGACCTCGCGGGCGACCCGGGTCACCTCACCGGCGAAGGCGGAGAGCTGGTCGACCATCGTGTTGATGGTCTCCTTGAGTTCGAGGATCTCGCCGCGGGCGTCCACCCGGATCTTCTGCGAGAGGTCGCCGCCCGCCAC
This sequence comes from Kitasatospora herbaricolor, assembly GCF_030813695.1. Lineage (NCBI taxonomy): Bacteria > Bacillati > Actinomycetota > Actinomycetes > Kitasatosporales > Streptomycetaceae > Kitasatospora > Kitasatospora herbaricolor. Next base: position 8,894,897 of record NZ_JAUSVA010000002.1, read on the forward strand.
CGCCGTCGCCACCTGGGCGATCGAGCGGACCTGCGCGGTGAGGTTGCCGGCCATCGAGTTCACCGAGTCGGTGAGGTCGCGCCAGGTGCCGGAGACGTCCTGGACGTTGGCCTGCCCGCCCAGCCGGCCCTCGGTGCCGACCTCGCGGGCAACGCGGGTCACCTCCCCGGCGAACGAGGACAACTGGTCGACCATGGTGTTGACGGTGTTCTTGAGTTCGAGGATCTCGCCGCGGGCGTCCACGGTGATCTTCTGCGTCAGGTCGCCCTTGGCGACCGCGGTGGCCACCTGGGCGATGTCCCGCACCTGGGTGGTGAGGTTGCCGGCCATCGCGTTGACCGAGTCGGTCAGGTCCTCCCAGGTGCCGGAGACCCCGGGGACCTCGGCCTGGCCGCCGAGCCGGCCCTCGGTGCCGACCTCGCGCGCCACCCGGGTCACCTCGGAGGTGAACAGCGACAGCTGGTCGACCATGCCGTTGAAGACCGTGGCGATCTCGCCGATCAGGCCCTCGTCGTCCGGCAGCCGAGTCCCGAAGTCGCCGTCGCGGACGGCGGTCAGCCCGGCCAGCAGCTGGCGCAGTTCGGGCTCGCCGACACCCGCGGGCCCCGACGCGGCCGGCGTGGCCGGCGGCCGGGGGACGGCCGCGCCGGCCCGGGAGGCCTCCGGCGCCGTCTTCGGTCCCGGGGTGCCCGGGTCGGCCGGGCCACGGCCCTTCGTTGCGGCCGTCGCCTTGCCGGCGCTGGTGTCAGACATGCCGTCCCGCACTTCCCCTCGTCCGCCGTAAGGGCCGCGGACATCGCCCGGAGCGTCTGCGCGCCACGCGCTCGGCTGCCGATCCTGGACCTCAGGAGGCTCGTCGGGGGCCGGAGGACCGTCCGGTCGAGCCGCTTGGAGGTTACCCCAGGGGAGAGCCGGGGTACTGCGCTGCGAGCCCACGTCAGGGGTCGTCCGGGGCGCGGCGGCGGACGGACGCGGGGCGCGGCTGCGCCCGGCGCGCGGGCCGTGGCCGAGGCCGGCCGGCGCCGGGCGTGCCGCCGGAGGAGCGGTGCCGGAAGTGTGACGGGAGGGTCGGCGGGTAGACGCGGCTTCAACCGGACCGTGCGGGCCCGGTGCGCGGCGGGCACGCCACGGACGTCAGGAGGTGTGTGCGGCCATGACCCTCGAAGTGACCCCCGGGGAGCGAACCGCCGGGCCGTTCGCGCATCCGGCGCTGTTCTACCGCGGCCGCACCGAGTACGCGGCGGCCGTCGGCGGCTTCGTCCGGGAGGCTCTGGCGGCCTCCTTACCCGTCCTGGTGGCGGTGCCCGGCGAGCGGCTGGAGCTGCTCCGGGACGCGCTCGGGCCGGCCTGCGGCGAGCTGGAGAGCGCCGACATGACCGCGCTCGGCCGCAACCCCGGGCGGATCCTCGCAAGGCTGCGGGAGTTCGCGGCCGGACACCGCGGCCGGGCCGTGCGGATCGTCGGGGAGCCGATCTGGCCGGGCCGCTCCGCGGCCGAGATCACCGAGGCGACCCGCCACGAGGCACTGATCAACCTGGCCTTCCGGGGGACCACCGGGACCGTCCTGTGCCCCTACGACACCGCCGGCCTGTCGCCGGCGGTGCTCACCGACGCCCGGCGCACCCACCCGACGCTGGTCCGCGGCGGGACGAGCCGGCCCAGCCGGGCCTACACCGATCCGGCGCTGGTGGTCGCCGCCTGCGACACCCCGCTGCCCGAGCCCGCCGGGGCCCGGGAGCTGGCGTACGGGCCGGGCCGGCTGGCGCAGGTCCGCGAGCAGGTGCACGGCTGGGCGGCGGCCGCCGGCCTCGGCCTGGCCCGGACGGCCGACCTGGTGCTGGCGGTCGGCGAGGCCACCGCCAATTCGATCGCCCACGGCGGGGGCCTCGGCCGGCTGAGGTTGTGGACGGCCGACGGGCACGCCGTGGCGGAGATCACCGACGGCGGCCGGCTGGCCGACCCGCTCGCCGGCCGGAGCCGGCCCGGCCCGGCCGGGGCGGACGGCGGCCGCGGGCTCTGGATGATCCACCAGCTCTGCGACCTGGTCGAGACCCGCGCCACCGGTGCCGGCCTCACGCTGCGCCTGCACGTCGGAATGGGCCCTGGCATTCCGTGACATTCCCGGCACTCTGTGGCGGTACCGTGTGGAAGTCGTGAACGTCGGTCGTCGGCCGGCGTGCTCCGGAGGAACCCGGGTACCCGGGTGGGACACGAGGCCAACCGGTGGAAGGACTGCCATGACGACGTCGCTGAAGGCTGCACTGACCGCTGACCCTGGCACGGAGCGCACACACCCCGCCCCCGAGTACGGGGCGACCGCCGTCGACGCGACCGCCCCGGCGGACGAGGACCCGGGCGTCCTGATGATCGAGAACCCCCGCGAGGTGGCCCCCGCCGACGCCAGGCAGCTGTCGAAGGCCCTCTTCGTCCGCCTCGCCGCGCTGGAGGAGGGCACCCGCGAGTACTCCTACACCCGAGCCACCCTGATCGAGCTCAACCAGTCGCTGGTCCGCTACGCGGCCGGCCGGTTCCGCAACAGCCGGGAGCCGATGGACGACATCCTGCAGGTCGGGACCGTCGGCCTGATCAAGGCCATCGACAGGTTCGAACCCGAGCGCGGGCTGGAGTTCACCACCTTCGCGCTGCCCACCATCATCGGCGAGATCAAGCGCTTCTTCCGGGACACCACCTGGTCGGTGCACGTCCCCCGCCGGCTCCAGGAGCTGCGGCTGACCATCGCCAAGGCCGGCGACGAACTGGAGCAGGGGCTCGACCGGGCCCCCACCGTCGCCGAACTCGCCGCCCACCTCGGACTGACCGAGGAGGAGGTCGTCGAGGGGATGGTCGCCAGCAACAGCCACACCGCCGGCTCCCTCGACGCGGGCACCGACGACGAGGCCGAGAACGCCCTCAACGCCCGCCTCGGCTTCGAGGACCCGGGGTTCGAACGGCTGGAGAACCTCCACGCGGTCAAGCCGCTGATCGCCGCGCTGCCCGAGCGCGAGCGCAGCATCCTGTCGATGCGGTTCGTCGAGGAACTCACCCAGTCCGAGATCGGCAGCCGGCTCGGCGTCTCCCAGATGCACGTCTCCAGGCTGCTCTCGCGCACCCTGGCCACGCTGCGCAGCGGTCTGCTGGCGGAAGAGGACTGACAAACCCGCAGCGCCCCGCGGACCGCCGGCCGGGCTGGGCCCGGGGGCGGCGGTCGGGGTAGGGTTCCGGACGGCCGCGGCGTACGCACGCCCGACCGGCCCGCACCCGTCGACGGGGCGCGGGCGGACCGGTCCGCGGGCGGCACACGCCACGCGGGTGGGGCTCCGGCACTCCGGGGCCGTGACGGAGCATGATGCCCCACGTGGGTACGGAAGACTGCCGTGGAAGGTGCGGGACGATGGGAATCGGTGAGGCCGGTACGGGCTCGACGTGGCCGGCGGCCGCGGCCGGCCGCTTGACGGTGGACACCCGGCAGGTCGCCGGCGCCGTGGTCTGCTCGCTCGCGGGCGAACTCGACCTCGACAGTCTCGGCCCGGCCCGCGAGGCGCTGGAGGCGGCCACGGCCGCCGGCCCGCCGATGCTGGTCGTCGACCTGGCCGACCTGCAGTTCTGCGACTCCTCAGGGCTCAACCTGCTGCTGCAGACCCGGCTCGCCGCCGAGTCCGCGGCGCTCCCGATGCGCCTGGTGGCCCTCGCGCCGCAGGTCGCCCGGGTGTTCGAGATCACCGGGGCGGGCACCGTGTTCTCGATCCACGACTCGGTGGGCGAGGCCGTCGCGTCAGGCTGACGCCCCAGGCCGGCCGTCCCGGCCGAGCGGGCCCCCGGCGGTGTGTCGTCCGCCAGGAGCAGGGCAGACGACACACCACAGGGACCGGACCGGGACGGGGAAACGGCCCGGGACGAGCCGAAGTCGACCAGTGCAGAGCATCATGGCGGGGTGAACCAGATGAGTTTCCAGACTCCCGGGGACACGGGGCCGGCGCGCCCCGGCCTGCCCCTCACCGGGCAGCGCCGGCGCCTCGCGCTGTCCGGACTGAAGGGCCAGGTCGCCCGTGGCCGGGACTTCACCCGCCAGGCCCTCGCCGACTGGAACTGGCCGGCCGGCCAGGACCCGCACGGCCAGAGCACCGCGGACGACGTCCTGCTGGTGGTCTCCGAACTGCTGGCCAACGCCTGCCTGCACGCCGGCGGCCCGCACGAACTCGTCCTGACCGCCTCCGCGGACGGACTGCGCGTCGAGGTGCTGGACGGGGACTCCACCGTGCCGGTCCTGCGCTCGCCCTACGAGCCCGGCCGCCCGGGCGGCCACGGGCTGCACATCGTCCAGAAGCTCGCCGACCGCTGGGGCGTGACGCCCGTTCAGGGCGGGAAGTCGGTCTGGCTGGAGTTCGCCGCGGGGCGCCTGTCGGCGTAGGTTCCCCGGTGGACCTCGTGGAACCGGAGACCGTGCCGGATCGGGTCGGGCACCTCGGCAACCTGGTGGAGACCTTCCTTCCGTGGCGGGGGACGGCCGTGCCGGTGCTGCTGCTCTGCGCCCCGGCCGGACGCTCACCGCGTGCGACCGTGGCGCACCTGCCCTCGATCCGATTCGGTGTCCGAGGCTGAGCGCGGACCGCAGGGACGACAGCGCCCGCCGCCTCGGCGGCGGGCTCGACGCCGAACCCCTCCGGCGGGTGATCGCGCTGGGCGACCTCAACAGCACCCGACTGCGCCCGGTGACCTCGCGGCTCACCGCGGCGCGTACCGAATTCGGCTTCACCTGGCCGGCGGCCCGTCCGCTGGCCCGGGTCGACCAGGTTCTGTGCGGTGGCCGGCGGTCGCTGCCGGCCACCGCGCTGCCCGCCACCGGCAGCGACCGTCTCCCTCTGATCGCCCGCCCCGGGTGGTGACCCGGGGCCGGGAGGGTGCGGGCACCGGCGGCGGCCTCCGGTGCCCGGCCGGCCCGCCGGGCCGGTCAGGCCGCCGCGACCCCGGTGTGCGTCCGGTGCAGCGTGGGCCGCTCGATCTCGTCCAGCAGCGCGCGGGCGAAGTCAGCCGGGGTGATCCGGCTGTCCGCGTCGGCCGGCGCGACCACGTACCCACCCGTGGGGGAGCCCTCGCGGTCGAAGTCCCCGGCCGGGCTCAGCACCACCCAGTCCAGCGCCTCGGGCGCGGCCGCGCGCAGGGCGTCGGTGCCGGCGCCGTGGGCGCCGTAGAACTCCCGCCACTCCTGCGGGTAGCCGGCCGTGTCCATCAGCAGGCCGCCGGACGCGGTCGGCAGGACGGACGCCAGCCCGACCGACACCAGCCGCCGGACCCCGGCCGCCGGGAGCCCCTCGGCCAGCGCCCGGGCGACGGCCGGGAAGAACTCGGCGGGGCCCGCCGCGGGGTCGTACACGGCGACCACCGCCGCGTCGTGGCCCGCCGCGAGCCGCGCCACGGCCGCCCGGTCCGTCACCTCGCCGTCCGCCCGGCGTACCGCCGTCACCCGGTGACCCCTGCGCCGTGCCTCCGCCACGGCCGCCCGGCCGACCCTGCCGCTCGACCCGAACACGATGATGTGCTGCTGCCTGGTTTCCATGGCCGGGAGCGTAGGCCGGGGGCTGGTTTCCGATCGGGTACCGACCTACGGTGTAGGGCATGACGAATCCGTCGGTCGGGCCGGCTCCGCTGGATCCCGGGATGTTCGACCCCGTCTGCCCGTCCGCGCTGGTGCCGTTCCGGCTGGGCGACAAGTGGGCCACCCTGATCCTGCGCTGCCTGCAGGACGGCCCGCGCCGGTTCTCCGAACTGAAGGTGCCGCTGCGCGGGGTGACGGCCAAATCTCTGACCCACTCGCTGCGCGCGCTGGAGCGGGACGGATTCGTCGTCCGGACGGAGCACGAGGGGGCGGTGCGGCGGGTCGACTACGCGCTGACCACGCTCGGCCGGGGGCTGCTCGGCCCGCTCGACACGGCCTGCGCCTGGACGCGCGAGCACTGGGACGAGCTGATCGACGCGCAGGAAGCGGGCCTCGCGAGGGCGGTCGGGCGGCACTGAACGGCCGTGGTCGGGTGGCCCGGCCGGTGCCCCCTCCGCACCGGCGGCACCGGCGGCGTTACGCGCGGCCGCGCCCACATGCGATTGACGCCCCGCCGGGCCAGGCGGTCGGATGATCCCCATGAGCATTCGGCAGAGGGACCCTGGTCCGCCACCCGTCACGGACGAGCAGGTGCGCCGGCTGATCGCCGGGCAGTTCCCGCAGTGGGCCGGGCTGCCCGTCGAGCGGTTCCCGTCCGGTGGCACGGTCAACGCGATGTTCCGGCTGGGTGACGCGATGGCGGTCCGGCTGCCGCTGGTGGCCGGCGGGGTCGGCGATGTGACGACGGAGCAGGAGTGGCTGCCCCGGCTCGCGGCCGCGCTGCCCACGGCCGTCCCCGAGGTGCTGGCGGCCGGGGAGCCCGGCGAGGGGTATCCCTGGCCGTGGTCGGTGTACCGGTGGTTGCCGGGGGAGAACCCCGAGGCGGGGGCGCTGAGCGACCCCGTCCGGCTGGCCGAGGACCTGGCCGGGTTCGTGACCGCGATGCGGGGGCTCGGCCTGCCCGGGGCGCCGCGGGCCTACCGGGGCGGCCCGGTGGCCACCCTCGACGCGGGGACCCGCGCGGCGATCGAGGCACTGCGCGGGATCCCGGAGGAGGGCGTCGACTGCGACGCCGCGGCCGCCGTCTGGGCGCGGACGCTGCGGGCCCCCGGCTGGACCGGGCCGCCGGTGTGGCTGCACGCCGACCTGATGCCGGGCAACCTGCTGGTGCGCGAGGGCCGGCTCAGCGCGGTGATCGACTTCGGCTGCACGGGGGAGGGCGATCCCGCCTGCGACCTGTTCCCGGCGTGGAACCTGCTGCCCGCGCCGGCCAGGGGGGTCTTCCGTGAGGCGCTCGGCGTGGACGACGCCACCTGGGTCCGCGGCCGGGGGCGCACGCTCTCCCAGGCGCTGATCGCGCTGCCCTACCACCGGCGGACCAACCCGGCCATGGCGGCGAACGCCCGGCACGTGATCCGGGCGGTGCTGGCCGAGGACTGAGCGCCGAACGGGGTACGGAGCCGCGGGTGCTCGGGCCTGGGCCGGAGGTGCCGGTCGCAGCCGGGGCCGACGGCTGCGACCGGCACCGCCGGCCCCCGGGTGGATCGCTCAGACGACGGTGACGTCCACCGTGGTGAAGCCGAGCGAGCGCAGCAGGCCGACGAACATCGTCCGGGTGTTGGTCTCGGCCGTCGACGTCAGCACGGTGTCCTTGGCCGCGGTCTGGATCTTCTCGGTCGCCAGGACCTCCAGCTGCTGGAGGTTGCCGGGGTTGCCGGAGAAGAAGTCGCCGATCCGGTCGAACAGGCCGCGCTGCTGCGAGTAGACGTACGAGCGCTTCACATCCAGTGCGGTCTCGGCCAGTTGGGCGTGCGGCAGCCGGAGCTGGACCGAGGTGCGGTCCGCCGAAACGGTCACCGCGTCGGCGCCCAGTTTGCCGAGGTCGGTGTAGGCGCCGACGGTTCCGGCGGCCACGTAGAGCGTCCGGTTGCCGAGCAGTTGCGAGGGCAGGAACTTGGCGTCGTTGTCCAGGTCGATGATCACCTGGAAGTTGCCGGTGGCACCGGTGTAACGACTCATGTCCTGGATGGACTTGAGCAGGACCGGCTGGCTGCGGTCGACCTGGCGCTCCGCGAAGGGGTTGGGCAGGCCGGGCAGCAGGTCGAAGCGGGCCGCGGCGAGGAAGACCGCCAGGATGGCCGCCAGGGTGATCGGGATGCTGAGGTACCAGGGCAGCCCGCGCCGGGACCGGGCCGGCGCCGGGGCGGGTTCGCGCTCCTGGACGCGCACGGAACCGCCCTTCGCGGCCCGGTCGCCGGCTGTCTCCGGGCTCCGCCGGGCTCCGTCCGCGGCTGCCTCGGGCTCGCCGGCCGTCGAGGGGCCAGGCTCGTCCTGGGCTCCGCGGAGCGGGCGTCTGTTGCGGGGGAGTGCCATCGCGTTGTCCTCCGTGGGCCGAGGACGGAGCCGGATGCGCCGTCCCCTCGACGACCTTCTGCCCCCGATTCGGCGTTCCATCAACTAGCCGGTGGCAAAAGGTTTTTGCCACCGGCTCGGGAGTGTACGACCGGCCCGTCCCGCGCTTGGGAAGGTCAGCGGGGGGTGGCCAGATCGGCCCAGGTGAGGCAGAACGGCGCCCGCGCCGCGGTGCCCCAGCTGTCGGCCAGCGCGTCGACCAGCAGCAGCCCGCGGCCGCGTCCCCTGTCCATGGTCCCGGACAGCCGCCAGGAGTCGACCACGTCCGCGACGTCGAAACCCGGGCCGACGTCCGCGACGATCAGCCGGACGGACTCCGGCCGGCCCGGATCGGTCAGCATGTGCAGATTCGCCCAGTACGGCGGGTGCCCGTACCGGACGGCGTTGCCGGCCAGTTCGCTGGCGATCAGCGCCAGGTCCGGGCCCAGCTCCGACAGGCACCAGTCGCACAGCTGGCCGGACACCCGGGAGCGCAGCAGCCGCGCCGCCGTGCCGTCCGGGGGCAGCCGCCACAGTTCGGACTCCGCCCGACAGGGACGGCGATCGGGGACGACGAGTGCGTTCATGGCAGCCTCCGTCCGGTATTCGTCGCCGCCGCCCCGCCGGACCGGTCCGGACGGAACTCCCGACCGGTCACCGGCCGCCGCGGGCCGGGAGCGGTCGTGGGCGCGGCGCACGTCACGGCGCGTCGTAGCGCTGACCGTCCTCGATCACGGTCGTGGCGTGCCCGCCCGAGAAGCGCCGGCGGCGCAGGACGCTCACGTAGCAGCACAGGCCCAGCAGGCCCGCCGCCATCAGCACCAGCCCGACCACGTTCAGGTTCACCCCGGACAGGTGCCAGTCCACGCCGAAGGTCAGGATCGCGCCCGCCGCGAAGATGAGGACACAGCCGCCTATACCCATGGGAACCACCTCTTGGATCGCATACCGTCGCCAACGTGTCGGTGCACCGCCTACCCGGCCCGCCGGGGGACACACGTCCGTTCCACCGGACGGCCGACGGAGCCTGCGGACGGGGGAACCGTCCGTCCGCAGACCTTTCCCTCGCCGGGCGGGGCGACGCCCGGCGTCCGGCGGCCAGGCGCGGACGCCGCCCCGACAGTCCGGGCACGGGCCGTGTTTGGGACGTTGCTGCGGGGTTATGCGCTCCCCAGCCGGAGCCGACTCCGGTGGGATCGGGAGAGGAGCTGGGATGAGCGTGCTGGTCATCCTCATTGTCTGTCTGCTCGCGGTGGTGGCGGCCGGCGCCCTCGCCGCGCCACGGCTGAAGACCCGGCGGCTGCGTGAGCGCTTCGGACCTGAGTACAGCCGCACGGTGCTCGGCCACGGCGGCGACGTCCACGCGGCCGAACGGGAACTCGCCGACCGGCTCAAGCTGTTGCGCGGGCTGGAGCTCAAGCCGCTGGACGCCGCCGAGCGGGAGCGGACCGAGCGGGAACTCGCCCGGATCCAGGAGCTCTTCGTCGACGACCCCGGCACCGCCGCGGCCGACGCGGACCGGTTGCTGACCGCGGTGCTGGACAAGGTCGGCTACCCCGAGAAGGGCCGCCTGGGCGCCGTCTCCGTCCACCACGGGGAGCTGCTCCCCGAGTACCGCGCCGCACGGTCCACGCTGGAGCGCGCCCAGGCGGCCCAGGTCGGGACGGAGGAACTCCGGACGGCCCTGATCGCCCTCCGCGACCTCACCCTGGACGTGCTGCGCGCCGAGCACCCGGTGGGCCGCAGCCGGCCCGTGCGGGCCGGGAGGATCACCGCCGCCCCGGCCGGGCCGACGCCGTCCGCCGGCTGACCTGACGACCAGACCCGAGGAGGAGAGCATCATGCCGGAGAAGAACAGCGCACGTTTCGACGACGACCCGGGCGTCAGGGCCATCCGGCCCGACGCCGAGGACACCCGCTCGGAGGAGCGTGGCACGGTCGCGCGCGGCTCGGAGGTCCGGGCGCCGCAGGCTCGCGGCGCCGAGGAGCGCAGGGCACCGGAGCGCCCGGCCCACGACCCCCGGGGGCCGGAGCAGCACACGGACGAGCAGCACACCGACGAGCGCCGTACGGACGAGCGCCGTGCAGAGGAGCGTCGTACGGACCGGCCGGGTGGGGACGAGCACCGGGGCGACGGGAAGCGGAGCGACGACCGACCCGGCGCCGGGGTTGCCTCCGCGCTGGGCAAGCCGGCCGCCGATCCGGTGATCCCACGGCAGCCGACGGGATCCGACGCCCTCGACAGCAGGCCCGGGAACACCGCCGTGGTGGCCGCCGGGGCCGCAGCGGGTCCGGTGGGCCCGGACGGACCCCGGGCACCCGGCCTCTGGCTGGAGACGGAGCAGGTCCAGCGGCTCTCGGCGCAGTGGCGGGCCGTCCAGACAGGGTTCGTCGACGACCCCAGGGCGGCGGTGGAGCAGGCGGACGACCTGGTGGGCAAGGCCGCCGACCTGCTCGCCGAATCGGTGGGGGAGAACCGCCGCAGGCTGCGCGACGCAGGCGGCCGGACCGAGGACAGCGGCATCCCGACCGAGGAGCTCCGGCTCGCGATGCGGGAGTACCGCACCCTGCTGGACCGGCTGCTCGCCTCCTGAGCACCCGCGCGCCGACCGGCCCCGCCGCCCGTGCGACCATCGCGGCGGAGCCGGTCGGCGCGCTGTCCGGCCGGGGAGCGGCCCGGATGTCGGCCGTCGGCCGGCGGGCCGTCCTCAGGGCTGCCGGGGCAGTCCGATCGCCGGGCCGCGGTCCCGTCGCGCGGCGGCCCCCACCAGGCCCTCCACCAGGGCCGCGACGCAGGCCTCCAAGTCCCCGCCGGGCGGCAGCCGCGGCGGCCGCCCGGCCACCGCCCGGTCGGCGAAGCCGGTGTCGAGATGGGGAAACCGGGCATCGAGGACGGTGACCCGGTTTCTGCGCTGCTCAAGGCGGACGGCGTCCAGCCAGGCGCCGAGGGCCGCCTTGGAGGCGCTGTAGGCGGCCATGCCGGCCGCGGGCCGCGATGCGACCGCACCCGTCACCGCCGCGAGCGCGCCCCCGGGGCCGATCTGACCCAGAGCTCCGCGCAGCACCGCGATCGGGGCCAGGGCGTTCACCGTGAAGAGGTGTTCGTCCAGGGCGTCCGAGGACTCCTCGGCCCGGCCGAAGGCCACCGCCCCGAAGGCCGTGACCACCGCGTCGAGCCCGCCGAGGGCCGTCGCGGCCCGGGAACCGAGCAGGCCGCAGGCCGTCAGGTCGTAGGCGTCGAAGGCGAAGGCCGGGCAGCCGTCGAGCCGGGCGGAGACCGCCGCCAGACGTGCCGGGTCGCGCCCGGCGACCGCCACCTCGGCCCCGGCGGCCCGTACCGCGGTGGCCACGGCGCCACCGATCACCCCGGTCGCCCCGACCACCAGGATCCGCCAGTCCCAGGGCACCGGGGCTCGCGCCGGCTCCGCCGGCTGCGCGCCTCGCAGGCCCTCCGTCTCGTTCATGCCGGACTCATCGTCCTTCCCGTCGCTGGGGCGGTCTGTTCTGGGGAGCGCTTGCTCCGGTGATGTCCGACCGGCCGTCGGGGCCGCCGGTCCGGCGTGCGGACATGTGCGGTCCCGGGCTTGGGCCGACGGCTCCGGGGCGCTGTCTCCCGGAGTCGCCGGCCGCCGGCTCCCGACCGGAGTTCCAGCCTGCCCCCGGCCGCACAGGGGGCCAAGTCGCAACGATTCCGCAGCGTTTGCGCCGAGCGGGAGTCTCCGCAGGTGGGTGCCCCTTCCGTGGACCGGTGCCGGAGGCTACGGGCCCGACGTCCGGGTGGCGCGGGGCGGACGGTCGCCCCCGGCGGCTCCGGCGTGTGCGCTGGTGTGCGCCCCCCGGCCTGTTATCGGCTGTCAGGGGCACGTTCGGTTGTGGACGAACACGATGGGCAACTAGTCCGGAGTGACGCGTTCCGGTGCCGGGCCGGAACCCTCGGGATCCCCCGGCCGCCTCTTGCGGACGGCGTCGTCCGCAAACCACTCCCCTCCCGGTCCGGCTCGGCCTCGCACGCACCGGATCAGGCAGGGCTTCCCGAACGTCGGTCCGGACGGGCCGGTTCACGCGCCACAGCACATGCACAACTGCTCTCGGAAGGAGCGGACATGGGAATATGGTCCGACATCCGTTCGTGGTTCGGGTGGGGCGACGGTTCCACGGCGGCCGGCGCCCCGGCGCAGGCCGCGCAGACCGGGCCGTCCCCGCAGACCGCGCCGGCTCCGGCGCAACCGCCCGCGATGCCCCCGCAGGTCACGCCCCCGCAGGCCACGCCCCCGCAGCCCGGGCAGCCGGAGGCCGGAGCCGCCGGCGCGGCCCCCTTGGCGGCCGTCACCGGGACGGTGTTCACCGCCGACTTCTCCTCGGCCCGGCAGTGGGTCGCCGGGCGCAGCAGCGCCTATCCGAACATGGGGCCGACCAACCGGGGTGACCACAAGCTCGACTACCTCGTCCGCCAGTACTGCCCGGGCGGGGTGTTCTCCGCGGTGGCCCGGGCCGGCGACGGGCTGTGGAACTGCAACCTGCTCACCACCGAGGGCAGCCCGGACGGCTTCCAGGTCCGGGCCGGGGACGTCCTGCGGGCCCGGGTGACCCTGCCCACCGGTGCCGGGGCCTGGCCGGCGATCTGGACCTGGCGGGACGGTCGCAACGAGGTCGACGTCTTCGAGTACCACCCGGACAATCCCAACCTGCTGGAGCTCTCCAACCACATGAGCAGCGGCAGCTATCTGTACTGGCGCGACCAGTCCGGCGCGGTCGCCCCCGGCGGGACGATCGACCTCCGGGTCACCCTGGGCGCCCGGTCCGTGGACTGGTACGTCAACGGGCGGCGGGTGTACGCCGACGGGCGCGGGGTGGGGGTCGGGTGGCATGCCTACCTCATCGTCAACATGTCGGTGAGTGACGGCACTTACCACCCGCGCCCGTCCGGCCCCGCGGGGACCAGACTCTCCTGGGTGTGCCACTCGCTGACCGTCGAGCGCTGACCGCGCGGCGGCTCCGACCCCGGACCGGCCCGCCCGCCGGTCCGCGGTCGTGGCGCTCCGGGCGGCTCCTCGGGCGAACCCCGCTGCGGCTCGGGCCTCTTGACGCCAGAGTTGGTCTAGTCCACATTGTGTGGTCATCCGTTCCGCGTCCCGTCGCGAACACGTCCACCTGTGGAGTCCCGCCATGACGCACGCCCCGATGCACGCCGGCCGGCGCCGCACCGCCGCCGCTGCTGCCGCCACCGCGCTCGGTCTCGCGGGTGCCGCGTTCGCCCTGCCCGCCACCTTCGCCGGCGCGGCCTCGCCGGAGCTGCTCGTCAACGGCGGCTTCGAATCGGGAAGCCTCAACGGCTGGACCTGCGCGGGGAATTCGCAGCCGACGAGCACCACCCCGCACTCGGGCGGCTACGCGCTGGCCTCCACGCCGGGCGCCCAGGACCTCGCGCCCTGCACCCAGACCGTCGCCGTCCAGCCGGGCGCCGGCTACCTGCTCGGCGCCTGGGTGAAGGGCGCCTACGTCCAGCTGGCCGTCACCGGCACCGGGGTGAGTGCCTCCAACTGGACGGCCGGAACCACGTGGACGCCGCTCGGCACCACGTTCACGGCGGGCCCGCAGACCACGCAGGTCACGGTCTCGGTGAGCGGCTGGTACGGCGCCGGCGCGATCACGGTGGACGACATCTCCCTCACCGGGGGCGCGGGCACGCCCTCGGCCACCCCCAGCGCGTCCCCCTCGACCACCCCCACCGCCACACCCACGGTCACGCCGAGCGCCACCCCCACCGCCACACCCACGGTCACGGCAACGCCGACGGCCACCGCCACGCCGACCGCGTCGGCAACCCCGACCTCAGGCGCCGGAGTTGTGCGGGTGACCACGGCCAAGGAGCTGAAGGCGGCCCTGGCCGCCGCCGTGCCCGGCCAGACCATCGAGCTGGCCGACGGCACCTACCTCGGCAATTTCTCGACCACCCGGCCCGGTACGGCCGATCAGCGCATCACCCTGACCGGCTCCGCGAACGCCGTGCTCACCACCACGACCGGCGGCGGCTACGGACTGCACCTGGACGGCGCCGGGTACTGGACCGTCCGGGGCATCACGGTGACGGGGGCCCAGAAGGGCATCGTGGTCGACGCCGCCGACCATGTGGTGATCGACTCGGTCACGGTGCGCAACCTGACCATGGAGGGCGTGCACTTCCGCAACTCCAGCCGCTACGGCGTGCTGAAGAACTCCACCGTCCGCGACACCGGCACGCTCGGGGACGGCAAGGGCGAGGGCGTCTACGTCGGTACCGCGAACACCCTGGCCGACCGCAGCGACTACGTGCAGATCCTGGGCAACGTCATCGGCCCGCGGGTCGGCGGCGAGAACATCGACCTGAAGGAGGGGACCACCGGCGGGCTGGTCTCGGGCAACACCTTCTACGGCGACGGCCTCACCGACAAGAACTTCGACGACTCCTGGGTGGACGTGAAGGGCAACAACTACGTCATCGAGAACAACAAGGGTGTCGGCACGCTGAAGGACGGCTACCAGACGCACACCCAGCAGCCCGGCTGGGGCTGTGGGACCGTCTTCCGGCACAACACCTCCGACCTGGGCCCCGCCAACGGCACCGCCGGGCGGTACGCCTTCGGCATCACCAACTACGACCCGGCCGGCTGCCCGGTGACGGTCGCCGCGGACAACACCGTCACGGGTGGCGACGGCCTGGTGAACCCGGGCGTCCCCGTCGGCTGAGCGGGGGCCCGACGGCCCGGCGGCCGGTCCCCGCCCGGCCGCCAACTCACCGCATGCGTACCGTTACCTCCTCGTGACATGACACGCGCCCGTGGGACGTGGCGGAGCGGCGTGACGGGGGAACACTCATAAGTCCACTCGCACGACCGGGCGAAGAGCTGCGCCCAGAGACGGACGGTTACCCATGTTCGGCCGCAAGCCCCGAGAGACCGAGGACGCCGAGGCGCTGGCGGCGCTCATCGCGGACGCGCGCCGCTGGGAGTACGGGGGCAGGCACGCCCGCCGGGTCGAGCAGATCGGTCCGGTCCGGCGCGCGCGGACGGCCCTGGGCCGGCAGCGCCCGGCCGACCGCTGACACCGTCCCGCGCCCGTCCCGCGACGTCCGGCCGCAGCGTCCGGCCCGCGGCATCCGACCCGCGGCGTCCGGCCGCGGGCGGCAGAGGCTCCGGCACACCGAACCCCGCGGCGCGGAAAACTGCTTGGCACCGTCACTAGGGTGATCCTCATGGTCACCATCGACGGGGAGTCCCCGACCGCAGACGCCCCGACCACCGCTGCCCCGGCCACCACCACGGCCGGCCCGACCGCCGGCTGTCCGGCGGTCGATCCCGAGGGCAGGCTGCGCCCGGTCGTCCTCACCGGCCGGCACGTGCGACTCGAACCGCTCGGTCACGGGCACCACGACGGCCTGTGCGAGGCCGTCCGCGACGGCGACCTGTGGAACCTCCAGGTCACCCTGGTCCCGCACCCGGACGACGTCGGCGCGTTCATCGACCAGGCGCTCGCCGCGCACCGTGCCGGCGACCAACTGGCCTTCGCCACCATCGACTCCGCGACGGGGAAGGTCGCCGGCTCGACCCGCCTGATGGCCGTCAACCTGCCCTTCCGGCGGCTGGAGATCGGCTTCACCTTCCTCGGCAGGTCCTGGCAGCGGACGGCGGTGAACACCGAGGCCAAGCTGCTGATGCTGACCCACGCCTTCGAGGAACTCGGCCTGAACCGCGTCGAGTTCCTCACCGACTTCCGCAACAGCGCGTCGCGGGCCGCCATCGCGCGGCTCGGCGCGACCCAGGAGGGCGTGCTGCGCAGCCACATGGTGATGCGGGACGGCTGGGTCCGGGACTCGGTGCTCTTCAGCATCACCGCCGCCGAGTGGCCGGACTCCAAGCGCCGCCTCACCGCCGCACTGGCCGCCCGGGCCGGGGGCCCCGCTCGCTGAGGCGGGCCCGGCGCCGGTCGCCGGGGACGGGCCGCCCGCCCGCGGCAACGGCCGGCCCTCGCATAGAGTCCTCGCAGGCTCCTGGGACCAGAACCAGGGACCAGGGACGGGCGAGCGGAGGCGGACGATGTCCGGGAACAACAGTGGATCGGATTCCTCGGCGGGCCCCGACGCCACGCTGGCGTACGGGCACGAGCACCCGGACCAGGTCGCCGACATCACCCTGCCGCTCGGACCGGTGGCCGGCCCGGTTCCGCTGGTGCTCTTCCTGCACGGCGGGTTCTGGCGGGCCCGGCACGACCGGCTGCACGCGGGGGCCCTGGCCGAGGCGCTCGCCGGCCAGGGGTACCTGGTGGCCAACGTCGAGTACCGGCGGGTCGGGGCGGGCGGCGGCTGGCCGGCCACCTTCACCGATGTGGCACTGGCCGCCGACACCCTGCCGGGCCTGATCGAAGCGGCCTACCCCGGCCGGGTCGACCACGACCGGGTCGTCCACTGCGGGCACTCGGCGGGCGGTCATCTCGTGCTCTGGGCGGCCGCCCGGACCCGCCTGCCCGAGGCCGCCCCCGGCCGCACCGACGCGACTCCCCGGGTGGCCGGCGTGGTCGGCCTGGGCGCCGTCACCGACCTGGCCGAGGCCTGGGAGCAGGGCAACGGCGAGGGGGCGGTGGCAGAGTTCCTCGAAGGCGGACCGGACGAGCTGCCGGACCGCTACGCCGCCGCCGACCCGAGCCGCCTCGGCGCCCTGCCGGTGCCCACCGTGCTGGTCCACGGCGAGCAGGACCAGCGTGTGCCCGTGCGGATGGCGCGCCGCTACCGGGACGACTTCGGCGCGAAGCTGGTCGAACTGCCGGACGCCGGCCACTTCGAGCTGATCGACCCGGCCTCCTCGGCCTGGCCGCACGTCCTGGCGGCGATCCGGCTGGTCCTCTGAGCCCGGCCCTCCGGCCTCGACCGTGCTCTCAGGCGGGCGTTCCGTCCGGGGCGTGGCCCCCGATGCCTCCGGCGGCCGCCGCCGCTACCCGACCCGGTGCGGCAGCCGCCCGGTCGAGGGCGCCGGTGCGGCGGCCCGACCGGGCGGGGCGGCCGGCGCCGCCGCGGCGGCCCAGCGGCGGGCCAGGACGGTGCAGGTCATCAGCTGGATCTGGTGGAAGAGCATCAGCGGCAGCACCATCAGGGCCACGTCCTTCGCGGCGAACAGCACCGCCGCCATCGGCAGGCCGGCCGCCAGGCTCTTCTTGGAGCCGCAGAAGACGATGGCGACCCGGTCCGCGCGGACGAACCCCAACCGCCGCCCGGCCTGGTCGGTGAAGGCCAGGGCCGCCGCCAGGATCAGGACGCAGAACCCGGCCAGGATCAGCAGCTGGCGGGCGGAGACCGTGTGCCAGACGCCCGCGACCACGCCCTCGCCGAAGGCGGTGTAGACGACCAGCAGGATCGATCCGCGGTCGACCAGGGTCAGGACGGGCTTGTGGGCGGCGATCCAGCCGGCCGTCCAGCGCCGGGAGAACTGGCCGAGCAGGAACGGCACCAGCAGTTGCAGGACGAGGGTGAGTACCGATCCGGCGTCGACCCGGACGGCACCGCCCCCGAGCAGCAGCGAGGCGAGCAGCGGGGTCAGCAGGATGCCGAACAGGCTGGAGAAGGAGGCGGCGCACACGGCGCCCGCCACGCTGCCGCCCGCGATCGAGGTGAAGGCGATCGAGGACTGCACGGTGGAGGGCAGCAGGCAGAGGAACAGCAGTCCCCTGGCCAGTTCGGGGGAGAGTACGGGGCCGGCCAGCGCCTCCGCGGCCAGGCCGAGCAGCGGGAACACCGCGAAGGTGGCCAGCAGGATGGTCAGGTGCAGCCGCCAGTGCCGGGCGCCGTCCAGGGCCGCGCGGGTCGAGAGCCGGGCGCCGTAGAGGAAGAAGAGGACGGCGATGGCGGCCGTCATCACGTGCCCGAGGCCGCCGGCCACCGCACCGCGGGCGGGCAGCAGCAGGGCCACTCCGACGGTGGCCAGCAGGGCCAGGATGTACGGGTCGACCCCGAACCGGGCGGCTGCCCTGCTCAGGGGTGCGGAGAGGCTCTTCACCCGGCGCCGCCCTTTCCGTCCGTTCTCGCCGGCGCCGCCGTGGAGGGGTGCGGGCCCCCGTCGGGGCGCCTGTAGTACCTTCGCGGCGTCGGTCTCTTCGTCGTCCTGACGACGATTGTATTCAATCGAGGTGGGCGATGGAACAGGCGGGTGCCGAGCAGGCCGGCCCGCGGGGCAGGCTCTCGCTCCGGGCGCTGTGCCGGGCGATCCGCGAGGACGTGATCCAGGGCGTCCACCGCCCGGGATCGCGGCTGACCGAGGAGGCGATGGCGGCCCGCTACGGAGTCTCGCGGGTGCCGGTCCGGGAGGCGCTGCGCACCCTGGAGGCCGAGGGCTTCGTCCGGTCCCGCCCGTACGCCGGGATCGTCGTGGTCGAGCTGGACGAGGCCGAGGCCGAGGACCTGCTGGAGGTCCGGGCGCTGCTGGAGCCGCTCGGCGCCGGCCGGGCCGCCCTGCGCCGCACGCCCGAGCAGCTGGGACGGCTGAAGGAGCTGCTCTCGCTGGGCCGGGCGGCGATCGAGGACGGGCGGGCGGACGAGGTGGCGAGGCTGAACAGCCGCTTCCACGAGACGATCGCCGCCGCCTCGGGCAGTCGTACGCTGAGCCGGCTGGTCACCCAGCTGAGCCGGAAGATCGCCTGGGTGTACTCGGTCGACCTGCCCCGCCGGGCCGAGGACTCCTGGCGCGAGCACGAGGAGATCGTGGCGGCGGTCGAGCGGGGTGACCCGGAGGCCGCCCGCGAGGTGGTGGCCCGGCACATCGCCGCCGCTCGGAGCTCCTACCGGCGGCGGGCACCCGGGCCGGCGGGCGAAAGCGCCTGACGGGCGGGCCGACGCCGGCCCGGCGCACCGGTTTCGCCCAGGATTTCGCCCGACGGTCGTATACGACACGGAGGGTCCGCCGTGCCGCCGCCCGCCCCTGCCGGTCGACCGTGGAGCCGTTCCGGTGACCGGGGCCGCTCCGTTGGCCGTTCGTTGGTGCAGCGTTGGCGGCCTTCGGCATGATCACTGCCGTTGGACACCGCTTCGCCCGGGCTGGTTCGCGCGCGGAGGACGGCCGCCGTCGGTCCGGGCGGCCGCCCGCGCGTACCGGCGGCCGCCGTCGCGCCGACGACTGTCCGTGCAGCTCCGGCCGGGAGCCGACCGGCGCTCCCCTGTACGCGTTCCACGTTGAGATGGGATCTCGATGCCGCACCACACTCCTGCCGTCAGCCGCCGCGCCGTGATCGGCACCATCGGCGCGGCGACCGCGGCCGTCGCCGTGGCCCCGCTGAGCGCCGCCGCGGCCGAGGCCCCCGCGGGCCAGGCGTCGCAGAGCGGCCGCCCGTCGGCCGGTCAGCGGGTCGCCGACATCCCCCGGACCCGCGCCAGCTCCGCGGCCGGTGAGGCGGCCACGGCGGTCCGCACCGGCTTCCCGATCGAGTACGTCGGCGTCAGCTGGACCGGGCCCAAGCGCGGTGCCTCGATCCGGCTCCACCGGCCCGAGGGCGCGGCGCCGGCCGACTGGCAACCGCTGGCCGCCGGCTGCGCGGGCGGCCCGGACGGGCACGAGGCCGACCCGGCCACCGCCGCCACGGCGCTGATCGCGGCCGGCGGCGCGCTCGGCTTCGACCTGCGCCTGCCCGACGGCGCCACCGACGTGCGCTCGGCCGCGATCGACACCGTCGGCGGCCCGAGCCGCCAGGTGACGCTCCCCGCCACCACCCCGATGATGTTCGGCCGGATCGAGTACCTGTCGCGTGCCGCGTGGGGGGCCGACGAGACCAAGCGGTTCAAGAACGGCGTGGAGAACACGCCCACCGCGTACTACCCGCTGCAGACGCTGACCGTGCACCACACCGACGGGGTGAACGCCGACCCCGACCCGGCGGCCACCGTCCGGGCGATCTACGAGTACCACGCGATCACCCTGGACTGGGGCGACATCGGCTACCACTTCCTGATCGACGAGGCCGGCCGGATCTACGAGGGCCGCTACTCGGGCACCGACGGCATCCCGGCCCACGACAGCAACGGCAAGGTGGTGACCGCCTTCCACACCGCCGGCTTCAACTCCGGCAACCTGGGCATCGCCCTGCTCGGCACCCTGGTCGACCAGCAGCCCACCGACGCGGCCCGCGCCTCGCTGACCGCCCTGCTCGCCGGGCTGACCCTCTGGCACGGCCTGGACCCGGAGGCGCACGTCACCTTCGTCAACCCGGTCAACGGCGTGACCAAGCCGGTCGACATGATCAGCGGCCACCGTGACTGGCTGGCCACCGACTGCCCCGGCGCCACCATGTACGCCGCGCTGCCCGCGCTGCGTGCGGACGTCGCCGCGCTGGACAACCTGCTGCACTGAGCGCCGAGCGGGCCGCCGTCCCGGGGTGAACCCCAGGGCGGCGGCCCGCGTCGTGATCCCGGGCGCGCGGCCCGTCGTCCGGTCAGTCCTGCTTGATCGCCGAGATCTCGAACTCCAGCAGCACCTTGTCCCCGACCAGCACGCCCCCGCCCTCCAGCGCGGCGTTCCAGTTGACCCCGTAGTCCTTGCGGCTGATCGGCACCGAGCCCTCGAAGCCCACCCGGAGGTTCCCGTACGGGTCGCGCGCGCTGCCCTGGTACGCGAACTCGATGCCGATCGCGCGGGTGGTCTCCTTGATGGTCAGGTCACCGGCGAGCCGGAAGTGGGTGGCGTCCAGCGTCTCGACCCGGGTCGAGACGAAGGTGATCTCGGGGAAGGTCGGGGCGTCCAGGAAGTCGTTGGTGCGCAGGTGCCCGTCGCGCTGCTCGTTGCGGGTGTCGATGCTCGCGGTCTTGATCGTGACGGTGGCGGTCGACTTCGTCGGGTCCTCCCCGTCGAGGTAGGCGGTGCCCTCGAACTCCTTGAACGCGCCCCGGACCTTGGTCACCATCGCGTGGCGTGCGACGAAACCGATCTCGGTGTGCACCGGGTCGATGGTGTAGGTCCCGGTCAGCTCGGCGGGCGGGATCTCGGTCACGGCAGGCTCCACATCGGTCGGATCGGGGCGGCCGGGAAGACGCCCCCGGCCCACGCTAGGCGCGGACCCGGCCTGCCCGGCCCCGCCTCGCAGAGCGGATCGCCTGCCCGGCCCAGCGATCCGTGGACGATCGGCCCGCCCGCCCCGGGCGTCCCCGCCCGCACGTGCGGCCCCTCGCCCCGCCGGGACGCCCCGGACCGCTCGGCCTACCGTGGAACCGAAGGGCGGGTGCGCGGCGGCGGCCGCCGCGGCCGGACGCCCGGCCGAGAGCGAGGTGGTGGCGGTGCCGGCCTGGCGACTGCGTGACTTCCACGAGGACGATCTGGACCAGGCCGTCCTGGTCTGGGACCGGAGCCGCCCGGCCGACGAGCAGCTCCCGGTGTTCCCCGTCTCGGAGGTGATGGCCGCGGCCCACTCCGGGCAGCCCGCGGTGGTTGCCGTGGTGGGGGAGGAGCTGGTGGGGATGGCCGTGGCGCAGGCCCACGGCGAGCGGGCCTGGCTGCTGCTGATGGCGCTCTCCGCGCGGTGGCGCCGGCGCGGGATCGGCAGCGCCCTGCTGGCCGAGCTGGAGCGCAGGCTGCGTGAGCGTGGCGTGCGGCGGATCTGCGCCCTGCTCCCGGAGGGCGGCACCGGCACCGAGGCGCTGCGCAACAGCGGGTTCCAGGGCCGCGCCGGCCTGGTGTACTTCGAGAAGTTCTCGCACGCCGGCGCGGCCGAGGCCGGCCTGCTCGCCGAACTGGGCGGCCGCCGGCTGCCGGCGGGCCTCTGGGAGGCGCTGGCCGGGATGGAGCGGGAGAAGCAGGTGGTGGAGCGGCGGATCGTGCTGCCGCTGGCCGAGCGGGAGCTGGCCGACCGCTTCGGCGTGGAGCCGCCCAAGGCGGTCATCCTGTTCGGCCCGCCGGGCACCGGCAAGACCAGCTTCGCCAAGGCGGTGGCCTCCCGGCTCGGCTGGCCCTTCGTGGAGCTCTTCCCGTCCCGGCTGGCCGCGGACGCGGAGACCGGCCTGGCCGCCTCGCTGCGGGACGTCTTCGCCGACCTGGCGGAGCTGGCGAACGTCGTGCTCTTCATCGACGAGGTGGAGGAGATCGCCGGGATCCGCTCGGGCCTCGCGGTCGACCCCGGGCACGGGGTGACCAACGAACTGCTGAAGCTGATCCCCCGCTTCCGCGAGCACGACGACCGGCTGCTGGTCTGCGCCACCAACTCGGTCCGCTCGCTGGACCCGGCGTTCCTGCGCCCCGGCCGCTTCGACCACGTCATCCCGATCGGGCCGCCCGACCCGGTGGCCAGGGCGGCGATCTGGTCCCGCTACCTGGGAGGCGCCGCCGACGGCGTGGACGTGGACCGGCTGGTGGCGGCCAGCGGGATGTTCACCCCCGCCGACATCGAGTTCGCCGCCCGCAAGGGTGCCCAGGCCGCCTTCGAGCGGGAGGTCCGGCACCGGCAGGGCCGCCCGGCCGGCACCGAGGACTTCCTGGCCGCGATCACCGACACCAGGCCCACCCTCACCGAGCAGGCGATCACCGAGTTCGAGGAGGACATCGCCCGCTTCACCAGGATCTGACGCCCCGCCCGAAGACCGGGGCCCGGCCCTGGGACCGACCGGGTGACCTCGCGGACCCCCGTGCGCCGCGTCGGCCGGCCGGCGCACCACGCCGGAGGGACGATCGCTGCCGGCGGGGCCGGCTGCTCGGGCCCCGGCCCGGACGGCTCCGGAGGTCTTGATGCGGGTCCTGCTCCTGGCGAGCGCGTTCAACAGCCTGACCCAGCGCGTCTTCGCCGAACTGCGCGACCACGGGCACCGCCTGACGGTGCACCTGGCCTGCGGCGACGAGCTGCTGCGCGAGGCCCTCCGGCGGGACGAGCCCGACCTGGTGCTCGCCCCGATGCTGAAGGCGGTGATCCCGCCGGACGTCTGGAGCCGGTACCCCTGCCTGGTGGTCCACCCCGGGCCGCCCGGCGACCGCGGCCCGTCCTCGCTGGACTGGGCGATCCACGAGGGCGCCGGGCGCTGGGGCGTGACGGTGCTGCAGGCGGACGGCCGGATGGACGGTGGCGACGTCTGGGCCACCGCCGAATTCCCGGTGCCGCCGGTGGGCAAGAGCGACCTCTACCGCAACGAGGCCTCCGACGCCGCCGTCCGGGCCGTGCTGCTGGCCGTCCGGCGGTTCGCCTCCGGGACGTACCGCCCCCGCCCGCAGCACGGGCCGGAGTGGGACGCCCCCGAGCACGTCCGCCCCTACTTCGACCAGGGGCTGCGCGCGATCGACTGGGCGGCCGACCCGACCGAGCTGGTGCTGCGCAAGCTGCGGGCGGCCGACTCGCAGCCCGGCGTCCTCGACGAACTCCTCGGCGCCGAGTGGTACCTGCACGGCGGCCACCTCGAGGACGAGCTGCGCGGACGCCCGGGCGAGCTGCTGGCCACCCGGACCGGCGCGGTCTGCCGGGCGACGGCGGACGGCGCGGTGTGGATCCCGGAGCTGCGCCCGCGCCGGCGACCGGGCGGCCCGGAGACCTTCAAGCTGCCGGCCGTCCTGGCGCTGGGCGCCCGGCTGCCCGAGCTGCCGGAGCTGCCCGCGCCGCTGGAGCTGCCCGAGCACCGCCGCACCTGGGCGGAGATCGGCTACCGCGAGCAGGGCCCGGTCGGCCTGCTCCGGTTCTCCTTCCCCGGCGGCGCGATGAGCACCGGTCAGTGCCGCCGGCTGCTCACGGCGTACCGCTTCGCCTGCTCCCGCCCGACCTCGGTGCTGGTGCTGGGCGGCGGCCGGGACTTCTTCTCCAACGGCATCCACCTGAACGTCATCGAGGCCGCGGCGGACCCGGCGGAGGAGTCCTGGGCGAACATCAACGCGATGGACGACCTGGTCGAGGCGGTGCTCACCACCACCGACCGGCTGGTGCTGGCGGCGCTGGGCGGCAACGCCTCGGCCGGCGGGGTGGCGCTGGCCCTGGCGGCCGACCAGGTGTGGTGCCGGGACGGCGTGGTGCTCAACCCGCACTACCGGCTGATGGGCCTGTACGGCTCGGAGTACTGGACGTACACGCTGCCCCGGCGGGTGGGTGCGACCACCGCCGAGCGGCTCACCCGGTCGGCCCTGCCGCTGACCGCGGCCGGCGCGCAGCGGCTGGGCCTGGTGGACCGGGTGATCGAGGCCCCGCCCGGGGAGTTCGGCGGGGCGGCGGCCCGGCTGGCCGGCCTGCTCGCGGCCGGTCCGGCGGTGGACGGCCTGATCGCCGCCAAGAAGGCGGCCCGCGAGCGGGACGAGGCGCGCCGTCCGCTGGCCGGGTACCGGGAACGGGAGCTGGCCCTGATGCACCGGAACTTCTTCGCGCCGGCGGAGCCGTACCACGCGCTGAGGTCCGCCTTCGTGCGCAAGCGCCCCCGGCCGGGTACGCCCGCCCACCTGGACCCGGGGCTGCTGGACCCGCGCGCGCCGGACCTGCCGCCTACGGACCTGGCGGGGACGGACCTGGCGCGGACGGATCCGCCGGGGAGGGACCGGGCGTGGACGGACCGGGCGGAGCCCGGCCCGCAGGCTCCGCCCGGCCCGTCCCCGCAGGTCTGACCGGCCCGGCCGGCCCGGCTTGCGATCTTCGCCGCCACCGCTTCGGCTCCCTTCATCTGGGCCTTGCGCGGTTGGCGCTGCTATGAAGAATCGAGTCCGTTTTGTCGGACTCGTCCCAGTGTTCGAGGAGGCATCCTCATGGGTGCGACAGAAACCACCACCGTAGAAGGATCCGCCCCGCAGGGCGGCCAGGAACTGCCGCTGGTGCACATCCTCTGGATCAACGCCGGCCTGAGCTGCGACGGTGACTCCGTGTCACTGACCGCCGCGATGCAGCCCAGCATCGAGGAGATCGTCACCGGTGCGCTGCCCGGCATCCCCCCGATCGCCGTCCACTGGCCGCTGATCGACTTCGAGTGCGGGCCCGTCCAGGGCGCCGACAACTTCGTCGAGTGGTTCTTCAAGGCGGCGCGCGGCGAGCTGGAGCCCTTCGTCCTCGTGGTCGAGGGTTCCATCCCCAACGAAAAGATCAAGGAGGAGGGCTACTGGTGCGGGTTCGGCGACGACCCCGCCACCGGCCAGCCCATCACCACCAGCGAGTGGCTCGACCGGCTGGCGCCCAAGGCCACCGCGGTCGTCGCGATCGGCACCTGCGCCACCTACGGCGGCATCCACGCGATGGCCGGCAACCCCACCGGCGCGATGGGCGTGCCCGACTACCTCGGGTGGGACTGGAAGTCCAAGGCCGGCCTGCCGATCGTCTGCGTCCCCGGCTGCCCGATCCAGCCGGACAACTTCTCCGAGACCCTGCTGTACCTGCTCTACCAGCTGGCCGGCTCGGCGCCGATGATCCCGCTGGACGACAAGCTGCGCCCGACCTGGCTGTTCGGCGCGACCGTGCACGAGGGCTGCGACCGCGGCGGCTACTACGAGCAGGGGCAGTTCGCCACCGAGTACGGCTCGCCGCAGTGCCTGGTGAAGCTGGGCTGCTGGGGGCCGGTGGTGAAGTGCAACGTCCCCAAGCGGGGCTGGATCAACGGCGTCGGCGGCTGTCCGAACGTGGGCGGCATCTGCATCGCCTGCACCATGCCGGGCTTCCCCGACAAGTTCATGCCGTTCATGGACGAGCCGCCCGGCGGCAAGGTGTCCAGCACCGCCAGCACCGCGTACGGCCTGGTGATCCGCAAGCTGCGGTCGATCACCGCCGACACCGTGGACAAGGAACCCAAGTGGCGCCGCACCGGGAAGAAGCTGGCGACCGGCTACCGGCCGCCCTGGTGATTCCCTGACGCCGAACCAGCCGGCCGGCTTCTCCGCCCGGTGACCACCCCGACCAGGAAAGGCACGAGAGAGACGATGGCACCGACGACGAAGGCGGCCGGCGACGGCAGCGGCCTGACCGAGATGTCCTGGGATCCGATCACCCGGATCGTGGGCAGCCTCGGCATCCACACGAAGATCGACTTCAAGCAGAAGAAGGTCGCGGAGTGCTACAGCACCTCCTCGGTCTTCCGCGGCTACAGCGTCTTCATGCGCGGCAAGGACCCCCGCGACGCGCACTTCATCACCAGCCGGATCTGCGGCATCTGCGGCGACAACCACGCGACCTGTTCGGTGTACGCGCAGAACATGGCGTACGGCGTGAAGCCGCCGCACCTGGCCGAATGGATCATCAACCTCGGCGAGGCCGCCGAGTACATGTTCGACCACAACATCTTCCAGGAGAACCTGGTCGGGGTGGACTACTGCGAGAAGATGGTCCGCGAGACCAACCCCGGGGTGCTGGACCTGGCGGAGCGCACCGAGGCGCCGCACGCGGGTGACCACGGCTACAAGACCATCGCCGACATCATGCGCTCGCTCAACCCGATCGAGGGCGAGTTCTACCGCGAGGCGCTCCAGGTCAGCCGCTACACCCGGGAGATGTTCTGCCTGATGGAGGGGCGCCACGTGCACCCCTCCACGCTCTACCCCGGCGGCGTCGGCACGGTCGCGACCGTCCAGCTCTTCACCGACTACCTCAGCCGGCTGATGCGCTACGTCGAGTTCATGAAGCGCGTCGTGCCGCTGCACGACGACCTGTTCGACTTCTTCTACCAGGCGCTGCCCGGGTACGAGGAGGTCGGCCGGCGCCGCATCATGCTGGGCTGCTGGGGCAGCCTCAACGACCCGGACCACTGCGACTTCACCTACCGGAACATGACGGACTGGGGCCGGCGGATGTTCGTCACCCCGGGCATCGTGGTCGACGGCAAGCTGGTCACCAACGACCTCACCGAGATCAACCTCGGCATCCGGATCCTGCTCGGCAGCTCCTACTACCAGGACTGGGAGGGCCAGGAGCAGTTCGTCACCCACGACCCGCTCGGCAACCCGGTCGACCCGCGCCACCCGTGGAACCAGCACACCATCCCGGCCCCGCAGAAGCGCAACTTCGAGGACAAGTACAGCTGGGTGATGTCCCCGCGCTGGTTCGACGGCAAGGACTACCTGGCGCTGGACACCGGCGGCGGACCGCTCGCCCGGCTCTGGTCCACCGCGCTGTCCGGCCTGGTGGACTTCGGGTACGTCAAGGCCACCGGCCACAGCGTGCAGATCAACCTGCCGCGCACCATGACGAAGCCGGAGACCAGCTTCGAGTGGAAGATCCCGCAGTGGAGCAACGCCATCGAGCGCAACCGCGCCCGGACGTACTTCCAGGCCTACGCGGCCGGCGCCGCCCTGCACTTCGCGGAGAAGGCGCTCGCCGAGGTGCGCGCCGGCCGCACCCAGACCTGGGAGAAGTTCGAAGTCCCCGACGAGGGCCTCGGCTGCGGCTTCACCGAGGCGGTGCGCGGCGTGCTGTCGCACCACATGGTGATCCGCGACGGCAAGATCGCCAACTACCACCCGTACCCGCCCACCCCGTGGAACGCCAGCGTCCGCGACACCTACGGCACGCCAGGCCCCTACGAGGACGCGGTGCAGAACACCCCGATCTTCGAGGAGAACTCCCCGGAGAACTTCAAGGGCATCGACATCATGCGGGCAGTCCGCAGCTTCGACCCCTGCCTGCCCTGCGGCGTCCACATGTACGTCGGCGACGGGCGCACCGTGCAGAAGATGCACGTCCCCACCGGGCTCAGCGGGATGGGCGGATGAACACCGTGACCCAGGGCGGCGCCCCGAGCGCCGAGCAGACCGGCCGACGGGTCGAGGAGGTCCTCGACCGCCTGGCCGCCAGCGGCGACCGGGCGGCCGGCGCCGCCGCCGAGGAACTGGTCCGGGCGCTGATGGACTTCTACGGCGCCGGGCTGGCCCGCGCCGTCGCCCTGCTCGGCGACGGCCCCGGTGGCGACCCCGGCGCAGGCGCACCCTCGCCCGCGCTGGCCCGCCTGCTGGACGACGAACTGGTGGCCGGCCTGCTGGTGCTGCACGACCTGCACCCGTACGACGTCTCCACCCGGATCCGGCAGGCCCTGGCCGCCGTGCCCGACCACCCCGCCGAGGTGCTCGGCTTCGACCCCGACACGGGGACCCTGCGGCTGCGGCTCACCGCGAGCGGCGGTGGCGGCTGCGGGTGCGCGAGCACCGCGCAGAGCCCGCAGCAGAGCATCGAGGGCGCACTCGCCTGCCTCGCGCCGGAGGTGACCGCGGTCGAGCTGGAGACCCCCGAGCCGCGCGCACCCGAACCGGTCCTGCTGCAGATCGGCGCCCGGCCGGCGGGCGCCCGGTGAACGCGCCGCCGACCGCCCCGGGCGGCCCGGGCACCGCCCTGCTCCGCCGGTTGCGGGAGCCCGCGCCCCCGCAACCGGAACGCTGCGAACTCTGCGGGCAGGCGCTGCCGGCGGACCACCGCCACCTGGTGGAGACCGAACTGCGCGCGCTCGCCTGCGCCTGCCAGGCCTGCACGATGCTCTTCGCCCAGGCCGGCGCCGGCGGAGGCCGCTACCGCGCGGTGCCCGACCGCTGGTTCGTCGACCCGGACCACCGGCTGGACGACAGCGCCTGGGAGCAGTTGCAGATCCCGGTCAGCACCGCGTTCTTCTTCCGCAACGCGGCCCTGGAGCGGCTGGTCGCGCTGTACCCCAGCCCGGCCGGCGCCACCGAGAGCGAACTCGACCCGCAGACCTGGGAGTCGGTGCTAGGCCGCAGCGACCTGTCCGCGCACCTGTCGGACGACGTCGAGGCCCTGCTGCTGCACCGCGCACCCGGCCGCACCGAGTGCTACCTGGTGCCGATCGACATCTGCTACGAGCTGGTCGGCCGGATGCGCCTGCACTGGCAGGGCTTCGACGGCGGCGCCGAGGCCAGGGCCGACCTCGCCGCCTTCTTCGAACGCGTCCGGGCCCGGGCCCGCACCCTACCGAAGGGCGAACTCCCGTGACCCCACTCAGCTTCACCTGCACCGGGGTTCGGGCCGACCCGTACGCGGCCGGCCCCACCCTGGTCTTCCGACTCCGGATCACCGCCGGCGACCAGGCCCGGGTGCACGCCCTCGCGCTGCGCTGCCAGCTGCGCCTGGAGCCCGCCCGGCGCGGCTACGACACCGAGGAGGGCGAACGGCTGACCGACCTGTTCGGCGAACGCTCCCGCTGGGGCAGCACGCTGAACCCGGTGCAGTTCGCCCAGGTCTCGCTCACCGTGCCCGGCTTCACCGGGGAGACCGAGGCCGACCTGGTGGTGCCCTGCACCTACGACATGGACATCGCGGCCTCCCGCTACCTCGGCGCCCTCGGCGAAGGCGAGGCCCCGCTGCTGCTGCTCTTCTCCGGTACCGCCTTCACCGGCGCCGGCGGGTTCCAGGTCGAGCCGGTGCCATGGGACCGCGAGGCGCGCTGCGCCATGCCGGTCGCCGTCTGGCACGAGATGATCGAGCAGCACTTCCCCGGCTGCGGCTGGATCCGGCTGCCGCACGAGACCATGGACGCCCTGCTCGGGTACCGCTCCCGGCACGCCCTGCCGTCCTGGGAGGCGACCGTCGGCGCTCTGCTGGCCGCCTCCGGCGGCGGCCCGTCCGCGCCGCGACCCGCCCGGCTGCTCGGAGCGGGCGCGGCACCAGCACACCTCTCGACCGAAGGGACCGTCCGGTGACCACCAGCGCGTCCGTGCCCGAGGTGGAGTCCCGCTTCTCCGCCGCCCGTCAGATCGCCGACGCCGTGCTCTTCGAGGGCTACGTGCTCTACCCGTACCGGGCGTCGGCCGCCAAGAACCGGCTGCGCTGGCAGTTCGGCGTCCTGGTCCCGCCCGCCTGGGCCACGGACAGCGCCGAGCACTGCGCGCAGCGCACCGAATGCCTGATGGAACCACGCCGGGGCGCCACCCTGACGATCGAGGTGCGCTTCCTGCGGGCCCAGCGCCGTACCGTCGAACGGGCCTTGCCGGGCTGGGCGTTCGAGGTCACCGACGCGCTGGAGCTGCCCGACCGGATCCTCGTCCCCTGGGACGAGGGCGTCGAGGAGCGGATCGAACTCTCCATCCCCGTGGACGAGTTGACCGGCAGTGGGGTCAGCGTCCCGTTCAGCCGGCCGGCCGGCGAGGAGAGCGAGCTGGTCCACACCGAGGAGGGCCAGGTGACCGGGCGGCTGCTCCGCCGCCGCGAGCAGGTCGACGGCCTGCTGCGCCTGCGCACCACAGAAGTCCCCGGCCCGTACGCGGCGTTGAAGCTCACCGCCGAGCTGGAGAACGCCGGCGGCTGGGCCCCCCAGGAGGGCGACGCCCGCGACGCCGCGCTGCCGCACTCGCTGATCTCCGCCCACCTGCTGCTCGGCCTCGACGACGGGTCCTTCGTCTCGATGACGGACCCGCCGGAGTGGGCCAAGGGCGCCGTCGCGGACTGCCGCAACGAGCACACCTGGCCCGTGCTCGCCGGCCAGCAGGGCCGCGCGGACGTGCTGCTCTCCTCGCCGATCATCCTGGAGGACCACCCGATGGTCGCTCCCGAGAGCGCCGGCACCCTCTACGACGCCACCGAGATCGACGAGATCCTGGCCCTGCGCACCACCGCGCTCACCGACCGGGAGAAGCGCGAGGCCCGGGGCACCGACATCCGGGCGGGCGAGGTGATCGACCTCGCCGACTCGCTGCCGCCGGAGGTGTGGGAGCGGCTGCACGGAGCCGTCCGCGCGCTGCGCGAGATCACCGAGCCCGTCGACCCGCGGCCGCCCGCCGGGGTGACCGGACCGGACGACCCGTTCACCGCGACGCGGCCGGACACCCCCTGGTGGGACCCGGCGGGCGACCGCAGCGTCGACCCGACCCGCGACCGGGTGCTCATCGGCGACAGCTCGGTCGGGGCCGGCAGCCGGGTGCTGCTCAAGCCCGGGCTGCGGCGCACCGACGCGCAGGACCTCTTCCTGGACGGCCGCGCCGCCCTGGTCGAGGCCGTGCTGCACGACGTCGACGGCGCGGTGCACCTGGCCGTGACGGTCGAGGGCGACCCGGGCGCGGACCTCTGGCGCGAGCAGGGCCGGTTCCTGTACTTCCAGCCGGACGAGGTCGTCCCGCTGGAGGAGGCGTGAACGCGCCGCCTGCCGGGGCGGGCGCCGCGGGCCGGGTGCTGGTCGCCGGGGTCGGCAACATCTTCCTCGGCGACGACGGGTTCGGTGTGGAGACCGTCCGACGGCTGGCCTCCCGGCCGCTGCCCGAGCACGTGGAGGCCGTCGACTTCGGCGTCCGCGGCGTCCACCTGGCCTATCAACTCCTGGACGGATACCGGACGCTTGTCCTGGTGGACGCCACCGCGCGGGGCGGCGAGCCCGGCACGGTCTACCTCATCGAGGCGGCCACCCCCGGCTCGGTGGAGCCGGAGTCCCCGGTGCTCGACGGGCACCGGATGGGCCCCGACGCCGTCCTCGCGCTGCTGGACACGCTCAGCGCGGGCACGGGCGGCGCCCCTCCCCGGCGCGTCCTGGTGGTCGGCTGCGAGCCGCAGTCGCTGGAGGAGGGCATCGGGCTCAGCGGGCCGGTGTCCGCCGCGGTCGACCAGGCGGTCGAGGTGGTGCTCCAGGTGCTGAGGGACGAGGCCCAGGGCCTCGCGGCCGGGGAGGGGACCCGGAACGACGACCCGGCCGCCGCGGACCGAGCGGCGGCCGTGCTGGCGGGGGACCGAGAAGAGAGAAGGACACCAGCATGCGGAAAATCCTGATCGCCGGCCTCGCTGGCCTCGCCGGGGCCGTCACCCTGCTCGTCGTGGTGAGCCTGCCCGACATCAAGCGCTATCTGCGGATCCGTTGCATGTGAGCCGCGGCCTTTGCTGTCGGCCCCTTCGGCGGGCTGCGGCGAATGGCGTAGGCGACGGCGTGGTGACGGCGCGGCTGCTGGGTCGCGCGGTCACCACGCCTTGTAATGGGCCCGGACGAAGGCGCCGGCCCCACGGCAGGCGCCCACTGCGGCGACCACGCGCGGGAAGAAGGCCGATGCACGAGATGTCGATCGCGATGGCCGTGGTGGAACAGGTCGAGGAGGCCGTCGGCCAGGCCGGGGCCGGCGCCGTCGAGGCGGTCCACCTGGAGGTCGGCGAACTGGCCGGGGTCGTTCCGGAGGCCCTCGCCTTCTGCTTCGAACTCGTCTGCGCCGGAACGGTCCTGGAGGGCGCCGAGCTGGTCACCGAGACGGTGCCCGGCCGGGCCCGCTGCGGGCCGTGCTCCGCCGAGTGGGCGGTGGGCATGCCGCCGGACCTGCTCTGCCCGCAGTGCGGCGGGGCCCGGGCGGAACTGCTGGCCGGGCGCGAACTCCGGATCACCGCCGTGCGCCGGGCCGACGGCCCGGCCTACGCCCCGGCCCACCAGGAAGGCTGAAGCCATGTGCCGAGTCGTCGATCTGCAGCAGGCCGTGCTCGCCAAGAACGACCGCAGCGCGCAGGACCTCCGGGCCGAACTCGCGGCGCGCGGGGCGATCGCGGTCAACCTGCTGTCCAGTCCGGGGAGCGGGAAGACCGCCCTGCTGGAGAGCGAACTCACGATCGCGCGTGAGCGCGGCGTCCCGGTGGCGGCGCTCACCGCCGACCTCGCGACCGAGAACGACGCCACCCGGCTCGCCCGTTCAGGGGTGCCGGTCAAGCAGGTGCTCACCGACGGGCTGTGCCACCTGGAGGCGTCGATGCTCGGCCGGCAGCTGGCCGGCTGGCTGCCGGAGGCCACCGCGCTGCTCTTCGTCGAGAACGTCGGCAACCTGGTCTGCCCGGCCTCCTACGACCTCGGGGAGTCGCTCCGGGTCGCACTGGCCGCCGTCACCGAGGGCGAGGACAAGCCGCTCAAGTACCCGACCGCCTTCGGGCTGGCGAACCTGGTCGTGGTGACGAAGACCGACATCGCCGCCGCGGTGGAGTTCGACGAGGCGGCCTTCCGGGCCAACGTCCAGCGGGTCAATCCGGGAGTGGAGATCCTCCTCACCTCGGCCCGCACCGGCGCCGGCCGGGGCGAGCTGCTCGACCGGGCGCTGGCCGTCCGCGCGGGCGGGCCGGTGCACCTTCCGGTGATGGCCCGTCAGGCGGCGACCGCCGGGCACACCCACGGGACCGGTGACGGCCACGCGCACGGGCACGACCACTCGCACGGGCATGAGCTCGGGCACGACCACCCGCACGACCACCCGCACGGGCACAGCCGCGGGCACAGCCACGCGCACCTGCCCGCCGGAGAGCGGTCTTGACCCTCGACCAGGGCCTGGCCGCCCCTGAGCGGCGCCGGGTCGCCGTCCGCGGGGTGGTCCAGGGCGTGGGCTTCCGGCCCTTCGTCCACAAGCTCGCCACCGAGCTGGGGCTGCACGGCCAGGTGACCAACACCGGCGAAGGCGTCACGGCCGAGGTCGAGGGCCGCCCCGACCTCGTCGCCGACTTCTGCCGCCGGCTGGCCAGCGACGCGCCCGTCCTGGCCGCGGTGGAGTCCGTCAGCCACCAGGAGCTGCCCGTCACCGGCGACCGCGGCTTCAGCATCCTCGCGTCCGGCCCCGGCGGACCGCGCCGGACCCTGATCCCGCCGGACGTCGCGACCTGCGCGGACTGCCTCGCCGAACTCGCCGACCCGGCCGACCGCCGGTACCGCCACCCCTTCATCACCTGCACCAACTGCGGCCCGCGCTTCACCATCGTCACCGCGTTGCCCTACGACCGGGCCAACACCACCATGGCCGGCTTCCCGATGTGCCCCGAGTGCGCCCGCGAGTACGGCGACCCGGCCGACCGCCGCTTCCACGCGCAGCCCGTCGCCTGCCACGCCTGCGGGCCCGTCCTCACCCTCACCGTCCCCGGCGAGCCCCGGGCGACCGGGGCGGACGTGATCGCCCGCGCCCGCCGGCTGCTCGCCGCCGGAGCGATCCTGGCCGTCAAGGGGATCGGCGGCTACCACCTCGCCTGCGACGCCGGCGACCCGCGGGCCGTCGCCCTGCTGCGCCGGCGCAAGGCCAGGGGCGACAAGCCGTTCGCGCTGATGGCCCGCGCGCTCGCCGAGATCGAACCGTACGTCCGGCTCGGCCCGGCGGAGCGGGACCTGCTCACCGGGACGGCCCGCCCGATCGTCCTGCTGCGCCGCCGTCCGGGCGGGCCGAGGCTCGCCGAGGAGATCGCCCCGGGCAGCCCGGACCTGGGCGTGATGCTGCCCTACACACCGCTGCACCACCTGCTGCTCGGCCTGCCCGGCGACCCGCCCGGCCCCGGGCTGCTGGTGCTGACCAGCGGCAACCTCGCGGGCGAGCCGATCGTCACCGACGACGCCGAGGCGCTGGTCCGGCTCGCCCCGCTCGCCGACGCCTGGCTGGCCCACGACCGCCCGATCCACGTCCCGTGCGACGACTCGGTGGTGCGGATCTGCGACGGCGAGCAGCTCCCGGTCCGCCGCTCGCGCGGGTACGCTCCGCTGCCGGTCACCCTCCCGCTGCCGGTCCGTGCCGCGCTCGCCGTCGGCGGCGACCTGAAGAACACCTTCTGCCTGGGCGAGGGCCGCCGGGCCTGGCTCTCCGCGCACGTCGGCGACATGGACGATCTCGCCACCCAGCAAGCCTTCGGCCGTGCGGTCGACCAGTTGGGCGGCATCACCGGGGTCACGCCCGGCCTCCTCGCCGCCGACCGGCACCCCGGCTACCGCTCGGCCGGGTGGGCGCGCCGCAACGCCGCCGGCCGTCCGCTCGTCCAGGTGCAGCACCACCACGCGCACATCGCGGCCGCGATGGCCGAGCACGGGCTCGACGGCACCCGGCCGGTGATCGGGGTGGCCTTCGACGGCACCGGCTACGGCGACGACGGGGCCGTCTGGGGCGGCGAGATCCTGCTCGCCGACTACGACGGGTTCCGGCGGTTCGCGCACCTGCGGTACGCCCCGCTGCCCGGCGGTGACGCCACGGTGGCCCGCCCGTACCGGATGGCGCTCGCCCAGCTGTACGCCGCCGGGATCCCCTGGACACCGGACCTGCCCTGCGTGGCGGCCTGCCCGCCGGAGGAACGCCGGGTGCTGGCACGCCAGTTGGAGCGGAACCTGAACTGCGTGCCGACCTCCAGCATGGGCCGTCTCTTCGACGCGGCGGCCGCCCTGGCCGGTGTCTGCCAGCTGGCCGGCTACGAGGCGCAGGCCGCGATCGAACTGGAGGCGGCGGCCGTCGCCCACCAGGAGGACGACGGGCCGGACTACGCGTTCGCCCTGGGCCCGGCCGGGGGAGTGACCGGCCCGGACGACCTGCGGCTGGTCGCGGACCCCGGGCCCGTGCTCGCCGCGATGGCCGCCGACCTGCGCGCGGGCGCGGCCCCCGGCCTGCTCGCGGCGCGCTTCCACCGGGCGGTGGCCGCCCTGGTCCGCCGGGTCTGCGCGCAGGCGCGCGAGCAGCACGGGCTGGAGACGGTGGCGCTGACCGGCGGCGTGTTCGCCAATCTGCTGCTCTCCACGGTCTGCGCCCGGGAGTTGCGGGAGGACGGCTTCACCGTGCTGCGTCACCGGCTGGTCCCGCCGAACGACGGGGGGCTGGCGCTCGGACAGCTGATGGTCGCCGCGCGCCTGGCGGCGGGGGAGGCGGAGCAGGTCCAGTCCTGAACGGCGGGTGAGCAGTTCGACCGGCCGCGGAGCAAGTGAAGGAGAGCCGGATGTGCCTGGCAGTACCCGGAAGGGTTGTGGAGATCGAGGAGCGGGACGGTACCCGGATGGCCGTCGTCGACTTCGGCGGCGTGGTCAAGGACGTGTGCCTGGAGTACCTGCCGGACCTGGCGGTGGGTGAGTACGCCATCGTCCACGTCGGTTTCGCCCTGCAGCGGCTGGACGAGGAATCGGCCCGCAAGACGCTGGAGCTGTTCAACGAACTCGGCCTGCTGCAGGAGGAGTTCGGTGACCCGTGGGAGGCGGCCGCGGGCGCGGGTGCCGCCGCGAAGGAGGTGCAGCAGTGAAGTACCTGGAGGAGTTCCGGGATCCGGAGCTGGCCCGCCGGCTGCTGGACGACATCCGCGCCACGGTGACCAGGCCGTGGGCGCTGATGGAGGTCTGCGGCGGGCAGACGCACACCATCATCCGGCACGGAATCGACCAACTCCTGCCGGAAGGCGTCGAGTTGATCCACGGACCGGGCTGCCCGGTGTGCGTGACGCCGCTGGAGGTGATCGACAAGGCGCTGGAGATCGCCTCCCGGCCCGGCGTGATCTTCTGCTCCTTCGGCGACATGCTGCGGGTGCCCGGCACCGACCGCGACCTCTTCCGGGTGCGCGGCGAGGGCGGGGACGTCCGGGTGGTGTACTCGCCGCTGGACGCGCTGCGGATCGCCCAGCAGAACCCGGACCGCGAGGTGGTCTTCTTCGGCATCGGCTTCGAGACCACCGCGCCGCCCAACGCGATGACCGTGTACCAGGCGCGCAAGCTGGGGATCCGCAACTTCAGCCTGCTGGTCTCGCACGTACGGGTGCCACCCGCCATCGAGGCCATCATGACCTCGCCGGACTGCCGGGTCCAGGGCTTCCTGGCGGCCGGCCACGTCTGCAGCGTGATGGGCGTGGACGAGTACCCGGAACTGGCCGAGCGGCACCGGGTGCCGATCGTGGTGACCGGCTTCGAACCGCTCGACATCCTGGAGGGGATCCGCCGCACCGTAAGGCAGTTGGAGCGCGGCGAGCACACCGTCGAGAACGCCTACCAGCGGGCGGTGCGGCCCGAGGGCAACCCCGCCGCCAAGGCCATGCTGGCGGACGTCTTCGAGGTCACCGACCGTGCCTGGCGCGGCATCGGGGTCATCCCGCAGAGCGGGTGGCGGCTGTCGCCGCGCTACCGCGACCAGGACGCCGAGCACCGCTTCCAGGTCTCCGGCATCACCACCGTCGAGCCGGCCGAGTGCCGCAGCGGCGAAGTCCTCCAAGGCCTGCTGAAGCCGAACCAGTGCGAGGCATTCGGCACCACCTGCACCCCGCGCAACCCGCTCGGCGCCACCATGGTCTCCAGCGAGGGCGCCTGCGCGGCCTACTACCTCTACCGGCGGCTCGGCCTGCCGGCCGCACCCCCGCCGGCCAGGTCGCTGCCGGTCGTCCCGCTGGAGGCGAGCCCCGTTGCCTGACACCACGACCACCGTTCCCGCCCCGGCGGCGCCCGACTTCGCCAACTGGAGCTGTCCGCTGCCGCTGCGGGACCACCCGCGGGTGGTGATGGGCCACGGCGGCGGCGGGGCGATGTCCGCCGAACTCGTCGAGCACGTCTTCGCCCCCGCCTTCGGCGGACCGCTGCTGGCCTCGCTCGGCGACTCGGCGGCGCTCACCCTCGGCGGCGCCCGACTGGCTTTCTCGACCGACTCGTTCGTCGTCCGGCCGCTGTTCTTCCCCGGCGGCAGCATCGGCGACCTCGCGGTCAACGGCACTGTCAACGACCTGGCCATGAGCGGAGCCCGGCCGGCCTACCTGTCCTGCGCCTTCATCCTGGAGGAGGGCGTGGAGATGTCGTTGGTCGCCCGGGTCGCCCAGGCGCTCGGCGAGGCCGCCCGGCGGGCCGGCGTCGAGGTGGTGACCGGCGACACCAAGGTGGTCGAGGCCGGCCACGGGGACGGGATCTACCTCAACACCGCCGGGATCGGGCTGATCCCCGCCGGCGTGGACATCCGCGCGCAGCGGGCCGCGCCGGGCGACGTGGTGATCGTCAGCGGCGACATCGGCGTGCACGGCGTCGCGGTGATGAGCGTGCGCGAGGGGCTGGAGTTCGGCGTCCGGATCGAGAGCGACTGCGCGGCCCTGGGCGGGCTGGTGGAGGCGATGCTCGCGGTCACCCCCGACCTGCACGTGCTGCGCGACCCGACCCGGGGCGGGCTCGGCGCGGCGCTCAACGAGATCGCCGTCGCGGCCGGCGTCGGCGTGCTGGTCCAGGAGCGCGCCGTCCCGGTGCCGGACGAGGTGGCCAACGCCTGCGCCGTCCTCGGCCTGGACCCGATGTACGTCGCCAACGAGGGCAAGCTGGTGGCCTTCGTCCCGCGTGAACACGCCGAGGCCGTCCTGGCGGCGATGCGGGCCCACCCGCTCGGCGCCCGGGCGGCCGTGATCGGGGAGTGTGTCGCCGACCACCCCGGGATGGTGGTCGCGCGGACCGGGCTCGGCGGCACCCGGGTGGTGGACCTGCCGATCGGGGAGCAGCTGCCCAGGATCTGCTGAGCCCGGCCGGCCCGGCCCGGCCGGCGCGAACTCCCCGTACGGCCCGGTACCGGTCATCCCGGTGCCGGGCCGACACCGTACGGGCCGTCAGTGCACGGGCCGTCACCGTTCGGGTCGTCGGCACACGGGTCGTCAGCGGGAGGGCGGCGGAGCGCAGGCCTCGTCGAGGATGTCCGCGATCCGGTCCAGGGTCGCCGCCGGCGGCGTCCAGGGCACCCGCAGGTAGCGGGCGAGCGTTCCGTCCACGGCGAAGCTGCTGCCGGGCGCGAGATGCAGCCCCGCGGCGGCCGCCCGGGTGGTCACGGTGTCGGCGCGCAGGCCGTTCAGCCGCAGCCACAGCACCAGGCCGCCCTGCGGCACCGTGAACGTCCAGCGGGCGTCGGCCGCCAGCCGTCCGGCCAGGTGGTCGCGCTGGGAGCGCAGTTCGGCGCGTCGCCGTTCCAGCAGCGGTTCGAGCACGTCGAGCAGTTCGACGGCGACGAGCTGTTCCATCGGCGGCGCCGAGAGCGGTTCGCAGAGCGGGTGACGCAGCAACTCGCCGATCAGGTCCGTGCCGGGTGCCCGGATCCAGCCCACCCGCACACCGGCCCAGACGGCCTTGCTGGCCGAGCCGACCAGGACGGCCCGCGGGATCCGTGCGGGCAGCGGCGCCGGCCCGGACAGGTGCAGGTCGCGCAGGGTCTCGTCGGCGACCACCGTCACCCGGTGTTCGGCCGCCGCCGCGGCGACCGCCTGCCGGGTGGGGGCGTCCATCAGCGCGCCCGTCGGGTTCTGGAAGTCCGGTACCAGGTAGGCCAGTCCGCCCCGAGCGGCGGCGAACGCGGCCCGCATCCGGTCCTCGTCCCAGCCCTCGGTGGTCACCCGCAGACCGGACAGGCGGGCCCCGGCCCCGCGCAGGACGGCGGCCGCGCGGGGGTAGGTCGGGTTCTCGACGGCGACCACCCGGGGGCGCAGCCGAGCGGCGAGCAGGGCGAGTGCGGCGCGGGCGCCGGAGGTCACCAGGATCTGCTCGGCCCGGGTGGGGAGGC
Organism: Kitasatospora herbaricolor; assembly: GCF_030813695.1. NCBI lineage: Bacteria > Bacillati > Actinomycetota > Actinomycetes > Kitasatosporales > Streptomycetaceae > Kitasatospora > Kitasatospora herbaricolor. Next base: position 8,933,987 of record NZ_JAUSVA010000002.1, read on the forward strand.
CCTCGCGGGTGTAGCGCCCGGCGATCGCCTCCCGGAGTTCGGGCAGCCCGGCGCCGGACCGGCCACCCTGCGCCAGTGCGGGACCGGCCCGCCGGGCGGCGCGCGCGGTGGCGGCCAGGTACTCGGCGCGCGGCGCGGCCGGGACGGCCCTGCGCAGGTCGATCGTGCCGGCACTGCCGTCCGCCGACGGTGGCGCGAACCGCTCGGCCGAGCTGGGCGGCAGCTGCACGGTACTGGCACTGCCGTGCCTGGTCCGCACCCAGCCGCCGTCCCGCAGCCGGGTCAGCACGGCCACCACCGTGCCGCGGCTGACCCCGAGGCCCTCGGCCAGCCGGCGCTCGGCCGGCAGCGCGCTGCCGACCGCCAGCCGCCCGTCCAGCACCGCCTCCCGAAGGGCGCCGTCCAGCGCGTCCACCAATGGGACGGCGGTGGCCTGCCACTCGCCGAGCGCCCTGACCAGTTGCTCCACTCCGATGCGCACTGGTCCAGTTTGCCCCAGGTGGACCAGGACGCGGTGCGGTGCGCCGCCCTAGGTTCGAGCCGTACCGGGCCGTCACCGTGCCGGCCCGCACCCGCAGCCGCAGTCCGCACCTGCACCCGCCCTGTACCCGCCCTGCACCCGCACCCGCTCCGGAGAATCCGTTGGCCAGTCCCCGCACCACCCTGCCCCCACTCGGCTACCTCCCGATCGGCGAGCACCCGCTCCGCCGCCTGCCGCAACTCCTGCTCGGCCTCGCGCTCTACGGTTTCAGTCTCGCGCTGCTGGTCCGCGCCGCGCTGGGCGTCAACCCGTGGAGCGTCCTGTACGACGGGCTGACCCGGCACACCCCGCTCAGCTTCGGCACCGTGAGCGCCCTGGTCGGGGTCCTCGCCCTGCTGGGCTGGATCCCGCTCCGGCAGCGGCCGACCTTCGGCACCTTCGCCAACATCGCGGTCCTGGCCCTCTCCTCCGACCTGGGGCTGCTGCTCGTCCCGCCCTGCCAGGGCTTCGCCGCCCGAGGTGCCCTGCTGGCGGCCGGCATCGCCGTCAACGCCCTCGCCATCGCCGTCTACGTCGGGGCACGTCTCGGCCCAGGCCCGCGCGACGGGCTGATGACCGGTGCCGCCGCGGTCACCGGGCGCTCCCTGCGCTTCGTCCGGACCGTGATCGAACTGACCGTCCTCGCCGCGGGCTGGCTGCTCGGCGGCCATGTCGGCGTCGGCACCGTGCTGTACGCCCTCGCGGTCGGCCCGGTCGCCCAACTGCTGCTGCCCCGCTTCGCCTACCGGGGCGCGGCCGAATCGGCCGCTCCGGCCCAGGCCCAGGCCCAGGCCCCGGCCGGCGGGGACCGGCGGCGGGACGTCATGGGGGCGGGCGGACGGTGAAGCAGGCCGGGAGATGCCGTCGGATGCCGTCCTCGAACGCCATCTCCCCGTCGTCCTTCACCAGCTCCTCGTTCACCAGCTCCTCCGGCACCAGCTCCTCCCGGACCAGCCGACGCGCCGACGACCTCCCCTCCACCGCCTGCGTGGTGGCAGGGCGGCGCCGCCGGGTCCGTCGAGTACCGAAGTCGACCGGTACGGAGCGCGGAACCGGCCTGCCTATCCCTCATCGACCTCCTGGTCGACGGCATCGTTGGCGCGGTCGATCTCGGCCATGTGCTCCTCGGCCCAGGTCCGCAGCCCTGCAAGGGCGGCCTCCAGGGACAGCCCGAGTCCGGTGAGTCGGTAGAAGACCCGCGGCGGCACGGTCGGTTCGACCCGACGCGACACCAGCCCGTCGCGGGCCAGGCTTCGCAGCGTCACGGACAGCATCTTCTGCGAGACGCCGGGCATCCGACGTCCCAGCTCCGCGAAGCGCACCTCGTCCGGTGCGGCATCGGCGAGCGTCTTGACCACCATGGACGTCCACTTCGTGCCGATGCGGTCCAGCAACTGCCGCGTCGGGCACTGGGGATCGAACAGATCGCCGCGTACCGCACGTCCGGCGGCCCGTGCTCCTCGGGTGGTCACCTGTGGCTCACCACCTTCCCTGAAAGTGCCGTCTAGGAAGCAGCCGGACAGTTACCTATCGTTTCGTGGTAACCAATGGTAACCACTCACAGGAGCCGTCATGCCCGTCACCACCGCACACCAACTGCGCCGCATCGCGACGAACGGCATACATCTCAACGTCGCCGTCGCCGGGGACGGGCCCGCGGTTCTGCTGCTGCACGGCTTCCCGCACACCTGGCGACTCTGGAGCGGCATCATGGGCCGACTGGCCGGACGGTACCGGGTCATCGCCCCGGACCTGCGAGGCCTCGGTGCCAGTGCACGCGCCGTCGAGGGTTATGACGCAGGTACCCTGGCAGCCGATGCCGAAGGGCTGCTCGACGCACTCGGCGAGCCCTCGGCGGCGGTGGTCGGCATCGACGCGGGCACCGCCCCCGCCGTCCTGCTCGCGCTGCGCCGGCCCGACCTCGTCCGGCGCCTGGTCGTGATGGAGGCACTGCTCGGCCGCCTGCCCGGAGTCGAACCCGTCGTCGCGGGCGACGCCCCGTGGTGGTTCGGTTTCCACGCCGTCCCCGGCCTCGCTGAGACCGTCCTGGTGGGCAACGAGGCCCGGTACATCGACTGGTTCCTCGACTCGGGGACGCTCGGGCGAGGAGTGCCCGACGACATCCGGGCGGCCTTCGTTCACGCCTACACCGGGAGCGAGGCCCTGCGCTGCGCGTTCTCCTACTACCGGGCCCTGCCCACCAGCGCGCAGCAGATCCAGGACGCCGTCGCGACGGCCCGGCTGACCATGCCCACCATGGCCGTCGGCTCCCACCCCGTCGGCACCGGGCTGGAACGCCAACTCCGGCCCATCGCCGACGACCTGGTCGGACATCATCTCCAGGACTGCGGCCACATCATCCCCCTCGACCGCCCCGACGCGTTGTTCACGCTCCTTGCTCCCTTCCTGTCCGCCGATCTGCCGACGTGACCGGAGCGGGGGCCGGGGAGCGCGGTCGGCGGTTTCGGCGTTCGTCCCGGCGGTGAGGTGTCGAGGACGGCCGGATCAGACTGCGCACGGACAGGTGCCGCCGCATCCTCCGCCACTGCATCCTCCGCCGCCGCATCCTTCGCCACCGTGGCATCGCCCATGTCGTCCGACATTCCGCCACGAACACGAGATTCTCGGAAAAGGCAAGGCGGAGAAGTCGCCGTACGCAATTGTGGTGAACGTCCGAGCGGTGCGCCCGTGCCGGTGGAAAAACGGTGGGCACACTGTGCGGGGCAGCCTTCGGCGGATTCCCCTCAAGCGTCTGTTCGCTCTCGAACGACCCTGCGGATCGCCGCCTCCGACAATCCCTGGGCGCGATCCGCGACGAGAGGGACTCCTGTGCACCGAACCGCGAAGCGGCTGCGGAGCCTGGCGGCCTTGACGGTCGTCCTGCTCACGCCGGCGCTCGCGCCGGCGATGGCGCACGCCGCCGGCCCTGCACTTCACCGTCCACTACCAGGACGGCAAGTGGCGGGACACCGCCACCAACCCCACCGACAACGTGAACTGGCCGCAGTCCTGCTCCACCGGTGACGGCGACACCGGCAGCGACGAGGACGAGCCCCGGGTGAAGGTGTGCTGGGAGGTCAGCCCGCTCTCCACCAGCGGCGACGCGGACGGCGACGGCCTGCTCGACGGCTGGGAGCGCATCACCCTGCACGTCGACACCGGGGGCGTGTACGACCCCACCGCCTTCGGACGACTGGACGACGGTGTCGTTGCCCTTCCGCCAGTCGGCGACTCCGCCGACGCGGGCATCAACGTGGAGTCCGACGACTACCCGACCACGGCCGAGCTGCCTGCACGGACCGGGCCGCCGCGCAGACCTACCGCTTCTTCGGGTGCAAGGCGGTGAGGGTCCTGCCGTTCTGACCGACCGCGCCTCCCGGCCGGGCATCAGGTGCCCGGCAGCGAAGCGAACCGCCGCGGTGCGGCGCCCCGGACCGAGCGTCCCGGGGCGCCGCACCGCGGTCGTTCCCGGAGGCGGACGGCCCGGCCGGGCGCGTGCGGGACGGCGGGCGCCGGGCACGGTGATCGGCCGTTGATCCCGCGTAGAACCCGGGCGTGGAGCATCGCGGTCGTAAGGGGAACCGGTCCAGTGGCTACAGCCGAAACCGGGATCCGGGCCGGCCGAACCGAGGCGGGCCCAGTCCCCGGCGCCCTGGGCGCAGGACTGAGGTCGTCAGTCTCGGGCCGAACCGGAGCTTCCGAGAGTGTTGTCCGAACGCGAGGAAAGGGGGGCTGGCATGGACGGCGGTCAGCCGGTGTCGAGTTTTGGCGAGTTGCTCAAGGTACGGCGGGAGCGTGTCGGGCTGACCCAGCAGGGTCTGGCGGACCACGCGACGCTGAGCGTGCGGGCGATCCGCGACATGGAGACGGGACGCGTCCACCGTCCCCGGCACGAGACCGTCCGGCTGCTCGCCGACGCGCTGCGGCTGGAGGGGCGGAGCAGGGCCGCCTTCGAGGCGGCCGCCCGGCAGCAGGCGCCGGTGGAGGAACCCGTCGCACCGCCGGCCGCCCGCAACGCGATCGTCGGCCGGAGCACCGAGGCCGAGGTGCTGGCCGACGTCCTCACCGTGCACGGCGACCGGCTGGTGTCGGTGGTCGGTCTGGGCGGAGTGGGCAAGACCCGGCTGGCCCTGGAGGTGGCCCGGCGGCTGCACGAGTCGGTGCGCTGGGCGGTGCGCTGGGTGGCCTGCGGCGAGCGGGAGCCCGGCGGCCCGGGCGCGGCCTTCGCCGACCTGGTGGGCCGGCCCGGCCGGGCCGAGGGGCTCGCCGAGCAGATCGGCGACCGGCCCACCCTGCTGGTGCTCGACGGCGCCGACGGCGGCGTCAACGCCCCCACCCTCGACGACCTCTTCCACCGCTGCGCCGGACTGCGGGTGCTGATCACCTCCCGGGTGCCCCAGGGACTTGACGGCGAGCAGGTGATCCCGCTCGCGCCGCTGGAGACCCCGGCCCCCGAACTGGACGACGACCCGCAGCGGCTGGCCGAGGTCGGGGCGGTGCGCCTGCTGCTGTCGCACGTGCGCCGGGTGCGGCCCGGGTTCCGGCTCGGCCGGGAGGAGGGCGCGGCGGTCGGCGCGCTCTGCCGCTACCTGGACGGCCTGCCCGGCGCCCTGGAACTCGCGGCCGGCTGGACCCTGGTCCAGTCGCCCGGCCAGCTGATGGCCCGGTTGTGCGGCAACCCCTTCACCCTCAGCTCGCCGTCCCCGCTCTGCCACGAGCGGGAGGACGTCCGCGACGCGCTCACCGGCGCCCTGCACCTGCTGAGCCCCCGTCAGCGCGCCCTGCTGGGCCTGCTGGCCGACGGTGAGCAGGGGTGGACGGTGGAGGAGGCGGTGGCGCTGAGCGGCCGGCCCGTCCAGGAATGCCTGGCCGTGGTGCACGAGCTGCTCTCCCGCGGGCTGGTACGGACGGTGGGCGGCGGCCAGGGCGGGGTCCGGTTCGCGGTGCTGAACCTCTTCCGGGTGCTGTGCCGGGAGGAGCGGGAGAACTGGCTGTCGGCGGCGGCCGCCCGCAGCGAGGAGCGTTCGGGGCCGTACCCCCTGCTGGAGGCCCTCGCCGGGTGAGGCCGGGCCGGCGCCGGCGACGGTGGCCGCGGGGACGGGGAGCGGGGGCGCGGGCGGACGCCGCGCGCCGGCGGCCCCCGACCGCGGCCCCGCCGGCCGCCCGGCCCCTCCCCAGGTGATCTGCCGATGTGCTGCCGGGTGATCTGCCGGTCGGCACGGAACACGGTCAATAAGCTTTTCGTCAGGGCAGGCGGAGGAATTCGCCCGGGAATCGACGCGGATCGTCGGTCGACGTTGGCCCACTATGTGACGAGGGGCAGTCCGTGGAGCGTGGAAAGGCCGGAAAAGCCGGACTGAATGTCGTGGTGACCACCATGGTCTCCGATTCGCACACCTGGAATCTGGTGTTTCTCCAGCTGCTGCTGGAAGAACTCGGCCACCGGGTGACGAATCTGGGCCCGTGCGTCCCGGACGACGTCATCACCGCCGAATGCCGGCGGCGCCGACCCGACCTGGTCGTCCTCAGCAGCGTCAACGGGCACGGATACAACGACGGCCTGCGGGTCATCGCCGGGCTGCGCGCCTGCCCGGAGCTGCGCGGCACGCCGATCGTCATCGGCGGGAAGCTGGGCATCGCGGGGGCGGAGGACGGCGCCCGCGCCCGGACCCTGCTCGCGGCCGGCTTCGACGCGGTCTTCGAGGAGGCCGCCTCGGTGGACGCCTTCCGCTCCTACGTCCGCTCGCTGCCGGCCGGAGTGCTGTTGTGACGGCGTTCGGGCCGTTCGTGGCCGGCGCCCGGGCGGCGGGCGCGCTGGTGGTGCAACCACGGATGGGGATGAGCGAGCCCGACCGGATGCGGGCCGGCCTGCTCGCCACCAGGAACGCGGCCGCCACCACCGTCGGCACCGTCACCCTGGACAGCTACACCCGCACCGGCGAGCTGGCCGCGGCCCGCCGGGCCGTCGCCGAGGGCGTCCCGCTCAACGGCTACCCGATCACCAGCTACCCGCCCGGGGTCACCCGGTCCGTGCTGCACGGCGTCGCCGACGACAGCTTCCCGGTCCAGGTCCGGCACGGCTCGGCCCGCCCCGAGAAGATCTTCGCGGCGCTGCTCGCCGCCGGCCTGCACGCCACCGAGGGCGGCCCCGTCTCGTACTGCCTGCCGTACAGCCGCACCCCGCTGCCCGAGGCCGTCGACAGCTGGAGACGCTGCTGCGAGCTGCTGGCCGCCTCCCGGACGGCCGGCGCCGAACCGCACCTGGAGACCTTCGGCGGCTGCATGATGGGCCAGCTCTGCCCGCCCGGCCTGCTGATCGCGCTCAGCGTGCTGGAGGGCCTCTTCTTCCGGCAGCACGGGCTGCGCAGCATCTCGCTCAGCTACGCCCAGCAGGCCAGCACCCGCCAGGACGAGGAGGCGGTGACGGCCCTGCAGGCGATCGCCGCCGAGCTGCTCCCGGACGTGGACCGGCACGTGGTGATCTACACGTACATGGGCGTCTACCCGCTGTCGCCGGGCGGCGCGCAGCTGCTGCTGGACGAGGCGGCCCGGCTCGCCGTCCGGACCGGCGCGGCCCGGCTGATCGTGAAGACCACCGCCGAGGCGTACCGCATCCCCACCGTCGGGGAGAACGTCCGGGCGCTGGAGAGCGCGGCCGCCGTCGCCGCGGGTGAGCGGCGCAGCCCGCCGGGTGCAGCCCCCGACACCGGGATCCGCGCCGAGGCCCGGCACCTGATCGACGCCGTCCTCGACCTGCACCCGGACATCGGCCGCGCGCTGGTGCTGGCCTTCGCCAAGGGCTACCTGGACGTCCCGTACTGCCTGCATCCCGACAACGCCGGCCGCGCCCGCAGCAGGCTCGACCCCGACGGTCGGCTGCACTGGTCGGACCCCGGGTCGATGCCGATCGGCCGGGCCGGCCGCGCCCGTTCCGCCCCCGCGCTCAGCTCCACCGAACTGCTCGGTGCGCTGTCGTACGTACAACGCACCTACGACCGGCGGGCGTTCCGTACCCCGGTCGCGGGCGGGATCCACGTCGCCCGCTGAGCCCGCCGGTCGCCCGCCGCGCTTTCCCGGGTACTCCACCGCGCTCCTCCGGAGCGTTCCACCGCGCTGCACCCGCGCATTCCACCCGTGCACGCCTTCGCGCACTTCTTCGCGCACCTCTTCGTGCGATCCACCGGCACCGCGCCACGACAAGGATGGGAACGGCACCATGACCGTGCAGACCGCGCAAGGGCCCACGCCGCCGGCCGACCCCGGCAGGCACCTGGCGTCCCCGACCACGCGCAGCGCGCTGCGCATCCAGCACCACCTGCTCGGCGCCGCGCGGGAGTTCCTGCGCGGGGAGGGCTTCACCGAACTGCTGCCGCCGGTCATCGGGCCGGTCACCGACCCGGGCGCCCGGGGCTCCAAGCAGGTGGACATCGACTTCTACGGCCACCGCTACAAGCTGATGACCAGCGCCATCCTCTACAAGCAGGCCTCCCTGCTGGCCTTCGACAAGATCTTCTGCGTGGCCCCGAACGTCCGGCTGGAACCCCTGGAGACGGCCGGCACCAACCGCCACCTGGTCGAGTTCCACCAGCTGGACGTCGAGGTCGCCGGCGCCTCCCGGGAGCAGATCACCGCACTGGTCGAGCAGTTGGTCGTGCACATGGTGCGCAGCACCGTCGCCGCGCTGCCCGCCGAGTTCGAGGAGCTCGGCCGGGACACCGACGCCTTCCACGGCCTGCTCCAGGGCGCCTTCGAGCGGGTCCGGCACAGCGACGCCGTGCTCGACCTCCGGGCGGCCGGGCACGACCAGAACCCCGACGCCGAACTCGACTGGGAGGGCGAGGCGCTGCTCTCCGCCAAGGCCGGCCGCCCGTTCTTCGTCACCGACTACCCCAAGGGCTCGCGCGGCTTCTACGACCGTGAGTGCCCCGGCGAGCCCGGCCTGCTGCGGAACTTCGACCTCATCGCGCCCGAGGGCTACGGCGAACTGTGCAGCGGCAGCGAACGGACCAACGAGTACGCCGACATCATCACCCGGATGCGGGAGACCGGCGAGAACCCGCAGAAGTACCGCTGGTACCTCGACCTGGTCCGCGAGGGCATCCCCGCCAGCGCCGGCTTCGGCATCGGCGTGGAGCGCCTGACCCGGTACGTCGCCGGCCTGGACGCCGTCTGGCAGGCCAGCGCCTACCCCAAGCTCGCCGGGGTGGTCTCGCCGTGAGCGACCTCGCCGCACCCGGGTTCCCCGAGGAGGCCGTCCGCCTGCGGGCCAGGACCGGCGCCGCCGCCGCCTTCCCGCCCGCCGGGGACTACGGGCAGGTGCTGTTCGGCGCCGGGCCGGACGGGCCGGACGGCCTCGGCGGCCCGCCCGACCGGCTGGACGCACTGCGCCTGACCCCGCCGGTGTTCATGGAGCAGCGGCTGGCCAAGCTCATCGACCTCGGCCGCGAACCCACCTACCAGGACGTCGACCTGTCGACCACGATCGGCGGCCTGCGCTCCACCGCGCCGGTCTACGTCTCGGCGCTCGGCTCGACCCGCGCCGCCGGCGGTGACCTCGGGCTGGCGCTCAGCCGGCAGGCCGGGGCGCTCGGCATCCCGATGGTGATCGGGGAGAACGTCGTCCCGGTGAACGGCTACGGCCGCCTCGGCGAGGCGGCGGGGCGCTCGCTGCTCGGCCGCCTCACCGCCTACACCGAGCGACTCGCCGACGGCGTCGGCGGGGTCGCGGTGCAGCAGAGCACCGAGGACGCCGACGCCGAGGTCTGGAACCTCGTGCACAGCGACCCGGCCGCCCGGCCGCTGCTCGACTCCGGCCGCCTCGCCTTCGAGCTGAAGGTCGGCCAGGGCGCGAAGCCAGGCCTCGGCGGGATGACCGTGCTGGACGCGGCCGCGGCCGCCCGGGTGGCGGACCGCTACGGTCTGGACCCGCTCTTCGAGGGGCAGCGGGTGCTGCGCTCCAGCAGCCCCGGCACGTTCACCGAGGAGATCCTGCGCCAGCAGGTCCGGCTGATGCGCAACAACTTCCCCCGGGTGCGGATCTGGGTGAAGCTCCATCCGGGCCGGGACGTCGCGGCGGCCGTGCGGACGGCCGTCGAGGCCGGCGCGGACGCGGTGACCGTGGACGGCGCCGAGGGCGGCACCGGCTGGGCGCCCGCGGCCTTCCCCCGGCACGTCGGGCTGCCGCTCGCCGAGTGCCTGCGCCGGCTCGGCGCCCTCCCGTCCGGCCCGCCGCCCGGCCGGCTGCTGGTCTCGGGCCGGATGTGGGAGGGCAGCCGGGCGGTGAAGAGCCTGGCGCTGGGCGCCACGGCGGTCGGCCTCGGCCGCGCGGCCCTGCTCGCGGTCGCCGAGGACCCGCAGGACGGCCTGGTCCGCCTGGTGGAATGCCTCGGCACCGAGATGCGGCTGCTGATCAGCTCGCTCGGCAAGTACGCGCCGGGCACGCTCGGGCCGGAGGACGTGTGGTCCCCCGCCGAGGAGAACTGACTCCCGCACCGGAGCGCGCTACAAGGCACCGACGGAACGCGGTACCCGAACACCCGCAACGCGGTACCCGGAGCACCTGCGAGGCGGGACCCGAACGCCCGCAACGCGGTACCCGGAGCACCTGCGAGGCGGTACCCGAACACCCGCAACGCGGTACCCGGAGCACCTGCGAGCGGTACCTGAAAGTCCCGCAGCGGCAGCGCCGAGTCCTGCCGTGATCCCTTCTCCTGTCCCGCCGGTCCGGCGGACAGTCGCGCCCGGCCCACGGCGGCCCGGCATCGCCGTCACCAAGCATCGGGGTTGAATGATGTCCTCCAGCGAATTCCCGTTCCTCCCGGCGGCCCGCCGCCACCCGTCCCGTCCGGCGGTCCGCCGGGCCGGCCGAACGGTCACCTACCGCGAGCTGGACGAGCTGAGCGGCGCGCTCGCCGGGGAGATCGCCCGGGAGACCGCCCCGGGCCAGGTCGTCGCCGTCACCGCCGACGACCGGTTCGACCACCTGGTCGGGATGCTGGCCGTGCTCCGGGCCGGCCGGGTCCACCTCCCGCTCGACCCGCAGGCACCCGAGGAGCGGAACCGGGCGATCCTGGACGGGGCCGGCGCGGCCGCCGTCCTGACGGGCGGCCGGCTCACCGTCCGCCCGGGCGCCGCGGCCGGCACCGCCGGCCCGGCCGGGTACGTGATCCACACCTCCGGCACCACCGGCACCCCCAAGGGCGTCCTCGTTTCGCTGGACGCCCTGACCGGGCACCTCCACGCCATCGTGGCCCGGTTCGGGCTGACCGAGGACGACGTGGTGCTGCAGTTCGCCCGGCCCACCGTGGACGTGGCGATCGAACAGATCCTCGGCGCACTGGCGGCCGGGGCCTGCCTGGTCCTGCCGGAGCGCCAACTGCTCACCCCGGCCGAGCTGCTCGACCTGCTGGACGCCGAAGGCGTGACCGTCGCCAACCTGTCCGCCGGCTACTTCCAGGAGCTGGTCGCCGCACTGCCCGGGCGCGCCGCGCCGGGCACCCTGCGGCTGATGATCTCCGGCAGCGACCGGCTGCACCCGGCCACCGCGGCCGGCTGGCACCGGCTCACCGGGGTACCCCTGCTGAACGCCTACGGTCCCACCGAGACGGTGATCACCGCGACCGTCCACACCGCGACCGTCCACACCGCCGCCGGCGACAACACCGCCGCCGTCGTGCCGATCGGCGAGGCCCTCGGCGGGCGCACCCTGCACATCCTCGACGAACGGCTGCGCCCCTGCCCGCCCGGCACCGCCGGCGAGCTGTACATCGGCGGCCCGCTGCTCGCCTGGGGCTACTGCGGCCGGCCCGGGCCGAGCGCCGAACGCTTCGTCGCCGACCCCTGGTCCGCCGCCCCCGGCGCCCGGATGTACCGCACCGGGGACCTCGTCCGGCGGCCGCACGAGGGAGCTCCGCCCGAGTACCTGGGCCGGGCCGACCAGCAGGTGAAGATCCGCGGCTTCCGGGTCGAGCCCGGCGAGATCGAGGTCGCCCTGGCCGGCTGCCCGGGCGTCGCCGGCTGCGCCGTGGCCGCCCACGAGGGCCGGCTCGCCGCCTACGTCACCGCCTCGGACACCGCGCCCGTCCCCGACTACGCCCGGGCCCGGGCCTTCCTGGCCGGCCGGCTGCCCGAGCACATGATCCCCGCGACGCTCACCGTGCTGGCCGGGTTCCCGCTGACGGCCGGCGGCAAGGTCGACCGCGCCGCGCTGCCGGCGCCGGAGGCCGCCGAGTCCCGCCGCCCCGGCCACCGCCCGCCGCGCACCGCGGCCGAGCAGCTGATCGCCGCCGTCTGGTCCGACGTGCTCGGCGTCGCCGAGGTCGGCGCCGACGACAACTTCTTCCACCTCGGCGGGGACTCGCTGACCGCCGTCCGGGTGGTCGGCCGGGTCTACGAGGTGTTCGGCATGGTGTCGCCGTACACCATCTTCGACGCGCCGACCCTCGCCGAGTTCGCCGCCGCCGTCACCGCCTCCGCCGGCCCCGAGCAGCCGCCGCTGACCGCCCGCGGCCTCACCCGGGCACCGCTGTCCAAGTACCAGCGCGGGCTCTGGTTCCTGGAGCAGTGGAACCCCGGCGCGGCCACCTACAACGTGCCCTGGGTTTTCCGCTTCCACGGCCCGGTCGAGACCGAACTGCTGCGCGCCGCCCTGGAGACGGTGGTCGCCCGGCACCAGAGCCTGCGGACCACCTTCGTCCTCGGCGAGGACGGCCCCGAGCAACTCGTCCATGAGCGGATCGAGTTGCCCTTCACCGTCCTGGACAGCCCGGCGGAGCAGCCCGACGCGCTGGTCGCCGAACTGGCCCGGGAACCCTTCGACCTGGAGCACGGGCCGCTGGTGCGCGCCCACGCCGTCCGCACCCCCGACGGCGCGACCACCCTGCTGCTGATGTTCCACCACATCGTCTGGGACGAGGGCTCGCTGCCCGTCCTGGAGCAGGAACTCCAGGAGCTGTACGCGGCGCTGCGCGAGGGACGCGACCACGTCCTGCCCGAACTCCCCGTCCAGTACACCGACTACAGCGCCTGGCAGTACGAGGACGAGAACGCCGAGGAGCGGCTCGCCCACTGGCGCACCGCGCTCGCCGACGCCCCGCAGACCCCGGTGCTGCCCACCGACCACCCCCGCCCCGAGATCCAGGCCTTCCGCGGCGCCTTCCACCGCTTCGCGCTGCCGACCCCGGTCGCCCGCGCGGTGCGCGAGTTCGCCCGCAGCGAGGACGCCACCCCGTTCATGGTGCTGCTGGCCGGCCTGGCGCTGACCCTGCACCGCCGCTCCGGCCAGCGGGACATGGTCCTCGGCACCCCGGTGAGCCTGCGCGGACGCACCGAACTGAACGGCCTGATCGGCTACTTCATCAACCTGCTGCCGCTGCGCCTGCGGCTCGCCGAGGACGCGGACTTCCGTGAACTCGTCCAGCACGTCCGCGAGGTGGCGATCGGTGCCTACCGGCACCAGGACACCCCCTTCGACGAGATCACCGCACTCGTCCTGGACGACCGGCCGGAGGACCGCAACCCGCTCTGCCAGGTGCTGCTCGAACTGCACCCGCTGGACACCCGGCCGCTCACCGTCGGGGAGAGCGAGGTCACCCGTGCCCTGCACTCCAACGAGGTGTCCCGGTTCGACCTGTCGATCTCCGTCGACGACCTCGGTACCGGCTTCACCGGGCGCTTCGAGTACGACAGCGACCTGTTCGACCCCGAGACCGTCGCCGGCCTCTGCGACAGCTGGGCAAACACCCTGGCCGCCGCCGTCGACCCCGCCGCGCACACCCTCTTCGAGGCCCGGGCCGAACTCGCCCCGCAGGCCACCGCCGTGGTCGAGGGCGACACCGGGCTGGCGCTGACCTACGGGGAGCTGAACACCCGGGCCAACCGGCTCGGGCACTTCCTGGCCGGCCGCGGGGTCGGCCGGGGTGACGTCGTCGCGATCCTGACCGAACGCGGCCACGATCTGGTGGTGGCGCTGCTCGCGGTGCTGAAGACCGGCGCCGGCTACACCCTGCTCGACCCGGACTTCCCCGCCGAGCGGCTGGCCGGTGCCGTCGCGGACAGCGGCGCCGCGCTGGTCCTCACCCACCGCCACGCCCCCGCGCCGTTCGAGGGCACCGCCCACCTCGACCTCGACGAGGTGGCCGGGGAGGTGGCCCGCTGCCCGGGGCAGGACCTCGCGCTCCCGGTCACCGGCGACGACCTGGCCTGCGTGATGTTCACCTCCGGCTCCACCGGCCGCCCCAAGGGCGTCGCGGCCCCGCACCGGGCGCTCACCACCACCTACCTCGGCCAGGACTACGCCCGCTTCGGCCCCGAGGAGGTCTGGTTGCAGTGCTCGCCGGTCTCCTGGGACGCCTTCGCGCTGGAACTGTACGGCGCCCTGCTGTTCGGCGGCACCTGCGTGCTGCAGCCCGGCCGGCGGCCCGACCCGGAGACCATCGCCACCCTCACCCGGCGCCACCGGGTCACCCAGCTCCAGCTCTCCGCCAGCCTGTTCAACTTCCTGCTGGAGGAGTTCCCGCAGACCTTCGACCACCTCAAGGTGGCCTTCACCGCCGGCGAGCGGGCCTCGGTGACCCATGTCGCCAAGGCCCTGGAGAACCACCCGCGGCTGGTGGTCGCGAACGGCTACGGGCCGGTGGAGAGCCTCGGCCTGACCACCTGCCACCAGGTCGGCCCGCAGGACCTCGGCGGTACCTCGATCCCCATCGGCCACCCGCTGAACGGCAAGGAGATCCACGTCCTGGACGCCGCACTGCGCCCGGTCGGCCCCGGTGAGAGCGGCGAACTCTATGCCGCCGGGGGCGGGTTGGCGTACGGCTACCTGGGCCGGCCGGCCCTCACCGCGGGCCGCTTCGTCGCCCACCCGTACGGCCGGCCGGGGGAGCGGCTCTACCGCACCGGGGACCTCGGGCACCGCACCGAGGACGGCACGCTGGAGATCACCGGACGGATCGACGACCAGATCAAGATCCGCGGGTTCCGGGTCGAACCGGGTGAGATCGAGGACGCCCTGACCAGCCACCCGCTGGTCCGGGAGGCCGCCGTCACCGTCCACGAACCGGCCCCCGGGGACAAGCGGCTGGCCGCCTACATCACCGCCGGACCCACCCCGCCCGACATCGACGCCCTGCTCGCCGAACTGGGCGGCCGGCTCCCCGAGTACATGATCCCCGCCACCGTCGACATCCTCGACGCCCTGCCGCTCAACCCCAACGGCAAGACCGACCGCCGGGCGCTGCCCGCCCCGGCGCCCCGGCCGGCACCGGGCCCGGCGGCCGCCGCGCTGGACGGGATGGAACTGCTGGTGGCCGACGCCGTCCGAGCCGTCCTTGACCTGCCGCAGGTCGGCCGGGACGACAACTTCTTCCGGATCGGGGGCAACTCGCTGGCCGCCGTCCGGGTCGCGATGCGGCTCTCCCGGGAGACCGGTACCAAGGTGGCGCCGCACGTGGTGTTCCGGGCGAAGACCGTCGGCGCGATCGCCGAACGGCTCACGGCCCGGTGACCGCCCGCCCCCGCTCCGCCGGCGGCCGCCACCTCGGTGCGCGACCCGGATCCGGCCCCAGCCCTACCACCCGCCCGCGCCCCCGCCGGGTCCGCCGGGTCCGCCCAAGGAAGGAAACAGGACAGTGACCTCCACCGAAGAGCCGGCCCGGGTCGCCCCCGTGTCGGGGCTGCAGAGGGGCCTGTGGTTCCTCGACCGCTGGAACCCCGGAGCGGCCACCTACAACATCCCCTGGGTGTTCGAGTTCACCGGCGCCCTCGACCTGGTGCGACTGGAGAGCGCCCTGGGCGCCCTGGTGGCCCGGCACGAAGCCCTGCGCACCATCTTCGCCCTGCACGAGGACGGCCCGCGCCAGCACGTCCGGCACAGCCCGGCCGTCCCCTTCACGGTGACCGACCTGCGGGCCCTCGACGAGCGGGAGAGCGCCCGGCGCGCCGAGGAGCTGATCGCCGCCGAGGCGGCCGCACCCTTCGACCTCGAACAGGGCCCCCTGCTGCGGGCGTCGGTGCTCCGCACCGGGGAGCAGCGGGCCACCATGGCCGTGGTCGTCCACCACATCGTCTGGGACGGCTGGTCGGCCGACGTCTTCGAGCGAGAGCTGGCCGAGCTCTACAGTGCCGCCGTGGCCGGCCGCGCGGCCGAACTCCCGGTGCTCACCACCCAGTACGCCGACTACGCGGCCGAGGAGCAGGCGCAGTCCTTCGAGGAGCACCTGGCCCACTGGAAGCTCCAGCTCGACGGGGCACCGGGCCTGCTGGAGATCCCCGGCGACCGCCCGCGCCCCGCCCACCGGAGCCACCACGGCGCCACCGAGCCGTTCGCCCTGGAGCCGGGCACCGCCGCCCGGGTCAAGCACCTGGCGGAGGAGGAGGGCGTCACCCCGTTCATGGTCATGCTGGCCGCCTTCGCGCTGCTGCTGCACCGCTGGACCGGCGCCGAGGACATGGTGATCGGCACCCCCGTCACCACCCGCAACCGCCCCGAACTGGAGAACCTGGTCGGCTACTTCGTCAACCTGCTGCCGCTGCGGGTCCGGCTCGCCCGGACGATGACCTTCCGCGAGCTGCTGGAGCACGTCCAGGAGGTCGCCTTCGAGGGCTACGCCTACCTGGACGTCCCCTTCGACCAGCTGGTCGACCGGCTGGCACCGGACCGCTCGGCCCAGCACGCCCCGCTGGTCCAGGTGGTGTTCGGCGCGCACGCCGAGGACGCCGCCGCGCTGCGCTTCGGCGAGGCCCTCGCCGAGCGGGCCGTCCGCTCCAACGGCACCAGCAAGTTCGACCTGACCTGGTCCGTCTTCGACAGCGGCGAGCTGCGCGGCGAGGCCGAGTACCGCACCGACCTGTTCGACCCGGCGACGGTCCGCCGGATGGCCGCCGACTGGCAGACCTTGCTGACCGCCGCCCTCGACCACCTGGACCGCCCGCTGCGCGAGCTCGGCACCCCCGCGAGCGCCGGCCGGCCCGCCCGGATCCCGCAGGGCCGCTGCCTGCACCAGCTCTTCGAGGACGCAGCCGACCGCCACGGCGAGCGGACCGCCCTCACCGACGGGGCCCGCGCGCTCACCTACACCGATCTGGACGAGCGCGCCAACCGCCTCGCCCACGCGCTGACCGCCGCCGGCGTCCGCCGCGGCGACCGGGTCGGCCTGCTGCTCGACCGGACCGCCGACATCGTGGTGAGCGTCCTCGCCGTCCTCAAGGCCGGCGCCGCCTACGTCCCCGTCGACCCGGCCGCACCGGCCGGCCGCGCGGCCACCGTGTTCGGCGACACCGGCGTCACCCTCGTCCTCACCGACCTGCCCGACCGGGTGCCGGAAGGCCCCTGGCTGCGCCACGACCTCGCCGCCCGGGCCGCGGAGACCGCCACGATGCCCGCCACCCGCCCGCGGGCCGGCGCCCGCCCCGGCGACACCGCCTACGTGATCTTCACCTCCGGCTCCACCGGCCGTCCCAAGGGCGTCGCGATCGCCCACGAGCACGTCAGCCGCCTGATGGCGGCCGGCGCCGAACACTTCGGCTTCGGCCCGCAGGACGCCTGGACGCTCTTCCACAGCTACGCCTTCGACTGGACGGTCTGGGAGATCTGGGGCGCCCTGCACCACGGCGCCCGGCTGGTCGTGGTGCCCTACCTGACCAGCCGCTCGCCCGAGGAGTTCGCCCAACTGCTGGACGAGGAGGGCGTGTCCCACCTCTGCCTCACCCCGTCCGCGCTGCGCCAGCTGGAACCGGCCCTGCGCCGGCGCCCGAGGCCGCTGCCCGCGCTGAAGCAGATCATGCTGGGCGGCGAGGCCCTCGACCCCGCCGTCGTCCAGCGCTGGCTCGACCTCGATCCGCTGCCGCCGGCCCGGATCTGCAACCTCTACGGGATCACCGAGACCACCGTCCACGTCACCACTTTCGACATCGCCGGGCCCGGCGCCACCGGCGGGTTCGAGCGCAGCCTGATCGGCGAGGCGATGCCGCACCTCGACGCGCTGGTGCTCGACGACTGGCTGCGGCCCTGCCCCGAGGGCGTCCCCGGCGAGCTGTACATCGGCGGCGGCAGCCTCGCCCACGGCTACTGGCAGCGCCCCGGCCTCAGCGCCGCCCGGTTCGTCGCCGACCCCTACGCCGGCGTCCCCGGCGCCCGGATGTACCGCACCGGGGACGTCGCCAAGCGGCTGCCGGGCGGCGGCCTGGAGTACGTCGGCCGTGCCGACTTTCAGGTGAAACTGCGCGGCTTCCGGATCGAACTCGGCGAGATCGAAAACGCGTTGAGCGCCCACCCGGACGTCGACGCCTGCGTGGTCACCGTCCACGACCAGCGCCTCGCCGCCTACCTGACCGGCCGGGCGCCCGAACGGGTCCGCGAGTTCCTGGCCCGCACCCTGCCGGACTACATGATCCCGGCGAGCGTCACCGTCCTGGACGCCCTGCCGCTGACCGTCAACGGCAAGGTCGACCGGGCCGCCCTGCCGGCCCCCGGCGCCCCCGCGGCGGCCGGTGGGCGCCACGTACCGCCACGCACCGCCGCCGAGCGGGCCTTCGCCGACGCCTGGTCACGTGTCCTCGGCATCGACGAGGTCGGAGTCCACGACGACTTCTTCCACCTCGGCGGCGACTCCATCCGCGCCGTCCAACTGGCCGGCCACCTGCACGAGGCGGGCTGGACGGTCTCCCTGCGGGACGTCTTCGGCGCCCCCACCGTCTCCGAACTGCTGCCCCTGGCCCGGCCGGTGACCGCCGCGGCCGCGGCCGACCAGCCCTTCGCCCTGCTCGACCCCGAGGACCGCGCCGCCCTCCCGCCGGGCCTCTCCGACGCCTACCCGATGGTCTCCATGCAGCTCAGCATGGTCTTCCACATGGAGATCGCCGGCGGCACCGACAGCTACCACAACGTCAACAGCTACCGGATCTCGGCCGCCCTGGACGAGACCGCCTTCCGCCGGGCGGTGGCCGAAGTCCTGGACCGGCACCCGGTGTTGCGCACGGGCCTCGACCTGTCCGGCTACCGCGAGCCGCTCCAGCTGGTGCACGGCGAACTGCCCGCACCCGTCGAGTTCGCCGACCTGCGCGGCACCGACACCCAGGACGAGGCCGTCCGCGCCGTCTTCGAGCACCACCGCTCCACCCCCTTCGACCTGATGGAACCGCCGCTGCTGCGGATCACCGTGCAGCGCCTGGCCGACCAGGTCTTCCAGCTCACCCTGTCCGAGCACCACGCCATCCTGGACGGCTGGAGCTTCACCTCGCTGCTCACCGAACTCCTGGAGCGGCACGCCGAACTGGCCGCCGACCCGGCGAGTCCGCCCGCACCCGCCCCCCGCTCCGCCTTCCGCGACTTCGTCACGGTCGAACGGGAGGCCGCCGCCGACGCCGACTCGCTCGCCTACTGGCGCGCCAAGCTGGCCGGTGTCAGCGGTGAACTGTGGCCCGGCAGCAGCGAGGTGCACGAGGTGCCCCGGACCCTGGAGCGGGTGCTCCCGGCGGCGCCCGGCCAGCTGCGGCTGGTCGCCGACGCGGCCGGCGTCCCGGTCAAGTCGGTCGCGCTCGCCGCCCATCTGCGGGCGCTCCGGGCGATCACCGGGCGGGACCGCGTCACCACCGGCCTGGCGATGAACGGACGGCTGGAGCGGCGCGGCGGCACCGAGGTGCTGGGGCTCTTCCTCAACACCGTGCCGCTGGTCGGCGAGCCGGTCGACGACGACCCGCTGGCCCTGGTGCGCGCCGTGCACCGGGAGGAGCTGGAGATGATGCCGCACCGGCGGGTGCCGTTCGCCCGGCTGGCCCGGCTGATGGCCGACACCCGGCTCGACAGCCAGTTCGGCTACCTGCGCTTCCACGCCCTGGGCACGCTCAGCTCCGCCCGGATCGTGGACGCCCGGATCGGCTGCGAGCCGACCATGCGGCACGAACCCAACAGCTTCGCCTTCGGCGCCTCGCTCATCCAGGACCCGGTGTCCGACCGCGTCCTGCTGGCCGTCGACCACCAGCGGTCGGTGGTGCCCGACCGGACGGCCACCGAGTTCGTCGACGCCTACACGGCGGCCCTGGCCGAGCTGGCCGCCGCCGTGGCCGGCGGGCCCGACCGGGCCTGAGAGCCCGGCACCGCACGCACCCGGACCGCACCGGTGCCGCGCCCACCCGGGGCGCGGCGCCCGGCCGGCCGCACCCGGCCGCACCCCACCCCAGACGAGGAGCACCCGGCATGACCGACATCCTGGACACCACTCCGGCCGCCACCCACCGGCAGCCGCTCGACCCGCCGCGGGACCCGGTGGCCCGCTTCCTCCGGGCAGCAGCCACCACCCCCGCCCGCACCGCCGTGCGGGCCGCCGGCACCAGCCTCAGCTTCGCCGAACTCGACCACCGCACCGCCGTGCTGGCCGGCGCCCTGCGCGCCCACGGCATCGGCCGCGGCGACCGGGTCGGCGTCCACCTGCCCCGGACGGCCGATCTGGTGGTGGCCCTGCTCGCCGTCTGGCGGGCCGGCGCCGCGTACGTCCCGCTCGACCCCGCCTACCCGGCCCCGCGGCTCGCCCTGATGGCCGAGGACGCCGGCCTCGCCCTGCTGATCAGCACGGACGCCGCCGCCCTCGCCCTGCCGCCCGGCGTGCGCACCATCCGCCCGGACACCGCCGGGGCGCCCGCCGACCCGACCGAAGACGGCACCCCGCTCGACCCGGCGTACGTGATCTACACCTCCGGCTCCACCGGCACCCCCAAGGGCGTCGAGGTCGGCCGCGGCAACGTCGCCGCCCTGCTGGCCGGCCTGGAGCAGAGCGGCGCCTACCGCGCGGAGCCGGCCGTGGTCGGCTGGAACGCCAGCGTCTCCTTCGACGCCTCCGTCCAGCAGTGGGCCCGGGTCTGCCGCGGCGACACCCTGGTCGTCCTGGACGACGCCGAACGCCTGGACCCCGAGCGCCTCGCGGCCGTCATCGCCCGGCACGGCGTCACCGACCTGGACCTCACCCCCTCGCACTGGGAGCTGCTCCGCGAGCCGTTGGCCGGCACCCGCACCCCCCGCCTGTTCATGGGCGGCGAGCCGGTGCCCGAGCGGACCTGGAAGGAGATCGACGCGGCCGGCCTGGACGCCCTCAACCTGTACGGCCCCACCGAGTGCACGGTCGACGCCACCACCGCACCCGTCAGCGGCCCCGGACCGCACATCGGCTCCCCGCTGCCCGGCGTCGGGGCCCACCTGCTGGACGAGCGGCTGCGGCCGGTCGCCCCCGGCGCCACCGGCGAGCTCTACCTCACCGGTCCGGGCGTCGCCCACGGCTACGTCCGCCGCCCCGGCCTGACCGCCGGACGCTTCGTCGCCAGCCCCTTCACCCCCGGGGAGCGGATGTACCGCACCGGCGACCAGGCCCGTCGGGGCCCCGGTGGCCTGCTGGAGTACGCCGGACGGGTCGACCGGCAGGTCAAGCTGCGCGGCTACCGGATCGAACTCGGCGAGATCGAGCACGCGCTGGCCCGCCACCCGGCCGTCGCCGAGTCCGCCGTCAAGGTGTACGAGGCCGCCCCCGGCGACCAGCGCCTGGCCGGCTACGTCACCGCGGCGTCCCTGGTCGCCCCCGCCGAGCTGCTGGAGCACCTGCGCGGGCAGCTGCCGGCGCACCTCGTCCCCGCCACCGTGACCGTGCTGCCGGCCTTCCCGCTCACCCCCAACGGCAAGACGGACCACGCGGCTCTCCCGGTACCGGCCGCGCCCGCCGAGCCCCTCGCCGGTACCGGGAGCAGCACCGGCACCGACGGGTCCACCGGCACCGACGGCCTCGGCGAGCAGGTCGCCGGAGTCTGGCGCACCGTCCTCGGCCTGGACGGCGTCCGCCCCGAGGACAGCTTCCTCGACCTCGGCGGCCACTCGCTCGCCGCGCTGCGGGTGGTCCACATGCTGCGCCGCAAGCTCGGCGTCGAACTGCAGCTGCGCCACCTGCTGGACGCCGAGGACCTGGCCGCCTTCACCGAGGCCGTCCGCCGCGCCACCCTCGCCGGGGCGGCGCCCCGCCCGGCCCTGGTCGCCCGCCGCGACGGCACCCGATGACCGCCGGCCGCCCCCGGGTCGAGGGCGACTGGCTGCTCGTCCCCGCCCCCCAGCAGCACCGCCCGTTCCGGCTGTTCTGCTTCCCGCACGCCGGCGGCGACGCCACCGCCTACATCCCGCTGGCGCACGCGCTGGCCCCGCTCGCCGAGGTCTGGGCGTTGCGGATGCCCGCCCGGGGCGGCCGCGGGCGGCACCCGATGCCCGCCACCTTCGACCAGCTGGTCCGGACGGTGGCGGCGGAGCTCGGCCCCCACCTGGACGGCCCGTTCGGCTTCTACGGGCAGAGCCTCGGCGCGCTGCTCGCCTTCGAGACGGCCCGCGCCCTGCCGCCCGGCCGCCGGCCACGGCTCCTGGTCACCGCCTCGGCCCAGCCGCCCAGCGCCTGGATCGGCGGGCGCCCGCAGCACCGCGACGCCGAGGACCTGCTCCGGCTCGCCGGAATGGGTGAACTCGTCTCGTCCGAGCCGGAGTTGCGGGAGATCGCGCTGCACGCCATCCAGACCGACCTGGACGTCAGGCACACCTACCGGTACCGGCCGGGGCCACCGATCGAGTCCGATCTGCACGCCGTGGTCGGCGACGCCGACCCGATGCTCGGCGCCGGCCTGCTGGACGACTGGGCCCGGCACACCAGCGGGACCTTCGGCCTGACGGTGGTGCCCGGCGGGCACCTGCTGGCCACCGTCGAACAGCGCGGGCCGGCCGAACTGCTCACCTCCCTGATCACCCGCGGGCCGGCCCGCCGGCCGGAGCCGGTGGACCCGCGCGGGCCCGCCGGCCCGATCGACCTGGACCACCTGTACGACCTGGACCGTACGGACCGACTCGACCAGCAGGACCACCTCGACCAGCCGGATCTCCGGCGCCAGAAGGAGCAGCAATGGTCAGCACCACGCTCGATCTGAGTGACCCCGGACTCTGGGCCCGCCCGGAACTGCCCGCCGTCATCGACGAACTGCGCGCCGCCGCCCCCGTCCAGCGCACCGAGACCGCCGAGGACGGCCCGGTCTGGTCCGTGCTCTCCTACGACCTGGCGGCCGAGGTGCTGAGGAACGCCGGCGCCTACAGCTCCGAGGGCGGCTCGCTGCTCGGCACCGGCGAGGGCCGCACGCCCGCCGGCGCCGGCCGGATGATGGCCCTGGCCGACCCGCCCCGCCACCGGCAACTCCGCGCCCCCGCCAACCCGTTCTTCACGCCCGGCGGGGTCCGCAACGCAGCCCGGAGCATCACCGAACTGGCCGGCGAGATCATGGACAAGGCCGTCGCCCAGGGTGAGACCGACCTGGTGGACGCCGTGTCGGCGCTCCCGCTGGCCGTGATGTGCGACCTGCTCGACGTGCCCGCGGGCGACCGTGACATGGTGGTGCGGGTCTGCGACGCGGCCTTCCTCGGCCGCACCGCCGACGAGCGCCGGGCCGGCCACCAGCAGCTCATCCCGTACCTGCTGCACCAGGTCTTGCGGCGCCGGGCCGACCCCGGCGACGACCTGATCAGCACCATGGCGACCTACAAGCCAGGCGGCCGGCTGATGCCGGTCGAGGACGTGGTGCTCAACCTGGACAACATCGTGGTCGGCGGGGTCCAGACCGTCCGCCACACGGCCGCGATCGGGTTGCTCACCCTCGCCCAGCACCCGGAGCTGTGGCGGCAGTTGCAGAGCGGTGAGGCGACCATGGACCTCGCCATCGACGAACTGCTGCGCTGGACCTCGGTCGGTCTGCACACACTGCGCACCGCCACCCGGGACATCGAGCTCGGCGGACACCTGGTCCGCCGGGGCGACCGGGTGGTCGTCTGGACCTGGGCGGCCAACCACGACCCGGCGGCCTTCGAGCGGCCGCACGAGATCCTGCTCGACCGCAAGCCCAACCGGCACCTGGCGCTCGGCCTCGGCGCCCACTACTGCATCGGAGCCCCGCTGGCCAAGGCCGAACTCGGCGCGCTGTTCTCGGCCGCGCTGGAGCGCGTCGCGGTGATCGAGCCGATCGGGCCGCCGCAGTACAACCGGTCCCTGATCAACTTCGGACTGGACCACTTCCCCGCCCGGTTGATCGCCCGCTGAACAGGCCCGATCCGAACAACCCTCTCGGGGGCGGCTGTTGAACTGCCGCTCTCCTGCCTGGCCTACTGCCGCTCGGGCCGCCCGGCCGTCGATAGGTTCGCAACACCAACAAGGAGGTCACCACCATGACGAACCCGTTCGAGGACGACAGCGCCACCTACCTGGTCCTGGCCAACGACGAGAACCAGCACTCGCTCTGGCCGGTCTGGATCGACGTACCGGCCGGCTGGACCGTCGTGCACGAGGAGGACACCCGCCAGGGCGCCCTCGCCTACATCGAGGCCAACTGGACCGACATCCGCCCGGCCAGCCTGGTCGCCTCCCTCGGCGGGAAGTGATCACGCCATGCTCACCTGGGAGATCAACCCCGGCCGGCCGGCCCTGACCCGGGCACCCGCCCTCGCGGGCATGGCCGAGGCGGCCGAGTGGCTGCGCGCCGCCGCCCCCGAGCTGCGGAGCGCCCTGCACGAGCACGGTGTGGTGTTCCTGCGCGGTCTGCCGGTCGCCGAGACCACCGACATCGCGACCGTCCGCGACATCCTGCTGCCGAACCGCACCCCCTACCGCGAGAAGGCCACCCCGCGCAGCGACTTCGGGGACGGCGTCTTCTCCTCCACCGACCTGCCCCCCGCGCAGTCCATCCGGATGCACAACGAGAACAGCTACACCCTCACCTTCCCCGGGCTGCTGCTGTTCGCCTGCCTGATCGCCCCCGCCGAGGGCGGCGCCACCCCGGTCGCCGACTGCCGGCAGGTGCTCAAGGAGCTGCCGTCGCACCTGGTCGACCGGATGAAGTCCTCCGGCTGGACGCTCACCCGCAACTACTCCGACTACGTCTCGCTGGGCTGGCGGACGGCCTTCGGCACGGAGGACCGGGAGGAGGTCGAGGCCTACTGCCGGGAGAACCTGATCTCCTGGGAGTGGCTGCCGGACGGCAACCTCCGCACCCGCCAGCTCCGGTCCGGCACCATCAGCCACCCGGAGACCGGTGACGAGGTCTGGTTCAACCACCTCGCCTTCTGGAACGAGTGGTCGCTGGACGAGGACGTCCGGGAGGCGCTGACTGAGGAGTTCGGCTCCGACGGCCTGCCGTTCAACACCGGCTTCGGCGACGGCGAGCCGGTCACCGCGGAGGACGCGGCCGCGCTGAACGCGGCCTACGCGGCCGCGACCGTCCGGGAGACCTGGCAGCGCGGGGACGTGATGCTGGTGGACAACGTGCTGGCCGCGCACGGCCGCGACCCGTTCCGCGGGGACCGCAAGATCGCGGTCGCGATGGGCGAGCCGCTCGACGTCCTGGACTGCCGCCCGAGCGTGCCGCCGGCCGCCGGAGCCTGAGCCCGACCCTCCGGGTCGCGTCGGGTCCACGACCCGGCAGCCGCCCGTAGTCGCCTGCTGTCGACCGGGCTTGATGCGGGCGTCCGTGTGCGGCCGGGGCCCCCGGACCCGGCGGGCCCGATGCCCGGTCCGCTTTTCCCGTCCGGTGCGGGCCCCTCCGCCCGGCCCCCGCCGTGCCTGCCCGCCCCACAAGCCCGCCCGCGCGGCGCGCCCGCACCCCGGGCGTGCGCGCGGGCGGGCTGGGGCCGGCCGCCGCCGACCTCCGCCGTCGGCCCCCTCCTGGCCGCCTGAACGCCCGGCCCCCTCATCGGCCCGCACCGCCTACCGACCTGGATCGGCGTGCGCCGCCATGCCCCCAGACGCGATCTGAGACGAAGGAAGATCCGTGATACCGGTTTCGTTTGCGCAGCAGCGGCTGTGGCTGATCGACCAGATCGAGGGCCGGAGCCCGCTGTACAACCTGCCGTTCGCCGTACGGCTGCGCGGCGAACTGGACGTCCCCGCGCTCCGGGCGGCGGTGGCCGACGTCGTGGAACGGCACGAGACGCTGCGGACGGTGTTCCCGGTCGTCGGCGACGTCCCGGTGCAGCAGGTTCTGCCCGTCGCCGAGGCGGAGTTCGGCTTCGAGCTGGTCGACTGCGGCCCGGCCGACTACCCCGCGCGGCGGGACGCGGCAGCGGCCACCACCTTCGACCTGTCGACCGAACTACCCATCCGGGTAACGGTGTTCACCCTCGCCCCGGGGGAGCACGTGCTGCTGGTGGTGCTGCACCACATCGCCGGGGACGGCTGGTCGCTCGGCCCCTTCCTGCGCGACCTCGCCACCGCCTACACGGCGCGGCACGCGGGCGGCGGGCCCGGCTGGGAGCCGCTGCCGGTGCAGTACGCGGACTACGCGCTCTGGCAGCGCGAGCTGCTCGGCGAGGAGGGGGATCCGGAAAGCCTGCTCGCCCGCCAACTGGCGCACTGGCGCGACGCTCTGGCCGGGCTGCCGGAGGAGCTCGACCTGCCCGCCGACCGGCCGCGGCCGGCCACCCCCAGCGGCGCCGCCGACGGACTGGAGTTCCGGCTCGACGCCGGCCTGCACGCCGCCCTGCTGGACCTGGCCCGGGCCCACCGCGCGACCCTCTTCATGGTGCTGCAGGCCGGCTTGGCCGCCCTGCTGTCCCGGCTCGGCGCCGGCACCGACGTGCCGATCGGCTCCGGCGTCGCCGGCCGTCCGGACGAGGCGCTGGACGACCTGGTGGGGTTCTTCGTCAACACGCTGGTGCTGCGCACGGACACCTCCGGTGACCCGGATTTCACCGAACTGCTGGCCCGCGTACGGGAGACCCAGCTGGACGCGCACGCCCACCAGGACGTGCCGTTCGAGCGCCTGGTGGAGGAGCTGAACCCCGTCCGATCACTGGCCCGGCACCCGCTCTTCCAGGTGCTGCTGGTCCTCCAGAACAACGAACCGGCCCGGCTCGGCCTGCCCGGCCTGGAGGCCACCCCCGAACCGATCGGCATGCGGGTCGCGAAGTTCGACCTGAACATCGGCATGGAGGAGACCTTCGGCCCGGACGGCGCCCCCGCCGGCATCACCGGCTCGATCGAGTACGCGGTGGATCTGTTCGACCGGTCGACGGTGGCTTCGGTCGCGGAGCGGTTGGGGCGGTTGTTGGCGGCGGTGGCTGCTGATCCTTCGGTGCCGGTGGGTCGGGTCGAGTTGTTGGGCTCGCGGGAGCGGGAGTTGGTGCTGGAGGGGTGGAACGACACGGCGGCGCCGGTGGTGGTGGGTTCGTTGCCGGGGTTGTTCGAGGCCTGTGTCGCGCGGGAGCCGGATGCGGTGGCGTTGGTGGCGGACGGGCTGGAGTTGTCGTACGGGGAGTTGAATGCGCGGGCGAACCGCCTGGCGCATCGGCTGATCGCGCTGGGGGTGGGGGCGGAGTCGCCGGTGGCGATGTTGTTGGAGCGGTCGGCGGAGGTGGTGGTCGCGACGCTGGCGGTGTTGAAGGCGGGTGGTTTCTACGTGCCGATGCACGCGAGTCTGCCGGCGGAGCGGATGGCGGGGGTGCTGGCGGACACGGGTGCCCGGGTGCTGTTGACCGACCGTGCCGAGCTGGGTTTCGAGCACGGTGCGACGGTGCTCCGCCCGGGTGAGGAACTGCCGGGTGAGGAACTGCCGGACGTCGAGACGGATCCGGCGGTGGCAATCGATCCCGACCAGCTGGCGTACGTGATGTTCACCTCGGGCTCGACCGGGGTCCCCAAGGGCGTGGCCGTCCGGCACCGCGACGTGGTCGACCTGGCCGCCGACCGCCGCTGGCAGGACGGTGCGCACCACCGCATCCTGCTGCACTCGCCGCACGCCTTCGACGCGGCCACCTACGAGTTGTGGGTGCCCCTGCTCGCCGGCGGCACCGTGGTCGTCGCCCCGCCCGGCGGCCTGGACGCGCCGGCGCTGCGGACGGTCGTCGCCCGCCACGGGGTGACCGCCCTGTTCATCACCAAGGCCCTGTTCGACCTGGTGGCCGAGGAGGACCCGGCGGCCTTCGCCGGCCTGCGGACGGTCTCCACCGGCGGCGAGGCCGCCTCCGGCGTCCTGATGCGCCGGGTCCTCGACGCCTGCCCGGACCTGCTGCTCGCCCACGTCTACGGCCCGACCGAGGCGACCACCTTCGCCACCCACCAGGCCCTGTCCGCGACCGAACTCGCCGCCGTCCGGGTGCCGATCGGCACCCCGCTGGACAACATGCGCAGCTATGTCCTGGACGAGCGGCTGCGGCCGGTGCCGCCCGGGGTCGCGGGGGAGCTGTACATCGCCGGCGCCGGCCTGGCCCGCGGCTACTGGAACCGGCCGGCGCTGACCGCCGAGCGGTTCGTGGCCTGCCCGTTCGTCCCGGGCGAGCGCATGTACCGGACGGGCGACCTGGTCCGCCAACGGGACGGTGGCGCCCTGGAGTTCCAGGGCCGGGCGGACGCCCAGGTCAAGCTGCGGGGCTTCCGGATCGAACTGACCGAGATCGAGGCGGTGCTCAGCCGCCACGAGGACGTCCGCCAGGTGATCGTGATCGCCCGCGAGGACCGGCCCGGTGACACCAGGCTGGTCGCCTACTGCGCAGCCGGCGGCGAACCCGGAGCTCTGGCGGCCGAGTTGCGGGGGCGCGCGGCCGACGCGCTGCCCGCCTACATGGTCCCCGCCGCCGTCGTGGTGCTGGACGCCCTGCCGCTGAACGCCAACGGCAAGGTCGACCGCCGGGCGCTGCCCGTTCCCGAGCAGGGCCGGCCTGCCGCCGGCCGGGCGCCGCGCGACCCCCGTGAGGAGATCCTCTGCGGCCTGTTCGCCGAGGTGCTCGGCCTCGACGAGGTGACCATCGACGAGGACTTCTTCGACCTCGGCGGCCACTCCCTGCTGGCCACCCGCCTGGTCAGCCGGGCACGCACCGCCCTCGGGGTGGAGCTGGGCATCGCCGACCTGTTCCAGGCCCCGACCGTGGCCGGCCTGGGCGAGCGGCTCTCCGGCGGCGCGACCCGGCCCGCCCTGCGCCCCCGGCCCCGGCCGGCCCACCTGCCGCCGTCCTACGCGCAGCAACGCCTCTGGTTCATCGGACAGGTCGAGGGCCCCAGCCCCACCTACAACGTCACGCTCGCCCTGCGGCTGCGCGGCCCGCTCGACCGGTCGGCGCTGGCCGCGGCGCTCGCGGACGTGGTGGACCGCCACGAGTCCCTGCGCACGGTCTTCCGCGCGAGCGACGGCGTGCCCGGGCAGGAGATCCTCCCCGGCCCGGCCGGCCCCCTGCTCACCGTCACCGGCGCCCCCCTCGACGAGCTGGCCGGCCACACCTTCGACCTGGCCACCGACCTGCCGATGCACGCGTACCTGCGGCCGGAAGGCCCGGACGAGCACGTGCTGCTGCTGGTCATGCACCACATCGCCAGCGACGGCTGGTCGATGGGCCCGCTGTTCCAGGACCTGGCCCGCGCCTACCGGGCCCGCTGCGACGGCGCCGCCCCCGGCTGGCGGCCGCTTGCCGTCCAGTACGCCGACTACACGCTGTGGCAGCAGGAGCTGCTCGGCTCCGAGCAGGACGGCGGCAGCCTGCTGGCCGGCCAACTGGCCTTCTGGAAGGACGCCCTGGCCGGACTGCCGGAGGAGCTGGCCCTGCCGCTGGACCGACCGCGTCCGCCGGTCGCCGGCCACCGCGGCGACGTGGTGCCGGTCGAGCTGGAACCCGGCCTGCACCGGCGGCTGGTGGAGCTGGCGGCCGCCAACGGCGTCACCGTGTTCATGCTGCTCCAGGGCGCACTGGCCACCCTGCTGCACCGGTTCGGCGCCGGGGAGGACATCCCGATCGGGGCGCCGGTGGCCGGCCGGATGGACGAGGCCCTGGACGAGCTGGTCGGGTTCTTCGCCAACACCCTGGTCCTGCGGGTGGACCTCGCCGGCCGTCCGAGCTTCGAGGAGGTGCTGCACCGGGTCCGGGCCACCAACCTGGCGGCGTACGCGCACCAGGACGTGCCGTTCGAGCGGCTGGTGGAGGAGCTGAACCCCGTCCGCTCGCTGGCCCGGCACCCGCTCTTCCAGGTGATGCTGGCCTTCAACAACACGGCCGAGGCGAACCTGGAGTTCCCCGGCGTCAAGGCCGAGTTCGAGCCCGTCGGCGCGGGCAGCGCCACCTTCGACCTGACCCTCAACCTGGTCGAGCGCCGGGGTGCGGACGGGACGCCGGCCGGGCTCGGCGGCGCCTTCGAGTACGCCACCGACCTGTTCGACCGGGAGACCGCGGAGCGGTTGGCGGCCGGGCTGGTCCGGCTGCTGGAGCAGGTGGCCGACGCCCCGGCGGCACCGGTCGGGGCGATCGACGTCCTCTCGGCCCGTGACCGGCTCGCCCTGGCGGGCTGGAACGCGACCGCCGCAGCCCCGGCGCCCGCGCTGTACACCGAGGTGTTCGAGGCGCAGGTGGCCCGGACTCCGGACGAGGTGGCGCTGGTCTGCGGCGAAGACCGTTTGACCTATGCGGAGTTGAACGCCCGGGCGAACCGGGTGGCGCGGGGGCTGGTGGCGGCCGGCGTCGGCCCGGAGGACGTGGTGGCGCTGGCGCTGACGCGTTCCGCCGACGCGGTGACCGGACTGCTCGGGGTGCTGAAGGCGGGGGCGGCGTACCTGCCGCTGGACGCGGAGTACCCGGAGGAGCGGATCGCCCACATGCTCGGTGACGCCAGGCCGGCGCTGGCGCTGACGCACCGGGCCTGGTCCTCGGACCTGGCGGGTGTGCGGGCCGTGCTGATCGACGATTCGGCCTGGCAGCGGCATGCGGGGGAGAACCTGGGCCCGCGGGCGGGGGCGGGGAACGCCGCGTACGTGATCTACACCTCCGGCTCCACCGGCCGGCCCAAGGGCGTGGTCGTCGACCACGGCAACCTGGCCAACCTGCTCGCCTTCCACCGCGCCGAGACCGTCGCGGCCACCGAACGCGCCCACCAGGGCGAGCGGTTCCGGGTGGCGCTGACCGCCTCGCTCTCCTTCGACACCTCGCTGGAGGGGTTCCTCTGGCTGGCCTCCGGCCATGAGCTGCACCTGCTCGGCGAGGACGTCCGGCGGGACGCCACGGCGGTGTCGCGCTACGTCGCCGAGGCGGAGATCGACGTCCTGGACCTCACCCCCACCTACGCCGAGCAGCTGATCGAGGAGGGCCTGCTGGCAGGCCGGCGGCCGGCGCTGCTGATGCTCGGCGGGGAGGCCGCGGGGCAGGCCCTGTGGAACACCCTGCGCGCCACGGAGGGCACCCTCTCCTACAACATCTACGGGCCCACCGAGTGCACTGTGGACGCGCTGTTCGCCCGGCTGGCGGACGGTGAGCGGCCGGTGATCGGCGCCCCGGTGGCGAACACCACGGTCCACGTGCTGGACGAGCGGCTCAGCCCCGTACCGCCGGGCGTGGCGGGGGAGCTGTACCTCGCGGGCGCCGGCCTGGGCCGGGGCTACCTGAACCGGACGGCACTGACCGCCGAGCGGTTCGTGGCCTGCCCGTTCGCCCCGGGCGAGCGGATGTACCGGACGGGTGACCTGGCCCGGTGGCGTACGGACGGTCAGGTGGAGTACCTGGGCCGTACCGACCAGCAGGTGAAGATCCGCGGCTTCCGGATCGAACTCGGCGAGGTCGAAGCCGCCCTCGGTGCGCACCCGCGGGTGCTGCAGGCCGCCGCCGTCGCCCGGACGGACGCCCCGGGCGGGAGCCGGCTGGTGGCCTACGTGGTCGCCGAGCCCGGACTGGAGGCGGCCGAGCTGCGGGCCTTCGCCGGTGCCTCGCTGCCCGCGTACATGGTGCCCGCGGCGGTGGTGCTGCTGGACGCGCTGCCGCTCACCGTCAACGGGAAGCTCGACCGGACCGCCCTGCCGGAGCCGGAGTACCTGGCTGTCGCCGCGGGGCGGGCGGCGCGGACGCCGCGGGAGGAGATCCTCTGCGGGCTGTTCGCGGAGGTCTTGGGGCTGGAGTCGGTGGGGATCGACGACGGGTTCTTCGACCTGGGTGGTCACTCCCTGCTGGCGACGAAGCTGCTCAGCCGGGTGCGTTCGGTGCTGGGGGTGGAGCTGGGCATCCGGGCGGTGTTCGAGCACCCGACGGTGGCCGGCCTGTCCCGGCAGCTGGACAGCGGCGGGAGCGCCCGGCCGGGTCTGGTGCCGGCGGCCCGGCCCGAGGTGGTGCCGCTGTCCTTCGCGCAGCAGCGCCTGTGGCTGATCGACCGGATGGAGGGGCCCGGGCCGCTGTACAACGTGCCGGTGGCGCTGCGGCTGCACGGCGATGTGGACCTGGCGGCCTTGGAGGCGGCGCTGGCGGACGTGGTGGAGCGGCACGAGAGCCTGCGGACGGTGGTGGTGGAGGCGGACGGCGAGCCGTGCCAGCTGGTGCTGCCGGCCGAGGCGGCCAGGCCGGTCCTGGAGGTCGTGGACTGCCGTACGGGTGACCCGGTCGAAGCGCTGGCCGAGTTCGCGTGGCGTCCGTTCGATCTGGCCGGTGATCTGCCGGTCCGTGCGGCGGCGCTGCGGATCGGCGCGCAGGAGCACCTGCTGGTGCTGGTGCTGCACCACATCGCCAGTGACGGCTGGTCGATGGGCCCGTTGATGCGGGACCTGGCCGAGGCGTACACGGCGCGGACGGCCGGGGACCGCCCTGACTGGCAGCCGTTGCCGGTGCAGTACGCGGACTACGCGCTCTGGCAGCGCGAGCTGCTGGGCACCGAGGACGCGGCCGGCACCACCTTGCTGGAGCGGCAGATCGCGTTCTGGCGCGAGTCCCTCACCGGGCTGCCGGAGGAGCTGGAGCTGCCGACGGACCGTCCCCGGCAGGCGGTGACGGATCACCTGGGCGACCGGGTGGTGCTGCCGCTGGGGGCGGAGCTGCACCGGGAGCTGCTGGAGGTGGCGCGGGCGCACCGGGTGACGCTCTTCATGGTGTTGCAGGCCGGCC
Organism: Kitasatospora herbaricolor; assembly: GCF_030813695.1. Classification (NCBI taxonomy): domain Bacteria; kingdom Bacillati; phylum Actinomycetota; class Actinomycetes; order Kitasatosporales; family Streptomycetaceae; genus Kitasatospora; species Kitasatospora herbaricolor. The sequence continues at coordinate 8,966,389 of NZ_JAUSVA010000002.1, forward strand.
TGGCCGCCCTGTTGTCGCGGCTCGGCGCGGGGACGGACGTGCCGATCGGTTCGGTGGTGGCGGGTCGTTCCGACGAGGCGCTGGACGAGTTGGTGGGGTTCTTCGTCAACACGCTGGTGCTGCGGACGGACACCTCCGGCGACCCGAGCTTCGCCGAACTGCTGGCCCGCGTCCGGGAGGTGGACCTGGCGGCGTACGCGCACCAGGACGTGCCGTTCGAGCGGCTGGTGGAGGAGCTGAACCCCGTCCGCTCGCTGGCCCGGCACCCGCTCTTCCAGGTGATGCTGATCCTGCAGAACAACGAATCCTCGGAGCTGGGCCTGGGCGCCCTGGAGGTGGCGGCCGAGCCGATCGGGATGCGGGCCGCCAAGTTCGACCTGAACGTGATCCTGGAGGAGTCGTTCACCCCCGACGGCCGGCCGGCCGGGCTGGACTGCGCGATCGACTACGCGGTCGACCTGTTCGACCGGGGGACGGTCGAGTCCGTCGCCGGGCGACTGGGCCGGCTGCTGGCGGCCGTCGCCGCCGACCCGCAGATCCGTGTCGGTCGGATCGAGCTGCTGGGCGAGGAGGAGCGCGGCCGGATCCTCGGTGAGTGGAACGCCACCTCACGCGCCGTCCCCCCTGCCCTGGTGTCGGAGGTGTTCGAGGCGCAGGCGGCCCGGACTCCGGACGAGGTGGCGCTCGTCTGCGGCGAAGACCGTTTGACCTATGCGGAGTTGAACGCCCGGGCGAACCGGGTGGCGCGGGGGCTGGTGGCGGCCGGCGTCGGCCCGGAGGACGTGGTGGCGCTGGCGCTGACGCGTTCCGCCGACGCGGTGACCGGACTGCTCGGGGTGCTGAAGGCGGGGGCGGCGTACCTGCCGCTGGACGCGGAGTACCCGGCGGAGCGGATCGCCCACATGCTCGGTGACGCCAGGCCGGCGCTGGCGCTGACGCACCGGGCCTGGTCCTCGGACCTGGCGGGTGTGCGGGCCGTGCTGATCGACGATTCGGCCTGGCAGCGGCATACGGGGGAGAACCTGGGCCCGCGGGCGGGGGCGGGGAACGCCGCGTACGTGATCTACACCTCCGGCTCCACCGGCCGGCCCAAGGGCGTGGTCGTCGACCACCGGAGCATCGCGAATCTGCTCGCCTTCCACCGTACGGAAACCATCGGGGCCGCCGAACTGGCCCACCCGGCGGGCAGGTTCCGGGCCGCGCTGACCGCCTCGCTCTGCTTCGACGCCTCCTGGGACGGGCTGCTCTGGATGGTGGCCGGCCACGAACTCCATCTGATCGACGACGAGGTCCGCCGTGACGCGTCGGCGCTGGTCCGGTACGTCCGCGACGCCCGGGTCGACGCCTTGGAGGTCACCCCGACCTATGCCGAGCAGCTGATCGAGGAGGGTCTGCTGGCAGACCGGCCGCCGGCCGTGCTGGCGCTGGGCGGCGAGGCCGTCCGGCCCTCCCTCTGGAGCGAGCTCCGGGCGGCGCAGGCCACGGCCGGGCACAACCTGTACGGGCCCACCGAGTGCACGGTGGACGCGCTGTTCGCCCGGCTGGCGGACGGTGAGCGGCCGGTGATCGGCTCCCCGGTGGCGAACTCCCGGGCGTACGTGCTGGACGAGCGGCTCAGCCCCGTACCGCCGGGTGTGGCGGGGGAGCTGTACCTGGCGGGTGCCGGCCTGGGCCGGGGCTACCTGAACCGGACGGCGTTGACGGCGGAGCGGTTCGTGGCCTGCCCGTTCGCGCCGGGTGAGCGGATGTACCGGACGGGTGACCTGGCCCGGTGGCGTACGGACGGCCAGGTGGAGTACCTGGGCCGTACCGACGACCAGGTGAAGATCCGCGGCTTCCGGATCGAACTCGGCGAGGTCGAAGCGGTGCTCGCCCGGCACCCCGAGGTCCGGCAGGTCACGGTGACCGCCAGGGAGGACCGGGCCGGGGACCGCCGGCTGGTCGCGTACTGCGCGGTGACGGCCGCAGGCCCCTCCCTGGCAACGGAGTTGCGCCGCTTCGCGGCCGATGCGCTGCCCGCGTACATGGTGCCCTCGGCGGTGGTGGCGCTGGACGCGCTGCCGCTGAACGCCAGCGGCAAGGTGGACCACCGGGCCCTGCCGGAGCCGGACTACACGGTCTTCTCCACCGGGCGGGCGGCGCGGACGCCGCGGGAGGAGATCCTCTGCGGGCTGTTCGCGGAGGTGCTGGGGCTGGAGTCGGTGGGGATCGACGACGGGTTCTTCGACCTGGGTGGTCACTCCCTGCTGGCGACGAAGCTGCTCAGCCGGGTGCGGTCGGTGCTGGGCGCCGAGTTGGGCATCCGGGCGGTGTTCGAGCACCCGACGGTGGCCGGCCTCTCCCGGCAGCTGGAGTCGGCCGAGGGGACGCGTACCGCGCCCGCCGCCCGGCCCCGGCCCGAGGTGGTGCCGCTCTCCTTCGCGCAGCAGCGCCTGTGGCTGATCGACCGGATGGAGGGCCCCGGGCCGCTGTACAACGTGCCGGTGGCGCTGCGGCTGCACGGCGATGTGGACCTGGCGGCCTTGGAGGCGGCGCTGGCCGACGTGGTGGAGCGGCACGAGAGCCTGCGGACGGTGGTGGTGGAGGCGGACGGCGAGCCGTGCCAGCTGGTGCTGCCGGCCGAGGCGGCCAGGCCGGTCCTGGACGTCGTGGACTGCCGCGCGTCCGGGGCCGGTGCCGCGGCGGAGGAGTTCGCCGACCGGCCCTTCGACCTGGCCGGTGATCTGCCGGTCCGTGCGGCGGCGCTGCGGATCGGCGCGCAGGAGCACCTGCTGGTGCTGGTGCTGCACCACATCGCCAGTGACGGCTGGTCGATGGGCCCGTTGATGCGGGACCTGGCCGAGGCGTACACGGCGCGGACGGCCGGGGACCGCCCTGACTGGCAGCCGTTGCCGGTGCAGTACGCGGACTACGCGCTCTGGCAGCGCGAGCTGCTGGGCACCGAGGACGACCCCGCGAGCATCCTCTCGCGTCAACTGGCCCACTGGCGGGAGTCACTGGCCGATCTCCCGGCGGAGCTGGCGCTCCCCACGGACCGGCCCCGGCCGGCCGCCACCGAGCATGGGGGCGACCGGGTGGTGCTGCCGCTGGGGGCGGAGCTGCACCGGGAGCTGCTGGAGGTGGCGCGGGCGCACCGGGTGACGCTCTTCATGGTGCTGCAGGCTGGGGTCGCGGCTCTGCTGTCGCGGCTCGGCGCGGGGACGGATGTCCCGATCGGGTCGGTGGTGGCGGGTCGTTCCGACGAGGCGCTGGACGAGCTGGTGGGGTTCTTCGTCAACACGCTGGTGCTGCGGACGGACACCTCCGGCGACCCGAGCTTCGCCGAACTGCTGGCCCGCGTCCGGGAGGTGGACCTGGCGGCCTACGCGCACCAGGACGTGCCGTTCGAGCGGCTGGTGGAGGAGCTGAACCCCGTCCGCTCGCTGACCCGGCACCCGCTCTTCCAGGTGATGCTGGTGCTGGAGGGCGCCGGGGACACCCCGTTCGACCTGGCCGGCCTGCGGGTCTCGGCCGAGCCGGTCGGGGCGAGCGCGGCCAAGTTCGACCTGAACTTCGGCATGACGGAGTCCTTCGACCAGGACGGGAACCCGGCGGGTCTGGAGTGCGCCGTCGAGTACGCGGTGGATCTGTTCGACCGGTCGACGGTGGCTTCGGTCGCGGAGCGGTTGGGGCGGTTGTTGGCGGCGGTGGCTGCTGATCCTTCGGTGCCGGTGGGTCGGGTCGAGTTGTTGGGCTCGCGGGAGCGGGAGTTGGTGCTGGAGGGGTGGAACGACACGGCGGCGCCGGTGGTGGTGGGTTCGTTGCCGGGGTTGTTCGAGGCCTGTGTCGCGCGGGAGCCGGATGCGGTGGCGCTGGTGGCGGACGGGGTTGAGCTGTCGTACCGGGAGTTGAACGTCCGGGCGAACCGGTTGGCGCATCGTCTGATCGATCTGGGGATCACCGCGGAGTCGCCGGTGGCGATGGTGCTGGAGCGGTCCGCCGAGGTGGTGGTCGCCACGCTGGCCATCGTGAAGGCGGGCGGTTTCTATGTGCCGATGCACGCGAGTCTCCCGCCGGAGCGGATGGCGGGGGTGCTGGCGGACACGGGTGCCGGGGTGCTGCTGACCGACCGTGCCGAGCTGGGCTTCGAGCACGACGCGATGGTGGTCCGGCCCGGGGACGAACTGCCCGACGACGACACCGATCCGTCGGTGGCGGTGCACCCGGACCAGCTGGCGTACGTGATGTTCACCTCGGGCTCGACCGGGGTCCCCAAGGGCGTGGCCGTCCGGCACCGCGACGTGGTCGATCTGGCCGCCGACCGCCGCTTCCGGCACGCCGGGCCACCGGACCGGATGCTGCTGCACTCGCCGCACGCCTTCGACGCGGCCACCTACGAGTTGTGGGTGCCCCTGCTCGCCGGCGGCACCGTGGTCGTCGCCCCGCCGGGAGACCTCTCACCGTCCGTCCTGCGGGAGGTGCTCGCACGGCACTCCGTCACCACGCTGTTCCTGACCAAGGGACTCTTCGACGTCGTGGCCGAGGAGGACCCGGCGGCGCTCGCCGGACTGCGGACGGTGGGCACCGGCGGGGACACCGCCTCGGCGGCGATGGTGCGGCGGATCGCCGACGCCGCGCCCGGCGTCACCCTGCTGAACCTCTACGGGCCCACCGAGATCACCACCGCCGCCACCTGCCACACCCTGCTCGGCAGCACGTCGGCCGGCGGCCCGGTGCCGATCGGCACCCCGCTGGACAACACCCGGGTGCACGTCCTGGACGAGCACCTGCAGCCGGTGCCGCCCGGGGTCCCGGGGGAGCTCTACATCGCCGGCGCCGGCCTGGCCCGCGGCTACTGGAACCGGCCGGCACTGACCGCCGAGCGGTTCGTGGCCTGCCCGTTCGCCCCGGGCGAGCGGATGTACCGGACGGGCGACCTGGTCAGGTGGCGCTCCGGCGGGGTGCTGGACTACCTGGGCCGGGCCGACGACCAGGTCAAGATCCGCGGCTTCCGGATCGAACTCGGCGAGATCGAGGCGGTGCTGGCCCGGCACCCGGACGTCCGGCAGGCGCTGGTCGTCGCCCGGGAGGACCGGCCCGGCGACCGGCGACTCGTCGCCTACTGCACGGCCGCGGCGCAGGCCGGCCCGCTGGAGGAGGAGCTGACCCGCTGGGCGGCGCGCCGGCTGCCCGGGTACATGGTGCCCTCGGCCGTCCTGCTGCTCGACGCGCTGCCGCTGAACGCCAACGGCAAGGTCGACCACCGGGTTCTGCCGGCACCGGAGTTGGCGGCGCCGAGGCCGGGGCGCGGCCCGCGCACCCCGCAGGAGCGCATCCTGCGCGACCTCTTCACGGAGGTGCTCGGCCTCGACGAGTCCGCGGCGGGGGCGCGACCGGTCGGGATCGACGACAACTTCTTCGAGCTCGGCGGGCATTCGCTGCTGGCGACCAAGCTGCTCAGCCGGGTCCGGACGGCGCTCGGCGCCGACCTCGGGATGCGGGCGGTGTTCGAGGCCCCGACGGTGGCCGGGCTGGCCGCCCGGCTGACCACCGGGGAGGCCCCGGACGCGCTCGACGTGCTGCTGCCGCTGCGCTCCGGGGGCGACCGGCCGCCGCTGTTCTGCGTCCATCCGGCGGCGGGGATCAGCTGGGTGTACTCGGGTCTGCTCCGTCACCTGGACGCCGCCCACCCGGTCTACGGGCTGCAGGCCCGTGGCCTGCGCGGGGCCGCGCCGGCGAGCGTGGCGGAGATCGCGGAGGACTACCTCGGCCGGCTCCGGTCCGTCCGACCCGAGGGCCCCTACCACCTGTTGGGCTGGTCCTTCGGGGCCGTGGTGGCGCACGCGGTGGCGGTCCGGCTGCAGGAGGAGGGCGAACGGGTGGCCCTGCTGGCCCTGCTGGACGGGGCACCGGGCCGGCCCGAGGAACCCGCCGCGGGCCCGGTCGGGGAGCCGGCCGACACCCTGGCCGAGCTGCTGGTCTCGCTCGGGTACGACCCGGCCGACCCGCGCGGCCTCGGCGACCTGGAGGCGATGCTCGGCGAGGCCGCCCGCGTCCTGCCCGACGTCTTCGCCGGCAACGAGAAGATGATGCGCGAGCACGTCCCCGGGCGCTTCGAGGGGGACGCGGTGTTCTTCGGCGCCACCCTCGACAAGCCCGCCGACTGGCCGTACGAGGAGGCCTGGCGCCCCTACGTGGGCGGCCGGATCGAAGCGTACCGACTTGCCTGTGAACACGGCGCGATGACGCAGCCGGGTCCGATCGCACGGATCGGTTCCGTGCTGGCCGAGAAGTTTGGGGAGTAGAGCGATGAGCCGTGTCGATGTGGAACCGAAGGTCGAGGAACGGCCGCCCCGCGGGCGGTGGGGGCTGCTGGCGGAACCCGACTTCCGCCGGCTGTGGATCGGGGAGACGACCAGCGGCCTGGGTACGGCCGTCGGCAACGTCGCGCTGGCCCTGGTGGCGGTGGTGACGCTGGGGGCGAGCCCGTTCATGGTCGGGCTGCTGACCGCCTCGGCCTGGCTTCCGTGGCTCTTCCTCGGGCTCACCGCCGGTGCCTGGGTGGACCGTTGGCCGCGCCGGACGGTGATGCTGGTCTGCGACCTGGCGCTGCTGGTGCTGTTCGCCAGCGTCCCGGTGGCGGGCTGGCTCGGGGTGCTGACCATCGGCCAGCTGGTGGTGGTGGCCCTGCTGACCGGCGCGGTGAAGGTCTTCTTCAGCACCGCGTACGGGGCGGTGGTGCCCTCGCTGGTGGCCAGGCCCGACCTGCTGGAGGCCAACGTCAAGCTGCGGGCCGGCGAGTCGGCGGTGGAGATCGCCGGGCCGGGCGTCGCGGGCGTCGTCTCGCAGCTGTTCGGGGCGGCGACCGGGATGCTGCTGGACGCCGTGACCTACCTGGTCTCCGCGCTGTTCCTGGGGGCGATCGAGACCAGGGAGAAGCCGCCGGCGCGGGCCGCCCGGCAGAGCATCGTGCGGGAGATCGGCGAAGGGGTGCGGTTCCTGGTCCGCGATCCGTACCTGCGCACGCTGGCCTGCTTCGGCGCGGTCGGCAACCTGGCCCTGAACGGGATCCAGGCCGTCCAGACGGTCTTCCTGGTCCGTGGTGTGGGCCTGGACCAGGGCGGGGTCGGCCTGGTGTTCGCCGTGGTGAGCGTGGGCGGGCTGGTCGGTGCCTCGACGGCCGGCCGGATCGCCCGCCGCTTCGGCACCGCCCGCGGCCTGCTCGTCTGCGAACTGGTGGTGGCGCCGTTCATCCTGCTGCTGCCGACCGCCGGCCGGGGGGTGCCGCTCCCGGTGAGCGTGCTCGCCTGGTCGGTCGCGGTCTGCGGGGTGGTGGCGGGCAACGTCATCGCCGGCAGCTTCTACCAGACCTACTGCCCGCCGGAGATGATCGGCCGGATCCGGGCGAGCGCCTCCACCGTCAACTACAGCGCGATCCCGGTGGGCGCCCTGCTGGGCGGCTACCTCGGCGGGGTCCTGGACAGCAGGACCACGATCTGGATCATGTCCGCCGTCCTGCTCTCCGCCGGCCTGATCCTGCTGGCCAGTCCGATCCGATCCCTGCGGAACTTCCCGGAGCACTCATGACCGACACCGTTGTCACCAGCCTCGACATCAGAGCACTGCGGGCGGCCGACAGCACCGCCATCGCCGACCTCTACCTGCACGACCGCCACTTCCTGCGGATGTGGGAGCCCGAGGAGGCGGACGAGTTCTTCACCGGCCCCGGCCAGCGCGAGGCGGTGGAGTCGACGCTGCGCGAGTGCGCGAGCGGCCGGATGCTGGCCTGGGTGATCGTGGCCGGCGGCGAGATCGTCGGGCGGGTCAACCTCAACAACCTGGCCATGGGCCCGCTGCGGAGCTGCTCGATCGGCTACTGGGTGGCCCAGCGGTACGGCGGCCGGGGGTACGCGAGCTTCGCGGTGGAGAGCGCGCTGGACATCGCCTTCCACGACCTGAGCCTGCACCGGGTGGACGCCTTCGCCCGCCTGGACAACGCCCGGTCACTGCGGGTGCTGGAGAAGAACGGCTTCCGGACGGTGGGCATCTCGCGCGGTCACCTGCACGTCGGGGGCCGCTGGCAGGACGAGATCTACCTGCAGAGGCTGGCGCCCTGGGACGACGGCGTCCAGCTCGAACCCGCCTTCGCCACCTCGATCCTGGGAGAGTCATGACCAGCCCGCAGCACCTCCGGACCGCCCGCCCCCGGCACTACCTGATGTGCCGCCCGAGCTACTTCGAGGTGACCTACTCGATCAACCCGTGGATGGACCCGGCGAAGCCGGTGGACGGTCCGCTCGCGGTCACCCAGTGGGAGCGACTGCGCGACCTCTACACCGAGTTGGGCCACACCGTGGAGGAGATCACGCCGCTGCCCGGGCTGCCCGACATGGTGTACGCGGCGAACGGGGCCACGGTGGTGGACGGCCGGGTACTGGGTGCCCGGTTCCGCAACGCGGAGCGGTCCGCGGAGGGGCCCGCCTACCTGGCGTGGTTCCGCGCCCGCGGCTACCGGGACACCCTGGACCCCGTCCACGTGAACGAGGGCGAGGGCGACTTCCTGGTCACCGACACCTGCGTGCTGGCCGGCCGCGGGTTCCGCAGCACCCCGGCCGGGCACCGCGAGGCCCAGGAGTTCTTCGGCCGCCCGGTGGTCGGGCTGGACCTCGTCGACCCGCGCTACTACCACCTGGACACCGCGCTGAGCGTGCTGGACGGCGACGAGGTGATGTACCACCCGGCCGCCTTCTCGCCCGGCAGCCGGGAGGTGCTGCGGCGGCTGTTCCCCGACGCGCTGCTGGTGGCCGAGGCCGACGCGGAGGTGTTCGGGCTCAACGCGGTGAGCGACGGACTGAACGTGGTGCTCCCCGAGGCCGCCACCGGACTGTCCGCGCAGCTGCGCGCCCGGGGGTTCCGGCCGATCGGGATGGACCTCACCGAGCTGCTCAAGGGCGGTGGCAGCGTGAAGTGCTGCACCCTGGAGATCCGGTCGGGCGCCTGAGGGGCGGCGCGGGCGGGCCCCGGCCCGCCCGCCGGTCGACGGGGGAGCGGGGCGATGGGTGACGCCGGCCGTCGCCGCGGTCGACCTACCGGTGGACGCGTCGTCGACGCCCCGGTCAACGCGCCGATCGACGGTGATCGGTGCAGGTCAGGGCCCGATCAACGGGATCGACGGCCGACTCGCCGATCGATCGACGCGGCGGCCCGGCCGTGGTGCTCAAGCGTAGATCCGGCGTTGACCGGCTCTTGTCAGAGTGGAGTCACCGAAGAGGCGGAGAACACACTCGCCGGAGAATCACTCCCAGGGGGTATCCAGTCATGAAGACCCGATTCAGCAAGCTCCGGTTGGTCGCGGCGGGCCTCGGCATCGCGATGGCGATCGGCAGCGCGGCCGGCACGGCGGGGGCTTTCGGCGGGACGCACCACCGGGTGGTCGTCGCGGCTCCCGAGGCGGGCCTGGAGGACTGGAACAGCACCGGGTCCTGAGCCCGGCGGCCGCCCCCGCGAGGGCGACGCCGCCCGGGAGGGCGGGACACCCCCGGCCCGTGCCGTGCGAACGCCGGCCGGCCCACCAGCACCCGCTACCGGGGGTGTGGCGTGGACCGGCCGGCGCTCGCACGGCACGGGGCGTCTCGGGCGGTCCCGGTGGGCCCCGGGGCCTGCCGGCCGAGCCGGGAGGCGACCCGCGGTCAGGGGACGGCCGGCACCAGCGAGGGCTCGCGCAGCAACCCGGCCACCTCGTCCGCGTCGGGCAGGCCGAGGCGGGTGAACAGGGCCAGGGCCAGTTCCAGGCGGGCCCGGGCCTCGGGGCCCCGGCCGAGATCGGCCAGGGCCCGGCCCAGCACCACCAGGGCCTGCGCCTGGTCCCGTTCGGTGCCGACCTCCTCGCAGAGCAGCAGCGCCCGTTCGGCATGGTCCAGCGCCTCCGCCGTCCGGCCGAGGGTGCGCAGGCTGTCGGCCAGCCGGTAGCGCGCGTGCGCGGCCCGCTCCCGGAGACCGGCGGCGGTCGACACCGTCAGGCACTCGCCGAACCAGGTCACCGCCTCCTCGTGCCGCCCCAGGAAGTGCAGCGCGAGCCCGAGCACGTACAGGGTGTAGGCCCGGCCCGGGTCGTCCTGCCTGGTCCGCAGCTCCGCCAGGACGGCGTGGCAGATGGTGACCGCCTCGGCCGCCCGCCCGCTGCGGACCCGCGCCAGCGCCGAGTTGACCGTCGTCACCACCGCGCCGGACCGGTGGCCCAGAGCCCGGGCGAGCGACAGTGCCTCGTCGTAGTGCCCGACGGCCTCGTCATGGCGGCTCAGGTACTGGCAGATCAGGCCCAGGTCGTTGAGCGCCTGGCGGAGGATCACCGTGTCGCTGGTCTCGCGGCAGGCCTCGGCCGCCAGCCGGGCCTCGGCCTCGGCCCGGTCGAGCAGGGTGGCGGACAGCGCGATGTTGCCCCGCAGGAAGCGGGCCCGGCCCTCGGCCCGCCGGTCGCCGTGCCGGACGGCGGCCTCCACCAGGGCTTCGGCGGCGGAGCCGAACTGCCTGCTCAGCGGGGTCAGACCGAACGGCGTCAGCGCGATCAACAGGTCGATGGCGCGTCGCAGCGGCAGCCGGACGGGCAGCGTCGCCTCACCGCCCGGCCCGGCCCCGTCGGATCCCTCGCCGGACGCCGATCCGGTGCCGCCCCCGTCCACCGCCGGGACGGCCTTCGCCCATTCGGCCACCTGGGCGGCGAGCGCGACCGCGCCCGGGGTCTCCGCCGCGGCCCAGGCCTTGGCGTCGTCCCGGCTGTCCAGGCCGAGCCCGGGGGAGCGGGCCGGGCCCAGCGCGCCGGCCGCCGGATCACCGGGCACCACGTGCTGGAACGCCGTGCAGGCGGTGGCGAGCTGGTGGTCCAGCAGCCGGTCCCTGGCCGCCACGTACTCACCGCCGGTGCCGGCCGGCCCGGCCGTCGCGGTGGACCGGCCGCCAGCGGTCAGCTCCCGCTCCGGGCGGCGGCGGGCGAAGGCGCGCAGCAGGTCGTGGTAGCGGTACCGGCCGGGGAACGGCGAGTCCACCATGGCGACGTCCACCAGGGACTCCAGCAGGTCCTCGGCGTCGTACTCGTCCAGGTCGAGCAGGGCGGCGGCCGCCGCGAGCCCGATGTCGGGCCCGTCGACGCTGGCGGCCAGCCGGAAGGCCCGGGCCTGGTCGGCGGTCAGCTGGCGGTAGCTCAGTTCGAAGGCCGCCTCCACGGCGAGGTCGCCGATCCGCAGCTCGTCGATCCGGCGCCGCTCGACCGCCAGGCGCTTGCTCAGGGTCTGCACCGTCCAGGACGGCCGCGCGGCCAGCCGGGCCGCCACGATCCGGACCGCCAGCGGCAGGTAGCCGCAGGCCACCACCAGGTCCAGGGCGGCTTCCCGTTCCTCGGCCAGTCGCTGCGGGCCGATCGTCCGGGCGAGCAGTTCCAGCGCCTCCTCCGGCCGGAAGACACCGAGGTGTTCCTGGACGGTGGCGGGCAGGCCGCCCAGCCGGGTGCGGCTGGTGGTCAGCACGGCGCAGCCGACCGCTCCGGGGAGCAGCGGCCTGACCTGCGCGGTGTCCTTCGCGTTGTCGAGGACGAGCAGCAGCCGCCGGCCGTCCACCATCGACCGGAACAGCGCGGACCTCGCCTCGACGCCCTCCGGGAGGGACTCGGCCGGCGACCCCAGCGCGACCAGGAAGCCGGCCAGCACCGCCTCCGGCTCGGCCGGCGCCGCGTCGCTGCCCCGCAGGTCGGCGTAGAGCTGGCCGTCCGGGAAGGCCTCGCGGATCCGGTGGGCGACGTGCAGCGAGAGGGCGGTCTTGCCGACGCCGCCCATGCCGACCACGGTGGCGATCACCAGGGCCTGCGGGGCCGGCGTGGCGAGTGTGTCGCAGAGGGTCTCGACCAGTGCCGAGCGTCCGGTGAAGTCGGACGCGTCCGGCGGGAGTTGCGCGGGCCGGGGGGCCGAGCCGGCCGGCTGCCGCAGGCGCTGCGGGGGCTGCGCCTGGTCGGCCCGGCCGCCGGAGTCCGGGCCGGTGGGGGCGGCGTCGGCGGCGCCTTCGTCCGGGTGCCGATGCGCCGCGCGCTCCGAGGCGGGCAAGGAGTCGTGGGGGCCTGCGCCCGGTGGTCTGCCCGCCGGCGGGCCCGGCGGCCCGGCGGCCGCGGGCCCGCCGTGCGGCTGGGCGAGCCCGACCGGGCCGGCGGCGGGCGCGAGCGCGGGGTCGCCCTCCAGGATCCGGCGGTGCAGCGTCTCCAGCTCCAGGCCCGGGGGTACTCCGAGCTCCTCCAGGAACAGCTGGCGCGCCCCGCGGAACACCGCCAGCGCGTCGGCCTGCCGGCCCGCCTGGTACAGCGCCTGCATCAGCAGGCCGTAGGACTTCTCGTGCAGCGGGTACTCGGCGGTGAGCGCCGTCAACTCCGGTATGCAGCGCGCGAAGCGGCCCAGCGTGAGGTCCAGCGAGATCCGCTCCTCCAGCAGCGCCAGCCGCAGCTCGTCCAGCCGCTTGCGCTGCCGTTCGGCGAACGGGCCGGGGATGCCGGCGAGCGGTTCGCCCTGCCAGAGGTCCAGCGCCTGGTTGAGCAGGTCCCGGGCCTGCTCCGGCTGCCCGGCGTTCGCCGTCCGCTCGGCGCGGGCCGCCAACTCCTCTGCCCTGGCGGTGTCCACCGCGTCCTTGGGCAGCACCAGCCGGTAGCCGTCGCCGACCGAGACCAGCACGTGCGGCGCGGCCCGGTCGTCCTCCAGGATCTTGCGCCAGCGCCAGGCGTACGTCCGGACGGTGGTCATCGCGGCGCCCGGCGGCTCCTCCCCCCAGAGGGCGTCGATCAGGTCGTCGGCGCGTGCCGCCCGGCCCGGGCGCAGCAGCAGCACCGCGAGCATCGCCTGCTGCTGCGGGCTGCCCGTGCGCAACGGGACCTCGCCGCGATAGGCCCGCATCAGACCGAGTAACGAAAACCGGAAGTCGTCCATCCCTGCCCCACCCCACTGCACCCCACGCGGCTGCCCCGCCCGTGCGCTCCACACTAAACACGGGCGAACAGCCACATGTCGAGATGGCGTTGAACAGATTGTGATCGACCGTTGACGCATCCTCACTACCGTCGGTGGAGCCGACCGGGGCCCGCCCGCCGCCAACGGCACCGCCCCGGCCGGGACGCGGCGACGCCGCCCGCCCTCGCGCCGGGCACCTCGGACCGGCCGCCGGAGCCGGGCCGCCGGCCCGGTCGCCGCGACCCGGACGGGTCATCGACCACGCTGTCTGGAGGCGGACGCCATGCACACCGACCTGTTGTACGACCTGCTCGAGGTGGACCGCCAGGCCGGCCCGGCCGAGTTGCTCAGGACCTCCCGCGCCGTCCATCAACTGCCTTATCTCGTCCTGTCCTTGCTCGCCCACGAGGAGGTCAGGATGGGCGAACCGGCCCGCGCGGAGCTGCGCCGGGCCCGGGTCAGGACCGAGCACTACGCCGAACTCGCCCGCGGGCTGGAGCAGTCGACCGGGGTCAGGCCGATCAGGGGTCTGCGGCTGGCCGGCTACTACCCGCCCGGGCTGCTCCGCCCGCAGGGGGACCTGGAGCTCGTCGCCCCCGGCGAGGCCGCGCTCTGGCAGGCGGTGGTGCGGCTGGTCGCCGACCACCCGGTGGAGGAGATCGGCGTGACGGTCTTCGGCGGCCGGCCCCGGCACACCGCCGTCACCCTGCACTGGCCGGCCGCCGACCCGCTGGTCGACCCCTGGTACCGGGTCGGCCTCTGCACCGCCGCCCTCGCCGGTGACCTGGCGGCCGTCCCCGTCCGCCCGGTGCTGGTGGCCGAGGACCACGTCGAGTGCCTGATCGCCCTGGCCGAGGAGGGCCTGCGGCGGGCCTTCCAGGTGCGGGACGTGGTGGACGTCCTGATGCTGGCCCAACTGCCCTTCGACCCGGTGGAGACGGCCGCCCTGGTCGCCGCCTACCGGCTCGCCCCGGAGGCCGCCGCGCTGCTCGACCTCGCCGCCGCGCACGTCCCGCTCGGTTCGCTGGCCGGGGTCCGTGCGGCCCTGGAGCCCGGGTCGGCCGCCGAACTGCGCCGCCGGGAGAGCGTCCCGGCCGCCCGCTCCGGCCGGGCTCGGCACGGCGTGCTGCTGCGCCGCACCGTCACCCGTGACGACTGGGACGGCTCGCGCTGCGTCCCCTTCGAGCACGGCGAGTTGCTGCTCACCCCGGTCGCCGACTACCTGCTCCCGGCCGACGGGGCCACCGCCCAGGCACGGGAGGCCGCGGCGCTGGCGCTGCGCGCCTGGGACGCGAGGCGGTGAGCAGCGGGTGGGTTCCGCCCGGCGCCCGCTAGGCTGGGGCTCTTCTAGGAGAGGACCGCCCGTGCCGGCCGACGCCAAGTCCCATGTCCGAATCGCCCGCCCGTCCCGGGACCTGGCCGCGGCCGAGCGCTTCTGGGCCGGCGGACTCGGGCTCGACGTGCTGTACCGGCACGAGGGGACGGGCGCCACGGGCGACCACTCGCTGCTGATGGTCGGCTGGCCCGCGGCAGCCTGGCACCTGGAGCTCGTCGGGGACTCCGGGATCGCGGCCGCGTCGCCGCCCGGCCCGGAGGACCTCTTCGTGGTCTACCTGGACGAGCCCGTCCCCGCCGAGCTGGTCGAACGCCTGGTGCGGCACGGCGGCACCCGGGTGCCCGCGCACAATCCGTACTGGGACGAATGGGGAGTCACGGTCCAGGACCCGGACGGCTACCTGCTGGTGCTGTCGTCCCGTGGCTGGTCCAGCTCCTGAGGGCGACGGGCCCGCAGGCCGGCGTGCGGGCCCGCACCCGGGGCGGACCGGGGCGCGGCGACGCCGTACGGTGGTGCCGTGATGCTGAGTCTGCCCCCCGGTGAGTTCGACGCCTACCTCTTCGACTGCGACGGGACCGTCGCCGACTCCATGCCGCTGCACTTCCTCGCCTGGCGGCAGGCCCTGGGCGAGTGGGGCTGCGAGTTGTCCGAGGAGCTGTTCTACGCCTGGGGCGGCCGGACGGTGCCCGACATCATCACCGATCTCAACGCCGACCGCGGACTGGCCATGCCGGTGGCGGTCGTCGCCGACCGCCACCTGGAGCTCTACCAGGAGATGTTGCCGGAGCTGGCCGCGGTGCCCGGCGTGCTGGAGCACATCGAGGAGGCCCACGGGCGGATCCCGTTCGCGATCGTGTCCGGCAGCGGCCGTGCGTCGGTGACGGCCTCGCTGACCACGCTGGGGCTGCTCGACCGGTTCGAGGTGATGGTCTGCGACGGCGACTACCCGCGGCCCAAGCCCGCCCCGGACCCGTTCCTGCTGGCCGCCCGGCAGTTGGGCGTCGACCCCGAGCGCTGCCTGGTCTTCGAAGACGCCGACAACGGGGTCCGGGCCGCGCAGGCGGCGGGGATGGCCTGGGTCCGCGTGCCCGGGCCGCGGGCGCGCCCGGCCGCCCGGGGGTAGCACGGGGACGGTGTCCGCCGGGACGCCCGCCCGCCGTCGCGTCCTGCGGTCCTCAGGGAGCGGCGCCCAAGGTGTCGTCGAGCCGGGCGGCGCCGCCGGTGGTGGACGGCAAGGCATCCGGGCCGGGCCTGTGGTGGCCACCGCCACAGGCCTGTGAAGCAGTCGTGTCGGTGGCGCGATTTTCCGCCCAGGGCCTATCGGGGGGCGTTTCCCGCTGCTTCAATGGCCGCCATCAACTCCCGCCCCCCTCCTGCCACTTCCGGCAGTCGACCCTCTGGACTCCCTGATGACTACGCGCGTCGACCCGTTACCGCGCCGAGCACTCCTGGTGCTGCGGCACGCGGCCCTGCTGGCCGTGTTCGCCTCCCTGCTGGTCTTCTTCGCCGGGGCGCAGCCCGCCCAGGCCGCCCCTGCCTGCGGGGTGCTCGCCTCCGGCGCCGCGCCGCAGGCCGCCGCCGCGGTGAACTCCGCCTGCGGGCTCATCGGCACCCCGTACTCCTGGGGCGGCGGCCACGGCGCGCAACCCGGGCTGTCGTACGGGATCTGCGACGCCTCCAACGGCGCCCCGAACGACTGCCACGTCCGGGGCCTCGACTGCTCCGGCATGGTGCGCTACGCCTACTACCTGGCGGTCGGCACCGACGTGATCAACGGGGTGACCACCACCCAGTGGCCGTCCTCCCGGGCGGTCGCCCGGTTCTACCGCGCCGACGGCACAGGGCCGTTGCTCCCGGGAGACCTGGTGTTCTTCGGCAACACCGCCTCCACCATCCATCATGTGGCGATGTACCTGGGCCAGGGCTGGATCGCGGAGGCTCCGTACTCCGGCGGCCACGTCCAGGTGGCGGCGCTCTCCTCGCACGGTGACTACTACGGCGCGATCCGCCTCTACGGCCCGGGCGGCGGCAGCCCCACCCCGCCGCCCGGCGGCGGCCAGTACTGGGTGGACACCTTCGCCAACGCCCCGGTGTTCGCGTCGCCCACGAGCACCAGCAGTACGGGGACGCTGTACCAGGGCACCAACTATGTGTTCTGCAAGGCCTGGGGGCGTGAAGTCTCCGGTGGGAGCAGCTTCAACCACTGGTGGCTGAAGACGGATCCGGACGTCGGCCCGGGCGGGCAGTGGGTGTCGGCCTACTACCTGTCCCGCTGGGGCAACGACGTGGCCAAGGACAACAACGGCACCGTGATCCCGGACTGTCCGGGCGGCTCGACCACACCGCCGCCGCCGACCGCCTCCAAGTACTGGGTGGACACCTTCGCCAACGCCCCGGTGTTCGCGTCGCCCACGAGCACCAGCAGTACGGGGACGCTGTACCAGGGCACCAACTATGTGTTCTGCAAGGCCTGGGGGCGTGAAGTCTCAGGTGGGAGCAGCTTCAACCACTGGTGGCTGAAGACGGATCCGGACGTCGGCCCGGGCGGGCAGTGGGTGTCGGCCTACTACCTGTCCCGCTGGGGCAACGACGTGGCCAAGGACAACAACGGCACGGTGATCCCGGACTGCTGATCCCGTCCGGGCCCGTCCCGGGCCGTTGATCGGCTTCCCGTACCGGACGGCGCGACCGTCCGGTACGGGGGAGCCTGCGGTCAGGCCCCGGCCGGGCGGCCGGTGTCTGAGAACGGCAGCAGGTCGCGGGCGCCGAGCGGGCGCCAGGTGGCGGCCGGGGCGGGCTCGTCCGTACCGGGCGGCCGGCGGAACTCCGGAACCGTCGCGACGGGCAGCGGCCCGGTGCGGACGACGGGTGCGGAGTCGTCCGAGGCGGGTTCGGAGAAGGGCTGCCCGAGCGGGCGGCGGTTGAGGGTCATGATCCAGTCTCCCAGGTCCGGGGGCCGCCTCCGACCAGGGGGCCGGGTGAACTCCGGATGGGCCGCCCGGCTCAGTGCCCGCCCTCGCGCCGGTGCCGGCCCGGGGTGGTGCCGAAGGCGAGCCGGAAGGCCTCCACGAAGGCGCTCGGGGACGAGTAGCCGGTCGCGGCCGCGACGGCGGTGACCGAGTGGCCGGCGGCCAGCAGGGTGAGGGCGTGCTGCAGGCGCAGCTGGGTCCGCCACTGCGGGAAGCTCATGCCGGTGTCGCGGCGGAACAGCCGGCTGAGGGTCCGCTCGGAGGCGCCGACCGCCGCGCCGAGCCGGGCCAGCGAGCGCTGGTCGGCGGGGTCGGCGGCGAGCAGGTCGGTGACGTCGCGCAGCCGCGGGTCGGTGGCCGCGGGCAGCAGCATGGCCAGTGGCGGGGCCTGCCGCAGCTGGTCCAGGGCGACCTGCTCCAGGGTGCGGAGCGGCTCCCCGGCCGGCGAGTCGGGCCCGCTGAGGAGGGCGATGACCTCGCGCAGCAGCGGGGTCACGGCGAGCACCGCCGGCCGCTCCAGTCGTAGGGGGTTCACCTCGGCGGGGAAGGCCAGGCAGCGCAACTCGGCAGGCCCGTACGCCTGGTGGGAGTGCGGGACGCCGGCCGGGAGCCAGACCGCGCGGTGCGGCGGGACGACCCAGCGGCCGTCCGGCGTGGACACCTGGAGGACGCCCCGGCCCGGGCAGATCAGCTGGTTCGCGGTGTGGAAGTGCCACTCGACGCGCTCGCCGTGCGCGAGCGGCCGGCGGGTCGGCTCGTGCGGGTGCTGGCGGAATTTCGACATTTGTTGTCAGAGTAACGGAAGCCGACCACCCGGTGCCCCCGGCAGGCTGGTGCCCGTACCCACGACGGGCCGATCCGGGAGGTCGATCCACGGCATGAACAGCCGTACGCAGGACAGCAGGCAGCACGACGGTGTGCGGCGCGCCGACCCGCCGGAGCCGGTCGCGCCCGCCGCGCCGCCCGGAGTGCTCAAGGCGGCCCCGGCCGGAGTGCTCAAGGCGGCACCGGTCACGGCACCACCCGCGGAGCCCGGCGTCTGGCGCCGGATGCGGATGTGGGGCGTCGCGCACGCGGTGGACGATCTGTACCAGGGCCTGGTGCCGGCCGTGGTTCCCTACTTCGTGCTGGAGCGCGGCTACGGCTACGTGGCGGCCGGCGGACTCACCCTCGCCGCGACGCTGGGCAGTTCGGTTCCGCAGCCGTTCATCGGCGTGGCCGTCGACCGGATGCGGCTCGGCTGGCCGGCCGCCGCGGGGGTGGCGCTGGCGGGCCTCGGGCTCGGCCTGTCGGGACTGGTCCCGTCCTACCCGGCGGTGTGGCTGCTGGTGCTGCTGTCCGGCCTCGGGGTGGCGATGTTCCACCCGGCCGCCGGCAAGGCCGCGCGTGAGGCGGCGGGGGAGAGCACGGCGGCGATGGGCGTCTTCGCGGCCGGCGGCAGCGTCGGGTTCTTCCTGGCGCCGGTTCTCGCCACGCCCGCACTGGTGGCCTGGGGCGTGGGTTCCACGGTGCTGTTCGTGCCGCCGGCTCTGCTGATGGCGTACGTGCTGTTCCGGGACCGGCACCGGCAGCGCGCGCTGGCCGCGGCCCGCGCCGGGGCGCCGGCCGGTACCGACCGCTGGGGGCCCTTCCTGCTGCTGACCGCCGTCGAGGTGGTCCGCTCGGTGGTCTTCTTCGGGGTGAGCACCTTCGTCACGCTGTACTGGCTGCGCGATCTGTACGCCTCCCGGGCGCTCGGCGGGGTGGCCCTGGCCTGCTTCCTGGGCGGCGGGGTGGCGGGCACGCTCGGCGGCGGGCGGATCGCCGACCGGATCGGGCTGGTGCGGACCGTCCGGCTGGGCACGGCGCTCACCGTGCCCGCCCTGCTCGGGCTGCGGCTGATGCCGGGACAGTACCCGCCGCTGCTGTTCGCGGTGCTGGCGGGCGCCGCCCTCAACCTGCCCTTCGCGGTACTGGTCAAGCTCGGTCAGGACTACCTCCCCACCCGGCCGGGCACGGCCGCCGGGGTCACCCTGGGGCTGGCGGTGAGCGTCGGCGGCCTGATCGCGCCGGTGCTCGGGCTGATCGCCGAGAGCCACGGCCCGCGCGGGGTGCTGACGGCCTTGTGCGCGGTGCCGCTGCTGGGAGTCGGGCTGGCGTACTTCCTGGCGGAGCCGGAACGGGCGGCCGCCGGGCCGGGGTGACTGCCGGGCCGGGGTGACTTCCTGGTCGGGGTGGCTGCCGGGCCGGGGTGACCAAGGGGCGGGGGCACCGAGACCCTGGGCGGGCTGCGCACCGGGGTGAGCGGCCCGTGGCGGACGGGCCCGACCCCGTGGCCGGCCGGTCCGTTGCGGTTCCGCCAGGTGGAAGGGTTGCGCGGCCCCTCCCGGATCATTATCGTCACCCTGACCATAATGTGCAGGAGGGGCCGTGCCCATCACCGATTTCCTGAGTGACCTCACCGCGCCGCTCACCACCGTGCTCGGTCATGTCGGCGGCGACGAGGTGACCTGGGCCGAACTGCTCGGCTTCGCCACCGGCGCGGCCTGCGTCTGGCTGACCGTCAAGGGCAAGGCCTGGAACTTCCCCGTCGGCATCGCTAACAACATCTTCTTCCTGGTGCTCTTCGCCGGAGCCCGGCTCTACGCGGACGCCGCGCTGCAGGTGGTCTTCCTCGCCCTCGGCGCGCACGGCTGGTGGCAGTGGCTGCGCGGCGGTGCCGACCGCACCGGCGTCAGCGTCCGCCCCGCCGGGCCGCGCCTGCTGGCCGCCACCGCGTCCCTGCTCGTCCCGGTGACCTGGGGGCTCACCGTCCTGCTCGCCCGGGCCGGGGACAGCGCCCCGTTCTGGGACGCCCTCACCACCGCCCTGTCGCTGGCCGCCCAATGGCTGCTCAACACCAGGCGGATCGAGACCTGGTACTTCTGGATCGCCGCCGACCTGGTCTACATCCCGCTCTACCTGAGCAGGTCGCTGGACCTCACCGCCCTCGTCTACCTGCTGTTCCTCGGTCTCTGCGGGCTCGGCCTGCGGGCCTGGCACCGCGACCTGGCCGCCGCCTCGACCCCGGAGCCGGCGGCGGTGCCGGCATGAGCGCGCGGTTCCGGCACGGCCTGGTGATCGGCAAGTTCTACCCGCCGCACGCCGGCCACCACTTCCTGATCCGCAGCGCCGCCGACGCCTGCGACCTCGTCACCGTCGTGGTGATGGCCGCCGACGTCGAGTCCATACCGCTGGCCGCCCGGGTCGCCTGGGTCACCGAGGCCTGGGCGGGCGAGCCGCACGTCCGGGTTGCCGGCGTGGTCGACAACCTGACGGTCGACTACGACAGCGAGACGGCCTGGGACGGGCACGTCGCCCTGATGCGGGACGGAGTCGCCCTGGCGGCGGCCGCCGACGGCCGCAGCCCCGTGGTGGACGCGGTGTTCAGCTCCGAGCCCTACGGCACCGAACTGGCTCGCCGCTTCGGCGCCGCCGCCGTGCTGCTGGACCAGGGCCGCGACACCTTCCCGGTGTCGGGGACGAAGGTCCGCGCCGACCCGGCCGGGTACTGGAGCGACCTCGAACCTCCCGTCCGGGCCTGGCTGGCCCGCCGGGTGGTCGTGCTCGGCGCCGAGTCCACCGGCACCACGACGCTCTCCCGGGACCTCGCCGCAGCGCTCCGCGCCAGGGGCGGCCCGCACGCCCTGACCGGCTGGGTGCCCGAGTACGGCAGGGAGCTGACGGCCGCCAAGCTGGCCGTCGCCCGGGCCGTCGCGGACCCGGCCGGCCCGCCGCCGACCGTCTTCGACCTGGAGTGGGACGACCAGGACTTCGAACTGGTCTGCCGCCGGCAGAGCGCCGCCGAGGACGGGGCCGCCCGGGCCGGCGGCCCCGTCCTGGTCTGCGACACCGACGCCCTCGCCACCACCGTCTGGCAGGAGCGCCACCGGGGCGCGGTCACCGGGCCCGTCCGGGAGCTGGCCGCCGGACTGTCACCGCGCGCCCTCTACCTGCTGACCTCCGACCAGGGCGTCCCGTTCGAGGACGACGGGCTGCGAGACGGCGAGCATCTGCGCCCCTGGATGACCGGCCGCTTCCGCGAGGTGCTCGCGGCCGGCCGCACCCCCTGGCTGGAGCTTCGGGGTGACCGGGTGGAGCGGCTGGAGCGGGCGCTGGCGGCCGTCGACGCGCTGCTCGCCGAAGGCGTGCCGCTGGCTGACCCGCTGGGTTGAACCGCTGGCTGACCCGCTGGGTTGAACCGCTGGGTTGAACCGCTCCTCCGGTCCGCCGGGCCGATCCGCCCGGTGCCGGCGGATCGGCCCGGCGGACCGGTCCGGCCCTGTACGTTCCCGCGCCGCCGGGCGGTCGGCCGTGCCGTCGCGGTGGGCCCGCGGCCGCCGCCGCACCGTCAGGCCTGCTGCTCCTCACCCTCGTGCGCGGCCTGCTCGGCGGCCACCGCGGCCGCGATATGGGCCTCGGCGGCGGCCTTGTCGACGCCGAGACCGGTCAGCACGCCGTCGCCGTCCTCGAGTTCCAGCAGGGCGAGCAGGATGTGCTCGGTGCCGACGTAGTTGTGGCCCAGTCGCAGCGCCTCCCGGAAGGTGAGCTCCAGCGCTTTCTTGGCCCGCGCGTCGAACGGGACCAGCTCGGGCACCTCCGCGACGGCCGGCGGCAGCGCCGCGACGGCCGCCTCCCGGACGGCGTCGCCGGTGACGCCCTGGGCGGTGATCGCCTCCATGCCCAGCGCCTCCGGCCGGCCGAGCAGCCCCAGCACCAGGTGCTCGGGGCGGATCTCGCTGTTGCCCGCCGCGTAGGCTTCGTTCTGCGAGGCCATCACGACGCTGCGGGCGTCGTCGGTGTAGCGCCCGAAGCCCTGGCTGGGGTCGAGGTCCGGCTGCGCACCGGAGGATTTGGGGACGAACCGCTTCTGGGCGGCCTGCTTGGAGACGCCCATGCTCCGGCCGATCTCCGTCCAGGAGGCGCCGGAGCGTCGCGCCTGGTCCACGAAGTGGCCGATCAGGTGGTCGGCCAGCTCGCCGAGGTGGTCGGCGGCGATGACCGCGCCGGAGAGCTGGTCGAGCGCGTCGGGGTGCACCTTCCTGATGGCGTCGATCAGGTCGTCGAGCCGGACGGGGGACGTGATGCGGGTCGGATTCGTCATGCGTCAACCATAGGTTGACGCCCTGCTGTCGTCAACCAGTGGTTGACGACAGCAGGAGGGGGGCGGGCTCAGAGGTCCCAGGCGCCCGCGGCGGCGGTCCTCCGGGCGTACTCCGCGAAGTCGCGGGGCGCCCGGCCCAGGGCCTCCTGGACCCCGGAGGCCAGGTGGGCGTTGCGCCCGTCCGTGATCAGGTCGAAGAGGTCCGCGAACTCCGGCGGCAGCCCGCCGGGAAGGCCTCGACCGCCTCGGCGGCCCCCGGGAAGGCCAGATCGGGGTAGTAGGTCAGGTAGACGGCGCCGACCCCCTCCAGCACCGCCTCCCGGCCGGACGGGTCCCCCCGGTCGAACCGCGGCCGGGCTCCGCGCGAGCCGATCCGCACCGGCAGCCCCCGGGCGGTGAGCCGCGCCGCGACCCGGCGGCCGGTCTTGCCGGTGCCGCCGATCACCAGCGTGACGGGTGCGGCCGCCGTCCCGGCGGTCGCCCGCTGCGCGTCCGATGTGCTGCGGTCCCGGGTGTCCTGGGTGTGGTCGGAGTTCTTGCTGTTCTCGGTCATGGCTCCGGTCAACGTCCGCCGCGCCCGCCGGGCCATCGTCCAGAGGCTCACGCCCATACGCGAGAGCGTCCAGCCCCGGAGGCGTCCGCCGGGAACGGCCTCCGAGCCGGCGGTGACCACCTGTCGGCACGTCAGGTGCCGATTCGCCCACGGTGGCCGAGGGGGCCCGCGGACGGGCCCGTGCGGCGGCCCTCACGGCGATCCCGCTTCATGCAAAGACTTCGTTGCAAAGGAATGGTGGCGATCGCTAGTCTGCCGGCCATGACGGAACCTCAGCCCGCCGTACGCAGCCTCGACGCCCGCTCCCTGCGCGGCCTCGCGCACCCGCTGCGGATGCGCCTGCTCGCCGCGCTGCGGGAGAACGGCCCGGCCACGGCCACGAAGCTCGCCACCAGGCTCGGCGAGTCGTCCGCCTCGGTCAGCTACCACCTGCGGCAGCTCGGCGCGCACGGCTTCATCGCGGAGGAGACGGACCGGGGCACCACCCGTGAACGCTGGTGGCGGGCCGAGCACCGCGGCCACCGGTTCGACAGCCTTGAGGACTTCCTGGAGCATCCCGATCCCGAAGTGCGCGGCGCCATGGGCGTGTTCCTCAACGAGGTGGCCGCGGTCCACGCCCGGGAGCTGGCCGACTGGCTCGCGGGCACCGGCGACCGGCCCGAGGAGTGGCGTCGCAGCTGGGACATGAGCGACTTCAACCTGCGCCTGACGCCCGAACTCGCACGGGAACTCGTCGGCCGGACGCACGAACTCGTACAGAGCTTCCGCGACCGGGCCGCTGCCGACGAGGCCCGGGCCGTCCCCGTCCGCATCCACCTGCACGCCTTTCCCCTCCCGAAGAGCTGACGACCCGACGACCGCACGGAGACATCCCCATGACCGTCGCCGCCACCGACCGCGCCGACGAGGCCCGGGCCGCCCCGGACCGGCGGCCGCTCGGCGCCCTGCTGGCCGCCAATCTCGTCTCGATCACCGGCAACGCCCTCGCGGGCATCGGAGTGCCCTGGTTCGTCCTGCAGACCACCGGAAGCGCCTCCCGGGCAGGCCTGGTGGCCTTCTGCGGGATGCTGCCGCTGGCGGTGTCGGCGCTCACGGCCGGACCGGTGATCGACCGGATCGGCCGCCTGCGTGCATCGGTGCTGTCGGACCTGGTGTGCGGGACGGCCGTCGGGCTGATCCCGGTCCTCCAGTGGGCCGCCCTCCTGCGGTTCTGGCAGCTGTGCGTCCTCATGGCGGTCAACGGCCTGTTCCAGGCCCCGGGAGAGACCGCGCGCCAGGTGCTCGCCCCCGATCTCGCCGACCACGCCGGCATCCCGCTCACCCGGGCCATGAGCCTGTACACGAGTGCGTCCAGAGGGGCACGGCTGCTGGGCGCCGCGGGGGCCGGCGTACTGATCACGCTCGTCGGGGCCGGTCCGGTCCTGCTCCTCGACACGGCGACCTTCGGCGTCTCGGCGCTGCTGGTCGCCCTCGGTGTCCGGCGCGTTCCCGCCGCCGCCCCGCAACGGAACGCGCCCCCGGTCAACCTGCGTACGTACCGCGAGGAACTGCGCGAGGGCCTGGTCTTCCTGCTCCGTCAGCGCCTGCTGCTCGCCATCACCTTGGTGCTCATGGTCACCAACGGCCTGGACCAGGCATGGAGTGCCGTACTGCTGCCCGTGCACGCCGAGCGCGACCTGGGCGGATCGATCGACCTCGGCCTGCTCGCCGGCCTCTTCGCGGCCGGCGCGCTCGGCGGGTCGCTGCTGCACGCGGTGCTGGGCGCCCGGCTTCCCCGCCGCACGCTGTACGCCTGCTGCCTCCTGGTGAGTGGAGGCCCGCGCATGCTGGTCGCGGCGTTCGCGCCCGGTCTGCTGCCCCTGGCCGTCACGCTGGCCGTCGCCGGTGTGGCCGCCGGAATCCTCAACCCGATCGTCTCGACCGTGCTGTACGAGCTCGTGCCCCCCGCACTGCGCAGCCGGGTGACGGGCGTCCTGGCGGCGGGAGTGCTGCTGGCGACGCCGCTCGGCGGCCTCGCCTGCGGCTTCCTGGTCGACCGGGCCGGGCTGACCACGGCACTCGCACTTGTCGGCGGGGCGTACCTGCTGATCACGCTCTGCCCGCCGGCCTTCCCCTCCTGGCGCCGGATGGACGGCACGGGCGGCGAAGGTGTGAGCGTGTAGGCGCCGGGCAGGGCAGCAGCGGACGGGCGGAACGAGCAGACGGACGTCGCCCGACGTCGCAGTAGCATGCGGCCATGACCGGCCGATCACCGCTCCCACTGCTCTTCCTCGACGTCGACGGACCTCTCCTCCCGTTCGGCGGGACACCTCGTGAACACCCCGCGAGCACCGCGCACGGGCACCGCGCGACGCCCGCGGCCGGGGCGGCCGCCAATCCGCTGCTGGCCCGGCTCGATCCGGCGCTCGGGCCACGACTCCTCGCGCTTCCGTGCGAGTTGGTCTGGGCCACCACGTGGATGGCCGACGCCAACACCGACGTGGCGCCCGCGATCGGCCTGCCGGACCTCCCGGTGCTGGACCCGCCGGAGCTGTCCGAGGAGCAGCAGCGGGCGGACGAGCGCCGCGGACTGCACTGGAAGACCCGGGCCCTGGTCGGCCTGGCCGGCGCCAGGCCGTTCGCCTGGGTCGACGACGAGATCACCGCCGCCGACCGGGCCTGGGTGGCCGCGCACCACGCGGGCCCGGCCCTGCTGCACCGGGTGGACCCTCGTACCGGGCTCACCGAGGCCGACTTCGCCGCGCTCGACCGCTGGCTGCGCGGGGCCGGCGCGGCGCGGGAGTGACGCCCGCCCTGGGGGAGAAGCCCGCCCCGGGCGGGGGACAGCCGGGCAACCGGGCCTGGAGCGGGTGGAGTTGCGCCCTCGCGGCGGACGGCAGCCGCGACGGCGGCCGGGCCCGTGCGGCCCGTCCGGTCCGGGGGCGCGGGTGAAGCGCCTCCCGGAGCGGACGGACCCGGCTCGCCGGGGCCGGGTCAGAGGACCCGGGCGGTCGCGCCGTACCCCAGGACCCGGGAGGCGGTCTGCGCGTCGACGTCCAGACCCGGGTCCGGGCGCCAGTCCGCCATCAGGGTCAGGCCGGGCTCGACCAGCTCCATGCCCTCGAACCACGAGGCGATCACCTTGCGGTCGCGGACGTACAACTGCTGGCCCACCCCGGCCAGGTAGGCGTCGGTCATCCGCCCCACCTGGACGCGGGTGGCCTCGTCGGCGAGGTCGTCCGAAAGGTGCGAGATCGACAGGTAGCTCCCGGGGGCGCACGCCTCCCGGTAGGAGGTGACCAGGGCGGCCGGGTCCTGCGCGTCGTCGACGAAGACCAGCAGGCCGCCCATCAGGATGCCGACCGGCCGGCTGAGGTCGATCAGTTCGCGGGTGCTGGGGTGCGACCACACCTGCTCCGGGTCGCGGCCGTCGGCCTCGATCATGGCGACGAGCGGTTCGCCGGCCAGGATCTCCTCGCCGTGCCGGACGGCCGACGGCTCGCAGTCGACGTAGACCACCCGGGCCTGCGGGTTACGGGCGTGCGCCACCTCGTGGGTGTTGTTCATGGTGGGCAGCCCGGAGGCCAGATCGATGAACTGGTCCACGCCCTGGGCGATCAGGAA
The DNA here is from genome assembly GCF_030813695.1 of Kitasatospora herbaricolor. Taxonomy (NCBI): domain Bacteria; kingdom Bacillati; phylum Actinomycetota; class Actinomycetes; order Kitasatosporales; family Streptomycetaceae; genus Kitasatospora; species Kitasatospora herbaricolor. The sequence continues at coordinate 8,992,928 of NZ_JAUSVA010000002.1, forward strand.
CCGTACCGAGCGGCGCAGCCAGTCCCGGTTGGCCCGGGCCAGCAGGTCGACGCTGGGCAGCATGGTCCTGATCCGCTCGGCCTTCTCCCGGTCGACCGCGAAGTTGTAGAGACCGCCCAGGTAGTAGTCGTAGATCCGCGCGATGTTGGCGACATCCACGACGGCCGCGGGACGCTCGGCGAATGTGGTCATGTGGGGATCCTTCGCGTCGGATGGCCGGGCGCCCACGGCGGTGCGCGGCCTGCGCCAGATCATATAGTGATGATCTTTCAATTCGTCTGCCACAGAGGCAGATTGGGTCGACGGGATGTCCGCCGCAGACGTCTCGGCCCCGCTGCCGGCTGGTCGCTGCCCGGCTCGCTGGTCGCTGGTCGCTGGTCGCCGTCCGCCTCCGGCGGGCGCACCGTCATGCCCGCGGCCCCGCAGGGGAGTCACCGCCGGAGCGGCCGCCGGAGCCGCACCTGTGCGGAATACCACGGCCATTGACAGCCGGTGGCCCGGCTCGATGTAATTCTGCTGCACGGAGCACCGACCGTTTCCGGTTGCTCCCGGGGGAAAGCGGGAATTCATGGGCGCGAATATCGGACCGGCCCTTGCCGGGCATTCCAGGATCGCCTCGCTGTACGAGCGCGACCGGACCTGCCAGACGCTCGGAATCGCGCTGGACGAGGTGTCCGCGGGGCGCGCCCTGATGCGGATGCGGGTGACCGAGGAGATGGTCAACGGTTACGGGATGGCGCACGGCGGCTATCTGTTCCTGCTGGCCGACGCGGCTTTCTCCTACGCCTGCAACAGCTACGGCCAGGTCACCGTGGCGCAGGCCGCGCAGGTCACCTTCCTGGCCCCGGCCGCGGTCGGTGACGAACTGGTCGCCGAGGCCGTGGAGCGGGCGCGCTCCGGGCGCAACGGCGTCTACGACGTGACCGTCCGGCACTCCGCCGGGAAGGTCGTGGCGGAATTCCGCGGGCAGAGTGTCGCCCTCGGAGGAATTCCCCAGGACTCCTGACCGGGGAGCGGCCCTCCTGTCCCAGGTGTGGCGTGCGTGCATTCACCCGAATTCCACGCGGGCGTCCGGTTCCGTTCCCCGGCGGACGGTCCTGGATTGCATTCCGGGCGGCCGCGGTCGCCGGCCCTGCCCGCCGCCCGGCCCGGTGGGGACGGTGTTCAGTGCGGTGCGACGCCCGGGGTCAGCCGGAGGCGGTCGGGACGGTCCGGGGAGCGGCGTTCCTGCGGGGTGAGGACGTCCCGGCGGGCAAGCCAGGCGAGCAGCCGCATTCGGGCGTGTTCGTCGCGGCGGTCCGGAAGGCCGCTCCCGGCCCGCGGCTGGGTCCCGGGCAGGCCGTCCTCACGGAGCAGGACCCTGGTCGGCACATCCTCCTGGGCGGGTATCACCTCCAGGACGGAGAACCGCGAGCCGGGCGGGAAGACCACCTCGGGCTCGCCGTCCTCGGCGAAAACCGACGTCCTGCGGCCGGTCACGGACCACAGGGCGAACTCGACCGGCGTCCCCAACTCGACGTCGTGGGAGGGGACCCCGACGACCGGAGCGGGCTCGGTCAGCAGCGTCCCCGGAACGTAGTGCCGTAGCTCCGGCGCACCCGCGTGGGCGCCCAGCAGGACGGCGCCGTGGTGGCTCGGCAGCCTGCGCAGCCCCGATCCCAGGCAGGCCAGGTAGGGGGCGAGCGCCCCCGGATCGGATCGGCGGGCTGTCTCGATCAGCTCCGCGCGGGTGACCGGGACGCCGGAGTCCCAGTGGTGCAGGTAGACCGCCGCCAAGTCGCACTTCAGATCCTCCCGCGCGACGGAGCGCAGGGCCGGGAGCCGCGTCGCCACCTGATCGGCGTGACTCGCGCAGCGCTGGAAGTGGCTTCCCAGCAGGGCCTTGAAGGCGGTGCGTTCGGCCGCGAGGGCCGTCCGGTCGGGGGCGGTTCGGTCGGGGGCGGTGGCCGTCTCGGAGACCAGGGGACGGGGCTGCGCGGAGGTTGCGATGCGTCGCTCGTCCGGCTGCCCGCGGGTCGGCTCGGCCGTGTCCGGGTGCTCGCCCGTCGGCCCGGCCGTCACCGGGTCCGAAGCCTGCTCGGCGGCCACGACCGCCGGGCCGCCGGGCCGGCCGAAGCTCACCTCAGGGTGGACCGGCACGCCGTCGACCACCACGGCGGGCTCGGCTGCCCCCGGCCCCGCCAGCGCGGCCAGCAGGCTGCCCACGTCCGCCAGGATCTCCGGAGGAACCGGCTGACCTCCCGCACCGACCAGCAGGAGCGGGCGCGCCGGGTCCGGATCCAGCAGTCGGGGCTCCCGGTGCGGCCCGGGGTCGGCCGGGCGCAACCAGAGGCCGGCGGGCACGGCCTCCAGCCGCCAACCCGGCAGGGCGGTCCCGAAGACCGCCGGACCGCAGGGTGCAAGGCCGGCCGGCGCGCTGCGCCAGGCGGAGGCGACCACGCGGCGGGTCCCGGCGCAGGCGGTCAGCTCGGTCAGCCAGGGCTCCCAGGTCGCCCGGCCCTCGGCGTCCAGCAGCCGGGACGAGAGGCCGCCGGCGGTGCGCATCGGCAGGCCGACGGCCGCCCGTACGTCACGCTCCAGCTCGGCGGCAAGCTCGGCGGCGAGCCCGACCAGTGCGACGACGGCCGACCAGGGCGCGCTGAGCAGCAGCTCCCCGGGGGTGGACGGGAGCAGCCGGCGGACGACCGCGGCCAGTTGCCGGGCGGTCGGCAGCGGCCCGCCGGGGCGGCCGACCACCAGGACCACGGTGTTGTCGGTCGTGGTGGCCCTATGCAGCGGGGCGGGCCCGGCGAGTTCGGCGGATGATCCGCTCCTGATCCAGAACCCGCGGGGCAGCGCGGTGGCGAGCAGGCCGTCGGGATCGGGTTGCCCGGTGGCGTCCGGTGCCTCCCGCACGGGGGCCTCCGGAATCGGTGCGGAGCTGTTGCCCGCGGCGGTAACGGTGGGACCGGTAGGACCGGTGGCTGCAACGGTGGCGGACGGCGCGGGGGCTGCGAGGGTCACCGGTGCGGCGAGCACCGGTTCCGACGCTGCGGGCACCTCGGCAGGGGAAACGGCGGCAGCGGTGACCGTGGCGGCGGCGGCCGGGCCCGCCGGCTCGGCCGGCGGCCAGACCGGGCCGAGTCCCTGGACCGCCCCGGCGGGCGGGCAGATCCACCAGGAGGCGGCAGCGCCCTCCGCGGTACCGGTGGTCAGCAGGGTGCCGTCGGGGCGGAGCGTGACCATTCCGTCCGGGGCCACCACCGACAGCCCGGCCAGCTCCGCGAGCTGTTCGGCCGGGCGCCGTCCGGACTCCGGCGGGGCCGCGAGTCCGGAGGCGGCCAGGACCAGGGTGGTGGCACCCCGTTCGGCGGCCGCCCGGGTCAGCTCCGCCAGCCGGCCGAGCAGCACGGTCGCCGCGTCGGGGGCGGCCGCCAGCAGCACCAGGGAGTTCGGGGAGGGCCGAAGCCGGGCCAGCGCCGTCGTCAGCCCGGTCGGCAGGCCGTTCGGTGCCGTCCCGGCGGGAGCCGTCCCCACGCCCGCGCCCGGGGCGATGACGAAGTGCTCACCGACGCGATGCAGGCCCGACGGCCCGGCGCCGGCCGTCGGCTCGGGCGGCGGGCCCGCCGCGCCGGTCTCGGCACCACCGATGCGTCGGGTCAGGCGGCGCCACACCGGCGCACCGCCGCCCGCCACACCGCCGCCGTCCCGCGACCCGTCCCCGACGGCCGGCTCGACCCTCCGCCCGGGCCCTGCCCCGGACCGCGGCCCGCTCAGGGACCCCGGTACGGACCCCGGCCCGGGGTCCGTACCGGGGTCGGCTCCGGCCGCCGGCGCTGGTGTGCTCATCGCTCTGCCCTCTCCCTGCCCGGTCGCGTCTTGGCGGGGCACCAACCGGCTCTACGGGCCCGGCACCGCCGGAGGTTCACCCCGCCCGCCCGGCCGTCCCCGCGCCGTCCCCGCGCCGTCCCCGCGCCCGGCCGTCCCCGCGCCGTCCCCGCGCCGTCCCCGCGCCCGCCCGTGCCCCCGCGCTCGCCGAGGGCGTCCCGGGCCCGCCCGTCTACGACGATTCCCCTCTGCCGGCCCCCTCACCGGTCCCCGTCCCGTCCCCGGCACCGGCCGTGATCGCGGTCTGCACCTGGACGGTGCGGCGCCGGGTGATGTAGAGGCCGCGGCCGGGCGGGAAGTCGCGGGGCTTGACGTTGCCGAAGAGGTACCCCTCGCTCGGCGGGCAGGACAGCAGCAGCACGGGGGTGTTGACCTCCTCCAGTTTGCGCAGCAGCGGGTCGGACGAGGCGCGGCCGATGCCGTTGGCGCCCCGCGCGACGATCAGGTGCAGGCCCAGCTCGGCGCCCTGGGCGAGGTAGTCGAACAGGGCCGCGAACGGGTGGGCGGACATGCCGCCGGGGGAGCCCGACACCAGCTCGTAGTCGTCGACCACGATGAAGAGTTCGGGCCCTTCCCACCAGTCCCGCAACTTGAGCCGGGCCGGCGTGAGATCGGCGCCGGGCAGGCGGTTGGCCATGGCCCGGGCCGCGCCGTCGACGATCTGCCGCAGGACGTCGACGGCGACCGCGTGACCCAGCCGGTAGTCGTCGGGGACGGCCTCGTGCAGCTCGCGCCGGTAGTCGACCAGCATGATCCGCGCCTCGGCGGGGGTGTAGGCGGTGGTGACGGCCGCGGTGACCAGCTTGAGCAGGTTGGTCTTGCCCGCCTCGCTGTCGCCGACCACCAGCAGGTGCGGGGACTCCTCGAAGTTGTGCCACAGCGGCGCGATCGTGGTGTCCTGGAGGCCGATCGGGATGCGGAGCCGGCCCTCGGGCCCGGGCAGCGCGGCCGCGTCCAGGGACAGCGGGAGCATCCGCACCTCGGGGGCGCGCGGGCCGGTCCAGTGGTCGGCGAGCACGTCGACCAGGTCGGCGACGCCCGCCCCGAGGTCGTCCGTGCCGCTGCCGCCGTCCAGCCGGGGCAGGGCGGCGAGGAAGTGCATCTCGTCGCCGGTCAGGCCCCGTCCGGGGATCTTCGGCACCTTGCCGGCCGCCCGCATGTTGATGGCGGAGTCCACCGCGTCGCCGAGCCGGAGTTCGAACCGGGTGCCCAGCAGGTCGCGCAGCGCGCCGGTGACCTCGCCCCAGCGGGTCGTCCCGACGACCAGGTGGATGCCGTAGTTCAGGCCGCGCTGGGCGATCAGGGTCAGGGCGGGGGCGAGGTCGGGGAACTCCTGGCGGACGGTGTTCCAGCCGTCGATCACGAGGAAGACGTCGCCGTGCCGCTCCTCGGGCAGCTCGCCGGCGGCCCGGCGCCGGCGGAAGGCCGAGACGGAGTCGATGCCCAGCTCGGCGAAGCGCTGCTCGCGCCGGACCAGGATGCCGTTCACCTCGGCGACGGTACGCACCACCCGCTCGGGGTCGTGCCGGCCGGTGACCCCTCCGACGTGCGGCAGCCCGCGCAGCGCGGAGAGCGTGCCACCGCCGAAGTCCAGGCAGTAGAACTGCACTTCGAGCGGGGTGTGGGTGAGTGCGAGCCCGCACAGCAGGGTGCGGATCAGGGTGCTCTTGCCGCTCTGCGGGCCGCCCGCGACACCCACGTGGCCCCCGGCGCCGGAGAGGTCGGCGGTGAGCAGGTCGCGTGCCTGCTGGAAGGGCCGGTCGACGACGCCCACCGGCACCGTCAGGGTTCCCCTGGCGGCCTCGCCCTCGGTGGTCAGGCCGTACTCGGGGTGCGGCGCCAGCGGCGGCAGCAGCTCGTCCAGGGTGGGCGGGACGTCCAGCGGGGGCAGCCACACCTGGTACGCGGGCGGCCCCGCGTCGGTGAGCCGCGCCACCGCGAGGTCCAGCAGGGTACCGCTCTGCTCGGGCGGCTCCGGCGACGACGGCGGCTCGGCCTCCGCGGGGAGGGCGAGCGTCCGGCGCGGTGCCACGTACTCGGTGCCGTACGCGGCCACCTGACCGGCCACCACCTCCTGACGGGCCGCCCGGCGCCTGGCCCGGTACGGCCCGGAGACGTACGCGGCCTTGAACCTGGTCAGGGTGGCGATGTCGCTGCGCAGGAACCCGTTGCCGGGCTGGGAGGGCAGCTGGTAGGCGTCGGGAACGCCGAGGACGCCCCGGCTCTCCATGGCGGAGAAGGTCCGCAGCCCGATCCGGTAGGACAGGTGGGACTCCAGCGCGTGCATCCGGCCCTCGTCCAGCCGTTGCGAGGCGAGCAGCAGGTGCACGCCGAGCGAGCGGCCCAGCCGGCCGATCATGATGAAGAGGTCCATGAAGTCACGGTGTGCGGCCAGCAGTTCGCTGAACTCGTCGACCACCACGAACAGCGTGGGCAGCGGCTCCAGGGCCGCCCCGGCGGCGCGGGCCGTCTCGTAGTCGAGCAGCGAGCTGTAGTTGCCGGCGGCCCGGAGCAGCTCCTGGCGCCGCACCAGTTCACCGTGCAGTGCGTCCCGCATCCGGTCCACCAGGGAGGCCTCGTCGGCCAGGTTGGTGATCACCGCGGAGGTGTGCGGCAGCCGGTCGAGGCCGAGGAAGGTGGCGCCGCCCTTGAAGTCGACCAGGACGAAGTTCAGCACCTCGGAGGAGTGCGTGACGGCCAGCGCCAGTACCAGGGTCCGCAGCAGCTCGGACTTGCCGGAGCCGGTGGCGCCGATCAGCATGCCGTGCGGGCCCATGCCGCCCTGCGCCGACTCCTTGATGTCCAGTTCGACGGGCGAGCCGTCGGCGGCGATGCCGAGCGGGACCCGCAACCGGTCCGCGATCCCGCGCCGGGACCAGGTCTCCACCACGTCGTGCCGGTGCAGGTCGCGGATCCCGAGCAGCATCGCGAGGTCGAAATCGGTCTCCAGCGGCTCGCCGGCCTCCGTGCTGTCGCCGATCCGGAAGGGTGCCAGCCCCAGCGCCAGCCGGCGGGCGGCGGCCGCCGAGAGGGCGTCGGGGCGGCCGAGGGGGGTGACGTCGTCCCGGTGGTTGCGGTCCGCGCCGACCATCGCCAGGGCGCCGCCCTCGATCCGCAGCCGCAGGCGGAACCGCAGGGGCTTCCACTCCAGGGTGTCGCCGAGGTCGAGCAGCGTGGCGTTGCGGTAGCCGGCGAGCGCCGCCCTGGTCGCCGGGCCGACCTGCGGACCGTCCAGCACGATCACCGTGTAGGGCTCGTCCCGCCCGGGCTGGGCGTCCGGCTCGTACGGCGGACGGGCCCCGAACTCGCCGCCGAGCAGCTGCTCGATCTCCGCGATCGAGCCCGCCACCAGGCGCACCGGCCCCACCCCGTCGGTGTCCACCGGGTGCAGGGCGTGCGGCAGCCACTTCGTCCACTCCCACTCGGCGCGGTGCTCGGCGTCGGTGACCACCGCGATCCGCAGCTCGTCGGGCGCGTGGAAGACGGTCAGCTGCGCCAGCATCGCCCTGGCCAGCGCGCGGGCGTCGGCGCGGTCGTCGGCGCGCAGCAGGATCTGCGCGTAGCCCCGCAGGTAGACCGCGACCGGCTGGTCGGCCACGGTGCCGTAGGCGTTGATGAAGCGGCGCAGCGCGTGGGCGCAGAGCGGCTCCAGGTCCTCCACCGGCTTGGTGGACAGCGGGGCCAGCCGCACGGCGAGGCGCTGCGGGCCCGTCCCGATCCGGACGTCCCCGAAGTCGGGGTGCGTACTGCGGCGCTCCCACAGCCGGGAGGTGCGGGCCAGCGCGGCCAGCACGGACGGCGCGGGGTGGCGCCAGCCGAGCGCCTCCTGCTGGCGCACGACGTGGGCGCGCACCTGGCGGCGGATCTGGGACAGGTAGCGCAGGTAGTCCCGGCGCTCGGCGCGCAGCTCCCGCTTCCGGTCGCTGGAGCCGCGGATGAGCTGGGTCACCAGCATGCCCACGGCGGAGAGCCCCATCATGCCCATCGCCACGTACATCAGGATGCCGCCGCCCTCACCCGGGCGCAGGAAGATGAACACCATCGAGAGCGAGCTCAGTGCCATCGGCGCCATGCTGATCACGCTCGCCATGCCGCTCTGCGCCTCGGGGAGGGCGGGCGGCTCCTGCAACTGGATCTCGCCGTCGGGCATCTCCGGGCCGGGGCGCCTGGGCGGACGGTTGACCAGCACCACGCTCAACGAAGGGCTCCTCGCGATGGGGGACGGCCGACCGGTGATCCGCGGCCCGGGACGCGTGTCGTCCGCCCAGGAGCACGGACGGCGGCCCTGCGGAGGTTCACCGGCCGGCCGACCGGGCCCTGACCGGTGGTGAACCCCAGGGGCTCCGTGCCACGTGTCTCTGGTGCGGGCGGCGCCCCGGCCCGCTCGCCCCCCGGGCGGCGGCCGGGGCGCCCACCCCGTCAGGACATCCCGCCGGGGCACCGCGCCGCCCGCCCCCGCCGGGTCGTTGGAGATTGGAGAGCCTTGAACGGGACCACCGTTGCTGGACTGTGCCGACTGAGGTTCCGGACACCCGACGCGGTGTTCGACCTCGCGGTGCCCGCCGACGTGCCGCTGGCCGACCTGCTGCCGGCCGTCCTCGGCTTCGCCGGGCCGGGCCTGGACGAACTGGGCGTCGACCACGACGGCTGGATCCTCCAGCGCCTCGGCGGTGCGCCGCTGGACGAGGAGCTCGGCGCGGACGCGCTGGGACTGCACGACGGCGACGAGCTCCACCTGCGCCCGCGCCGCGACCCGCTGCCCGAGGTGCACTTCGACGACATGGCGGACGGCGTCGCCACGGCCATGCGGGCCCGCCCGGACACCTGGCGGCCCGCACTGACCCACCACCTGGCGCTGGGCCTGGCACTGTCCGTCCTGGTGGGCGGGCTGGCGCTGCTGCTGCTCCCCGGGACGAGGGGGAGCCGCGACCTGGCCGCCGCCCTCACGGGGGTGCTGCTGCTGCTCGGTGCCGCGAGCGGCTCCCGGGCGGTGGGCGACGCGGGTGCCGGGACGGCGCTGGGCGCGGCGGCGGTGCCCTACCTGGCCCTGGCCGGGGCCCTGCTGCCCACCGGCGGCGGAGACGGCGCGGCCGGCGCCCGCCTGCTGGCCGGCGGCTCGGCCGCGGCCGGCGCGGCGGTCCTCGCGGTGGCCGCCGTCGGCTGCTCGGCGCCGCTCTTCCTCGGCACCGCCCTGGTGGCCCTGCACGCCGTGCTGGCCGGCGCGCTCCTGCTGAACGGCCTCGGCACGTCCGAGGCGGCGGCGGTGATCGCCGTCCTGGCCGTCGTCGTCGGCGCCTTCGTCCCCGGGATCTGCTTCAGGCTGTCCGGACTGCGCCTGCCCGCGCTGCCCCGCAACGCCGAGGAGCTGCAGGAGGGGATCGCGCCCTTCCCCAGCGGCACCGTGCTGAGCCGCAGCGACATCGCCGACGACTACCTGACCTCCTTCCACCTGGCGCTCGGACTGGTCCTCACGCTCTGCACCACCGTGCTGGCCGGCGTCGACGGCTGGGCCGCGGCGGCCCTGACGGCCGCCCTGTCCATCCTCCTGCTGCTGCACGGCCGGGCCGTCGGCAGCATCCCGCAGCGGCTGGCGGTCCTGCTCCCCGGCGTCTACGGCCTGGCGCTGCTGCTCGGCGGCGTGGCCCTCGACCAGCGGACCGGCGGCCGCCTGCTGCTGCTCGCCGGACTGCTCGGCGTGGCCGCCGCGCTGGCGATAACCGCCTGGACGGTCCCCGGCCGCCGGCTCCTGCCGTACTGGGGCCGGGCCGCCGACCTGCTGCACTCGCTCGCGGCGATGGCGGTGCTGCCTCTGGCGCTGGCCGTCGCTGGGGTCTACCACGCGCTGCGGGCCGTCGCGGGCTAGGGCAGGCCCTCGGGCCCGCCCGCCAAGATCCGCCGGCCGGGCCCCGGCCACCCTGACGGTCCGCCACCCACCGACCTTCCTAGGAGAACCACGAGATGCAGTCGAAGCGCGACCAGGTGCAGGCCCACCTGTTCGTGATGGGCAGGCTGGCCACCGGCATGCTGCGCGGCGAGCCCGACGCCCCCGACACCCCGTCCGGGCGCACCTCGCGGGGCACCGTGACCGGGCTGGTCGTCGCCGTCCTGGTGTGCCTGGGCGTCGCCGTGTACGGGGCGCTGGTACCCGGCGGCGCCACGGGCTGGCGCAAGCCCGGCACCCTGGTGGTGGTCAAGGAGAGCGGCGCCCGCTACCTCTACCTGGACGGCAGCCTGCGCCCGGTGCTGAACGAGGCCAGCGCCCGGCTGCTGGCCGGCGACCAGCTGGTGGTCGACCAGGTCAGCGTGAACTCGCTGGCCGGCACCCCGCGCGGCGCCGCGGTCGGCATCCTCGGGGCCCCGGACGGCCTGCCCGCCCCCGGCCGGCTCGCCGCCGCGCCCTGGCTCGCCTGCGCCGTCAGCCGGCCGGCCCCGTCCGGTGGCCGCCGCCCCGAACTGGCCCTCGCGGTCGGCCCCGGCGGCCGGGGCACCGGCCTCACCGAGGGCCAGGGCGCCCTGGTGGCGGCGCCCGACGGCACCGAGTACCTGCTCTGGCACGGCCGCCGGCTTCGCGTCGACACCCGCAACGGTGCCCGCCAGGCCCTCGGCCAGGCCGCGGTCACCGCCTACCCGGTGACCGCCGCCTTCCTCGACTCCCTGACCGCCGGGCCGGACCTGGCCGCACCCGAGGTGGAGTCCCGCGGCGCCGCCGGCCCGCAGCTCACCGCCGGCCCCACCCGGTTCGGCCAGCTCTTCACCGGCCCCGGGGGCGACCCGTACCTGCTGACCCCGGCCGGGCTCACCCCGCTCGGCACGATGGCCTTCGAACTGCTCCGCAACGACCTGCGCACCCAGAGCGGCGCCTACGGGGGCGCGGCCGTCACCCCGGCCCGCCTCAGCCCGGCCGACCTCGCCGCCCACACCGCCGCAGCCCGGCCCACGCCCGCCGCGGCCGGGCTGCCCGCGGCGCCGCCGGAGCTGGTGACCGTCCCCCAGGGCCGTGGGATCTGCGCCGAGTCGGCGCTCACCGACCAGGCGCCGACCACGTCGGTCGTCCTGTTCGACGACCAGGCCGTCGCGGGCGCGCCGCCGGCCGCCCAGCCGGGCGTGGACCCGGCCTGTGCCGGCGCCGACAGCATCGCCGTCCGGCCCGGCGGCGGCGCCCTGGTCCGGGCCCTGTCCAGTGCCGGCGTCGGCGGCACCCTCTACCTGGTCACCGACGCCGGGGTGAAGTACCCGCTCGCCTCGGCGGCGGCCGCCCAGCAGCTCGGCTACGGCGCCGTCGTCCCCTCGGCCGCCCCCGAGGCCCTGCTGACCCTGCTCCCCACCGGGCCCAGCCTCGACCCGGCCGTCCTGACCGGCGGGTCGGTCCCCACCGCCCGCACCGCCGGCGCGGCCTGCGCGCGGTGACATCGCCGCCGTCGATCCGCAGCCGGTCCCCAAGGGAACGGGGGCGGCTCCGGCAGACCGGGACGACGATCCCGCGGCCCTGCTGAACCCTCCGCCGCCGCAGCCCCGTTGAAGGTGTTGGGAGGGGACGCCACCGCCCCTCCCGCGGCATTCGCCGGCCGTGCACCCGAACCGTCGAAGGGAACCCTGTGTCCACTCCTCCCAGCTTGACGACCGACGACAGTGTCGTCCGCACCACTCTGCGCACCCTGGACGACCGCATCGCGGACATGCGCAGTTCGCTCGCCGACATCGTCGCCATCAAGGGCGAGGTCCACGACCACTTCAAGGCCGCCTGCAGCACGCGCTACCAGGAGAACATCGACGACTGGACGAGCCGCTACAACCAGCTCAAGGCGGCCTACGAGAGCTTCCAGTCGAGCTTCACCAGCGGGCACCAGCAGATCAACGCCGCGCACGACGACGCGAACGGTGTCGGCGGCAACTGGAGCGTCCATTCGAGCCACGTCAAGGGCGTGCTCAACCCGAGCTGACCGTCCCCTCCCCGTAGCCGTCCGGCCGGCCGTCACCGCCGGCCCGGCCGGCGGCCGAACGAAAGGATCGACCCATGGCGAACATCGCCCTCAACCACGCGAACATCGACGAGGCGGCCGACGCGCTCAGCCAGGCCGGTGCGCGGATGCACAGCAGCATGGAGAACTGCGTCGCGGCCCTGCGCACGGCTGAGGCGCAGCTGTCCGGCCTTCTCGCCACGGCGGCCTCGGAGTTCCGCACGACGCTGAGCAACAACGAGAAGGACATGACGGACGACATCACCCGGGCCGCCGGCGCGCTGCGCGAGATGCACGGCCTGCTGCGCGACGCCGACCGCCGCGCCGGCGCGGGCATCGGGTGACCGCGGTGGACCGCGACCACGCGCGAGGCGGGCACGATGGCTGAGCCCGGGCCGGGGAACGTCGATCTCCACCACACGCTCAGCGTGAACCACGACGACCTGGAGTACTTCGCCAACGTCCAGCTGAACAACTTCCTGCGGGAGTTGGCCGCCGATCCCGGCTACCAGGCGATGCTGGCCTTCGGCGGGGTCGAGGCGGGCGAGTTCACTGCTCTGCTGACGGGCCACGCGGCCACGTTCCCCGCGGCGGGGAACGTCAAGGCCAACTTCGGGGCCCTGGCCAAGGGCCTGGCCGCGGATCTCAAGAAGGCCGGTCTGCAGATGACCGACGCCCAGCTGGAGATCCTGAAGACCCTGGAGATCATGGACGCCGCCCACGAGGAGGCCATGACGGCCGCCGAGATGATGCAGATCCTCAACAAGGTCGTCTCGTCGGCGCCGACGAAGTCCGGCTGACCAGGGCCCGGTCGTCACCTGTCCGGTGGGCCCGAGGGCTCACCGGACCCCGCCGCGTTCCGCACCACCACCGGCCGGCCCCCTTCCCCCCGCAAGCCTCATCTGATCGGAGACAGCGAAGCCCATGGGCACGATGCGATGGGAGGACGTCCTCAAGACGTTCGCCTCCGAGGCTCAGCGCACCGCGAAGATCGTCACCAGGGAGGAGGTCGCGGGACCTTCGCCCGACAAGCCGTGGCTCCGGCCGGTGATGAAGATGGTGTGGGGCTCGGGCTACTACGCCAACGGGGGAGCCGCCGACGGCCAGCACGCCGGGGTGGGTACCCCCGACGTCTGGTGGGCGTGGAACTTCTCCATCGGACAGGAGCACTACAACTACTCGATCACCTTGAGCGTCAACTACACGGACTGGGGCAACGACTCGGACAAGCCGCTGTCCAAGTTCATCAACCAGCACCGCGAGATCTTCGCCCCGCTGATGCCGGGCGGCCGGGGCAACGACACGGTCAACTCGGCGAGCCTGCGGGCCGCCGCGGCGGGGCTCACCAAGGTCAACGCCTGGCTGAGCACCTGGGAACCGCGGGTGAAGGAGTGGGCGGGGTCGCTGGACGCGCCGGACAGCAGCTGGCAGGGGGACGCGGCCGGCGAGTTCAAGACGCTCCTCGACCGGTACGCGCTGGAGCTGGAGACCATCCGGCTCCAGCTCCACAGGTCGCCGTTCGAGGCGGACCTCTACGCGTCTGCCGATGCCATCGACCGAGCGGTCCGGGGGCTCCAGTACGTCCACCAGTCGTGGTGGGACAGCGGGACGCTGTGGCCGTCCCACGCGATCCTCCAGGCCCTGACGGAGACCCTGCAGAACGTCACGCCGCAGATCGACTCGCTCGGCAACCTCCAGTCGGTCAGCACGGCGCTCGGCGACCCCCGGCAGCAGGACTTCTACGACAAGCTGGAGCTGCGGGCGAAGGAGATCTGGCTGGCCGACGTCGAGCGCTGCCTGGACAAGCGCAGGGTGCCCCGGGTCGTGGACGAGCGCCTGGCGCTGTCGCCGGACCCGATGGCCGCGCTGGAGGCGGCCTACAACACCCTGAACGCGGACTTCGGTTTCGGGTACCGGCCGGTGAGCCTGGACCTGCCCCCGGCCCCGGTGCCGGACCCGACGAAGGGCGGACCCGACTCCGGGAAGGGGCCCGGTGCCGGCGACCCCGATCTCGGCGGCGGCAGCGGCGGCGGCGGCAACGACAAGAAGCTGGACCTGACCGGTGGCGCGGGCGGCGGCAGCGGCGGCTCGGGGGACGGCGGTGCCGGCGGCAACGGCTCCAACACCCATCTCCCCCCGCCCCCGGTGCTCGGCGGTGGCGGCGGGGGAACCGGCGGCAACGGCACGGGGACGCCGATCCTCGACAAGGACAACAAGCCCGTCCTGGACGCCGACAGGAAGCCCGTGCTGCTGCCCCCGGGAGGGTACATCGGCGCCAACGGTCAGGTGTACGACGGCAACGGACAGCCGGTCAAGGACAAGAACGGCAAGCCGGTCGTCGTGCCGGTGGGTTCGGACATCCCGCCGGGCACCGGCGGTGGCATCTACGGGTCCAACGCCAAGGTGCCGAAGGGTTCGACCGTCCGGGAGGACGGCTCGGTCGTCGGCCCCGACGGCAAGCAGGTGCTGGACCGCGACGGCAACCCCGTGGTGCTGGCGAAGGGCGGCTCCGTCGCCGCCGACGGAACGCTGCTGGACTCGACCGGCCGGCCTGTCGCCGACCTCACCCAGCGGTACCTCGACCGGCAGCACGCCGTCGACGCGATCACCTCGGGCGGCGGTGGCGGTGGCGGTGACACCGGCGTCGGCCGGCCACCGTCCACCCTCCCCTCGTGGAACCTGGACCTCGGGTCCCTCGGCGACTACGGGAGCGGCGCCACGGGCGGTGGCACCGGGAGCGGCTCGCTGGGCCCGTACGCCGGGTCGTTCGGCGGCGGGGGTGCCGGCGAGGGCCTCGGCTCGGGCGCGGGGCCCCGACTGGTCAGCTCCGGCGGCGGGTTGAGCGCCAAGGCCATCGAGAACAGCGGGGGGACGGCGCCCGGCGGCAAGGCCGCCACCTCGGGGGCCGCGGCCCAGAAGGCCTCCGCGCTGGCCGCCGAGGAGGCGGCCGTGATGCGCGGCCGCACGGTGAACACCAGCAGCAGCGGCATGCCGATGGTCCCGCCGATGGGTGGCGGCATGGGCGGCGGACAGGGTGAGAAGGACCGCCAGCGGACCACCTGGCTGTCCGAGGACGAAGAGGTCTGGGGCACCGACACCGGTGCGGTCCACGGCGTGATCGGCCGCTGAGCCGGTTCCGCGTTTCCACAGTCGAGAAGGGCAGGGAGATGGAGTTCTCGTTCGAGGAGCACCTCGCCCAGGCGATGGCTTCCCTGGAGGAGCAGCAGGCCAGGATGGCCGCGATGACAAGGGAGTTGCAGGCGTCGAGCGCCTCGGTGACCACCAAGGACCGGCTGGTCACCGCGAAGGTCGGCGCGCAGGGCCAGGTGCTCGCGCTGACCTTCCACACCACCGCCTACCAGGAGATGGCCCCCGCGCACCTCGCGGCGGTCCTGAAGGACGTGCTGAACGAGGCCCAGGCCCGGATGGGCGAGCAGGTCGCCAGGGCGATGCGCTCCTTCGACGGGGTCGGCGAGTCGCTGCGGCTGGCCTTCACGGGCGAACGGGAGGACGAACTGCTCTCCGGCTCGGGCGGGATGGATCTGGACGCCCTGCTGGCGCCGCTCACCGCGATGCGTCCGGGCGCCGGCGAGGCCCGGCGTCCGGACAAGCAGGACGAGTTCAATGGCTGAGCGGCTGAAGAAGCTTGAGGACCTGAAGACGGAGTTCACCAGGTTCCCGGAGATGGCGGCGCTGGTCGGGAAGATCGAGCGCGAGCTCAAGGACGTCGGGGACAAGAACGTCAGGGGAGGTGGCCACGACCAGATCGGCAAGCAGTACCACGACAAGGTCGACAAGCCGACCGCGAGTCTGAGTCAGCTGGTCGAGAGCATCAGGCTCAAGCTGCTGAGCGTCGGAGAGCACGGCGAGAGTACCGCCGACCTCTTCGACGCGGCCGACGAGCACGCCGCCGACCTGGCCTGACCGGCCCCCGGAGGCAGACTCCGGCGCCCTTCCCGCCCGCACCAGCCAGCTTCGCAGTCGGAGGCTCCCCGTCATGGCCCACTCGTCGATCCAGGTCTCGCCCGGCGTCGCGACGTTCTTCCACATCCTCACCGGAATGCCGTGGCCGGAGTCCGACGAAGGCCTGCTGCGTGACGTCCGGGACGACTACGCCGCGCTCGCCGAGGATCTGCCGAAGCTGCGGGGGTACGTCGTCGACCTGGTGGCGAGGTGCCGGAGCCAGTTCGAGGGCGAGGCCGCCGAGGGGTTCGCCCGCGAGATGGGGCGGTTCGTCGGCGACGACGGGACCGACTACCTCGCCACGGCGGGGCAGCTCGCCGGTGAGCTGGGGGAGTTCGCGGGCAAGGTCGCGAACACCGTCGAGTACACCAAGTGGATGATCATCGGTCAGATCGTCCAGCTGCTGGTCGAGATAGCGCTGGCGATCGCCTTCTTCCCGTTCACCTTCGGGGCTTCGATGGCCGCGGCCGAGGGCCTGAAGCAGGTCGTGAAGACGATCATCATCAACCTGCTGAAGAAGCTCGTCCAGGTGATCGTGACGCACACCCTCTTCGGCGTGGTGGGCGGCCTGGTCATGGACGCGATCCTCCAGGGGATCCAGTTCGGCCAGGGCAACCGGCACGAGTGGGACAAGGACCTCACCAAGCAGGCCGCGATCATGGGCGCGATCAGCGGAGCCGTCGCCGGTCCGCTGCACCTGCTGGGCATGGGGCTCGGCAAGCTGCTGGGCGCGGGCCTCGCCAAGATCTTCGTGACCAAGGAACTGGGCAACCTGGTGAAGGAGCTCGGGGCCGGCGCCGCCGGGGGTGCCGCGGGCGGCGCGGCCAAGGGCCTGGGCAAGGAGGCCGGGCGGCTGGTCGCCAACGAGGCGGCCTCCGAGTTCGCCAAGAACATCAGCAAGCTGCTCAAGGAGAACTCCCGGTATCTCGGGAAGGGCTTCGGCGCCGGCGGCAAGGTCGGCGCCGCGGCCGGGGCGCGGTTCGCGGAGAACCTCGGGAAGGTCTTCGAGAAGGGGCTCGGCAAGGAGCTCGGCACCAGGACGGCCCGGGAACTCGGGGAGAGGTTCGGCAAGACCTTCGCGGAGAACGGCGCCAAGTCGGCCGCAGGTCGGACGGCCCTCGGCACCGCCCTGCGCGAGATCGCCGAGGGCGGCAGCCACGCCCCGTCGGCGGGTCTGCGGGCGCTGGCCGAGAAGCTGCCCGAACTCGCCGGCCGGGTCGACCGGATGAACACCATGTTCGTCCTCGGGCACGTCCTCGGCGAGCAGATCAAGATGGGGACCAACCAGTACCTCACCGAGGGCTTCTTCAACCAGATCTACTACGGTGAGTGGTCGGCCAGCGGGATGAGCTTCCTCGGCGGCTTCATGATGGGCGGCGCCCGCCACATGATCATGGGGCTGGCCTCGCCGCTGACCACGAAGTACGTGGACTTCGTCCGGGGGCTCGACAGCTCCCAGATCAACCCCGCGAACGGCAAGTACTACGGCGCGATGCACCCGCTGACCCTGCTGTCGGCGATCAGCAACGTGGCGGGGCACCCCGCGCCCTTTCCGGTGCCCCGGCCCGGGGGCCACGACCAGGTCCCGGGCGGCTCCCTGCACCTCCACGGCGACGACGCCGCCGGCTCCACCACATCGCTCGGCGCGCCGCCCTCCGGCCACCGGACCGAGGGCGGCTCGGACGCGTCCGGGTCGGACCGCGGCGCCGGCTCCGGCAGCGGAGCGGCGAAGCCGCAGGCCCCCGAACCGGGCGTCGTGACGGAGTCCGGCGGCGACAAGTCCGCCGCCGGCCCCAAGGACACCACGGGCAGCGCGAGGATCCCCGAGCCGGCACCCCGGCGCAGCACCGAGTCCTCGGGCGGTGGTGACGGCGGTGGCGCCGCCGGAAGCGAGGCGCGGAAGAACGCGGGCGACGGCGCCAGGAGCACCGGCGGTTCCACCGCGACGTCCGCCGCGCCCGGGGCGTCCGCTGCCGGCGGCGGCCCCGGCGGCGGCCAGCGGCCGCACCCGGAATCCACCGTCAAGCCTGACCCGGACGCCGCACGCAACGCCGCACGCAACGCCGCGCAGAACGCCGGGCACGACTCCGCGCAGAACGCCGCGCCGAAGCCCGGCCCCGGCCCGAACCCCGACCCGGGGCCGGGTCCGAACCCGGGCCACCCGCCCAAGGACGGTGGCGGCGGCGGTGGCACACCGCCGCGGACCGAGGGCGGCCCGACCGGCCCCAAGGACCCGGGCTCGAACGGGCCGGACCCCAGGCCTGAGCCGAAGCCCGGCCCGAAGGCGCCGAACCCTGAGCCCCAGCCGAAGCCGGAGTCGAAGCCCGAGCCGACCCCGCCCAACAAGGACGCCCAGGCCGGCCAGGCCGCCCAGGGCAATCTCCGGAACGCCGTCGAGGAGGTCCTGTCGCCGGCCCAGGCGTTCCTGAGGCGGCAGGAGCAGCTGCGGGCGGCCGGTGCTCCGACGGCGGACACGCCCGGCCCGGTGAGGACCGGGGGTGAGGGGGACGGCCCGAAGGGGTCGCGGATCGTCACGTTCGACGAGGTCCGGGGTAGGGGTGAGGGGGACGGGGCCGGGGACGGGCCGTTCCCGGGTGACGGTGTGGTGCTGGGTGGTGGGTCGGGTCCGCGTTCGGAGGGGGCGGAGGCGTTCCTGGATCGTCAGGAGACGTTGCGGGAGGGTGGCCGTTCGGCGGGGGACGAGGAGAAGCCGTTCGTGCCCTTCGCGGGTGACGGTGCCGCCCTGGGTGGTGGGTCCGGTCCGCGTTCGGAGGGGGCGCAGGCGTTCCTGGACCGCCGGAGGAACGTACGGGAGAGCGGTGGCCCGACGGCGGACACGCCCGGCCCGGCGAGGTCCGGGGGTGAGGGGGACGGCCCGAAGGGGTCGCGGATCGTCACGTTCGACGAGGTCCGGGGTAGGGGTGAGGGGGACGGGGCCGGGGACGGGCCGTTCCCGGGTGACGGTGTGGTGCTGGGTGGTGGGTCGGGTCCGCGTTCGGAGGGGGCGGAGGCGTTCCTGGATCGTCAGGAGACGTTGCGGGAGGGTGGCCGTTCGGCGGGGGACGAGGAGAAGCCGTTCGTGCCCTTCGCGGGTGACGGTGCCGCCCTGGGTGGTGGGTCCGGTCCGCGTTCGGAGGGGGCGCAGGCGTTCCTGGACCGCCGGAGGAACGTACGGGAGAGCGGTGGCCCGACGGCGGACACGCCCGGCCCGGCGAAGACCGGAGGCGCGGAGAACGGCCCGAAGAGGCCGCGGATCGTGACCTTCGACGAGGTCAGGCGCAAGGCCGAGGAGGAGGCAGCCGAGGCCGGGTCCGACGGATCCCCGCGGAGCGGCGGCGACGGCTCCGGCAGCGGTGCCGGCGGGACGAAGTCCCGCGACCGGTCCACGGGCAGCGAGACGCGGGTGGAGCCGGCGCCGACGGGCGACAGGCCGGCCGCCGACAAGCCCGCGACCGACGCGCCGGCCGCCGACAAGCCGGCCCCGAAACCGGAGTCCTTCCCCGGCGAGGGGTACCGCCTGACGGACGGTGACGCCGAGATCCGGCGGAAGGCCGGTGAGGCCGCGCAGGACACCCGGGCGAACAAGCACCCGGCGGCGGAGCAGGGGCCCGTCCTTCCGTCCGGGGGCGAGCGCCTGGGCGGAACGGACGGCACGCGGCCCGGCGGCACGCCCGACGCGGCCGCCCGGGACCGGCGGCACACGGCCACCGAGCAGCGGCGGAACGACTACGAGGCGTCCCCCGAGGGCCGCGAGCACGCCGAGAAGCTGGCCCAGGACGCGCGGGAGGCCGCGGCCGCGAAGGCCGAGCAGCAGGCGGACGCCGAGGCACGGAGGGCCGCGCAGGCCGAGGCCCGATGGGAGGCCCTCCAGGAGCGGACCCGCGCCGCGGCCGAGGAAGCGGCCCGCACGGATCAGCGGGAGGCCGCCCGGCAGGCCGCGCAGGAACAGGCCTGGAAGCTGCTGCTGCAGGACCTCAGGGACAAGTCGGGTGGCGACTCGGGCCGGTCGGAGCATCTGACGCTGCGTGACGCGCAGGCGCGGATCGCCCGGCGTGCCGAGGAGTTCGCGGCCCAGGGTGACGGGGACGGCCGGGGTTCCGGCAGTCGTGGCTCCCGGACGCCCGCCGACGCGGCGGCGGCCCGGGCCTGGCACGAGCTGGCGGCTGAACTGGGCGTCCGCGTCGAGTCTTTGGAGGCCCGCGGCCTGATGCCGCGATTCCCCGCTCCGGTGGCCTCGCCAGGCCTGGACCGCGGGGTCCACGGCGATCCGCTCGGGACCGGCCGCGGGCCAGGGGCGGCCCACCAGCCGGGCCGGGACTCCCGCTCCACGCCCCTGCACCTCACGCCCCCGCACGCCGAAGCCTCCCGCCCTGAGCCTGAGACCCCGGACACCAGGTGGACGGCGCCACAGGCTCCGCCGAACCCACTGCTGCCGCTGCCTCCTCGGATGCGGCAGGACTCGGACGCCGAGTCCGAGGACGACACCTGGGACGACGACCCGGGCACGCCGGAGCAGCAGCCCGCGCACCCGGCCCCGGCCGTGCAGAGCGCCGCGCCGCCGGTACTGCCGTCGCCGGTACCCGCTCCGGCGCTCGACCAGCCGGCCACCGCCGTGCGGCCCCCGTCGCCGGCGCCGTCCGCTGCCGAGGCGTCGGCTCCCGAGCCGTCCGCTTCCGAGGCGTCGGCTCCCGAGCCGTCCGCTTCCGAGGCGTCGGCTCCCGAGCCGTCCGCTTCCGAACCGTCCGCTCCCGAGCTCACACCGCTTCAACTGTTGCCACTGCCACCGCTCCTGGACGAGCCACCGATCGAGGGGGCGTTCACGGCCGACCGGCTGTGGCGCGCGGGGGACCACCTGCCTGCGTTCATCCTGTACCAGGGCCACGAGGCGATGGTGTGGGACTACGACCTGGCCGAGGTGACCGACGACGCTCAACTGGACCGGATGGCGGCGGTCTACGAGCGGGCGGCCGAGCAGGTGGGTCGGCGGTTGCGGCGGATCGTCGAGCGCGCCCGGGAGGAGAAGGACACCGACGGAGCCGGGCGGGACGCCGCCGAAACGCTGCTGGCCACGTACGAGCTGCTCAGTGACGACGGTTGGACGCCCGCCTACATCAGCGAGTTCCTCCGGCTGCAGATGCTGTTCCGTGCCAGTGACGTCCCCGCCCGGTTCCCGCACGAGCTGTCGGCCCGGCCCGTCGGAGTGGTGAACGGCCTCGTCGATCCCGGCGCACCGCTGCCGCCCGCGCCCGCGTCCCCGGCGGATCCGGGGAGGTCGCTGAGGGGTTCGGACGGTGCCTCGATGCGGTTCTACACCTGGCTCGACCAGAAGGCGGGCGGGAACAGGCAGCACCTCTACGCCTGGGGCGAGGCGCAGTCGGCCACCTCGTCCTCACCGGAATCCTTGCAGGCGAAGGTCCTGTTCGCGCACTTCCGCAATCCGGGCAGGCAGCACCTGGACGATGCGTACTTCTGGCTGAACGGCTTGGACCGCCGGCTGCGGGAGACCCCGGGGTTCCGGACGGAGATCGGCGGGGAGGAGGTCCTCGGCCTCAGCTACGACCCCGTCCTTCTGCGGAGCCTGGCCGCCCAACACGTCTTCACCTACGAGATGCTGCGGACCGTCCGGATGCCCCGGGTCGACCGGCAGGCGGGGACGGTCCGGCTGATCCGGCTGGAGCAGCGCACGATCGAGGCCCTGGCGGAGCAGTACGAGCCCGGCCCGACGAGGAGGAACCACCGGCCGGTGGAGATCCGGCGCGGTCCCGCCGAGTCCTTCAGCCTGTTGACCCCGTACAAGGATCCTGAAGGCGGCACCTTCTGGCTCACCATGCAGACCCTCCCGATCCACCGCGTGTTCGGCACCCACCTCCAGATCAGGATGGACGGCCCGAAGGAGCACTCGCTCTACCTCGGTGAGGACGAGTTCCTCGCCATGGCCGCCGGCTTCCCCGTGGAGTGCTGGGGCGAGGACCAGCCACCGCTCACCGCGGAGGAACGGGAGCAGAACGACAACGCGCCCGCCGGGCAGCCGCCGATGCCCGTCACGGTCGGCGGGCCGACCGCCGACACCGGGGAAGCCGTGCCGGCCGGAGAGCCCTGGACGGAGGCGCAGACGGCGCGTTCCACCCTGGTGGCCGCGGAGGCCTCCCAGGCCTCCCCGGCGACGGTCGCGCCCCCGCCCGGGACCGGTCCGGCACTGCTGCCGCCGCAGGCCTGGGCCGCCGTGCGGCGCTTCGCCCGGCCGGCACGGATGTCCACCACCCGCTTCGACCCGCTGGTGGAGGGCCAGCCGGGGAGCGGTGCGATCGCCGGACCCTCACTGCCCGCGCAGTACGCCGCCAGGGCGCCGGGCGGCGAGCGGCCGCTCGGGGACCTCCGGGGCGCGATGACCCGGATCGACTACGACGTGCGGCATTTCGAGGCTCGGCCGGGCCGGTGGGTCCGGGAGTTCACCCTGCGGCTGGACCTCAAGGCGCAGGACGGCACGAGCACCTCCCCGGAGCAGGTCGACCGGCTCTGGGACGAGGCGCTGTCCGCCGTCGACCAGCACGTCAACGGCCGGTTCACGCTGTCCGACGGGGCCCAGTTCCACCTGAGGATCGAGCGGGCCGACGGCCTGACGGACGCCCACCGGACGGTCAGGGTGGCCCCCGGCGCCGGCCGGAGCGACCAACTGCTCTGGTACGCGCGGAGCACCCGCGGCGTCCTGGTGCACGAACTGATGCACTTCCTCGGCCTGCCGGACGAGTACGCGGACAGCTCCACGGCCCTCCGGCGGACCGAGCGGTTCCCCGGCGAGCCCGGTGTCATGGGAGCGGCCGCCCACGGCGACGGCTTCGAGGTGCTGCCCCGGCACGTCCGGCGCATCGAGGACGTCCTTCGCTCAGGCCCCTTCGTCCGGGAGCTGACGTTCGACCGGTACCGGGCGCTGTCGGCGAACGCCGGGCACCCGGCCGCCGCCGCGCCCACCGGCGCCGCCCCCGGGACCGTCCCGGAGCACCCGCACCACGCCCCACGGGCGCCGCGGCTGCCCCAGCCCGGGGCGTCCGCCGGGCCCGGCGCCCCGGGCTCGCCCACCCGGCCGGTGGCGGAGGTCGCGTCCCGCGAGCGAGGCGTCCACAGGGCCGGCCTGGCCGTCGCCGGGCAGCCCTACGAGGCACTCACCGTGCCCGGTGACGGCGACTGCCTCTTCACCTCCCTGCTGGTCGGCGCGTACCGGCAGTTCGGTGGGTGGGAGCACCAGCACCTGGACGTGGACGGGCTGCGCGAGGCCGTCCTGCACTGGTACCGGGGGCCGGAGGCCGCCGTCCACCGCGAGGCCGCGGACGCGACCGGGCAGTCGGCCCTGGACGCGCTGGTCATGGACCTCGCCCCGAGCCGGCTCTGGGACGTGGTGGGTGGGACGGGCCCGGCGCCCACCCACCCCGACCTGCTCGCCCCGGTCCGGAGGGACGCCGCCCTGCTGCTCGGCGACCCCGGGAGCGGCGCCTGGGAGCGCCTCCTCGCGACGAACCCCAGGCTCGCCCGTTCCGGTCTCCGGGACCTGGGCCCGGAGCGGCTGCGGGACATGCGGCCGAGCGAGGCCGTCGACCTGGCCATCCGCGACCGCGACCTGTGGAACACGCCCTTCTTCGACGAGGTGCCCCGGATCGCGGCCGCCGCGCTGGGCCTCAACCTCGGGGTGCTCGACAGCGGCGGACACCATGTCGACTACCTGCCGGACGCCGATCGCCGCACGGTGCTGCTCTACCGCCAGGCCGGCGACGAGGCGCACTACTCGGCGCTGCGGCCCGTCCCGCGGCCCGAGCCGCTGCCGAGCGCGGACGTGCCGTCGGTGCCGGAACCGCCCGTCCCGGCGTCGGTGCCGAAGGTCGGGCCGGAGGCGGGGCCGGTGCCGACGGCGGAGCCGTCGCCCGCTCAGGTGGCGGAGAAGCCTGCGCTGTCGGCCCCGCCGGAGCGGCTCACCCACGGCGGTGCCGGCCAGCTCGGCGGTGGCGACCGGGTCCTGCCGATCCCCGGCCCCGCCGACCGGGTCCTGGACCGGGTCGTGGCCTCCCTCACGGCGGCGCTGGCCGGGGATCTGCCGGCCGCGGAGCGGCAGGCCCGCGACCAGGTGGCCGAGGCTGAGCAGCGACTGTCCGCCGCACCACCGGCGGGCCCCCGGCGGGTCTCCGCGGAACAACGGGTCACCCGGGCGCGGGACCGGCTGATCAAGGCCGAGGCGCAGTCGGTCGCCGAGCGCCGACGGCTGGCCGGGGCGGTCCGGGACCAGCTCTCCGGTGCACTGGACCTCGACGCCCTGCAGCCGGTCCTGGCGTCGCTGACCCAGGGCGAACTGCTCGCGCTGCCGTTCGAGCTCGACGGCTGGAAGGGCGACATCCAGGTCACGGCCACGGTCGTCCGGGCCGTGACCACCAAGGAGGAGAAGAAGTTCGAGTTCGAGGACGGCAGCGACTCCTTCGTCACCACCGGATCCTTCGAGGAGGGCCGCCGACGGTTCGGCGGCGGGCTGCTGCTGGGGGGCAAGTTCACCCCGAACGCCCCGGAGACCAGCATGGCCGGGCAGCTCGGCGCGGTGGGAGACCGCAGCAAGGCCGCCACCGTCGACAGCAGGGGGAGGACCTTCTCCCGGAGCAAGACGCCGGAGCCCGCCCTGCGGATCGACGCCGACATCCGCCTGGGGATCGACTTCTCCGGCGTCCGCAAGGACGGGAAGAGCCTGCCGGTGGGGCCGGGAGGCGCGGCCGATCGGCACCGGCTCCGGATCGACCTGCCGGTTCCGGTCGTGGTGCCGGCCGCCGAGTCCGCGGATGCCGTGCCGCCCCCCGGGCAGCGGCACTACCTCCCGCCGCTGCGCGTCCAGCAGTCGCTGGCGCTCGGAGGGACGGACGTGGTCAAGAGCGTCCACATCATCGACGCGGACGGGCGGCGGACGGGCGGCGGCGTCCCCCGGCTGCTCGCGGCCGCCGCCCCCGCGGCCGCGTTGCCCGCCGGCACCACCCGGAATTCCCTGGACGCGTTCGGCGCCGAGACCTTCGGCGGGGACTGGGCGGCGGTCCGCGCCGAGATCCTCGGCCGGTTGGACCTGCTGACCCTGCGCACCGAGCTGAAGTCGATGATGAACGGCGAGCCGGTGGAGATCCTGCTGTCCGGTGAGCGGGGTCACGTGCTGGTCTTCGCCCGGGTCTCGGAGATGACGCAGCTGCGCACCACCGGGCCGACGGAGTTCAACACGGGCACCGACGTGACCCGTACCGTCGTCGCGTCCGTCACCGACAGCCTGAGCGTGGCAGGGGCGCCGTCCGTCAAGCACACCGACTTCGGTCAGCTGCCGTTCGGCGTCACCGGGAGCGGCTCCGGCCAGTTCGGCCACGACCGCAGCGCGATCGACCGGGTCACGCTGCGGGCGGGCAACGCCGTGAAGGTGAAGGCCGCCGGGGTGGTCTTCGACGGCCGGGCGGTGCTCACCTTCGAGTACCGGCCGGACGGCGGGTCCGCGGGCGACCACGGGACCCGTGCCACCGGTCTGCTCGGCTTCCAGGTGCTGGCCGAGGCGGCCGACTCGGTGGCCGCCGACGTGTCGACGCCCTTCCGTCCGGGGCCGGTGGTACCCGGTCCGTTGGTGTCGCCCGCGCTGCCGCCCGGATCGACCGCGTGGCGGCCCGGGCCGGAGATCTGGCAGGGCGGGCTGCCGGAGAGCGCCGTGGTGCTGGACGTGCTGGCCGGCACGGGCCCGTCCGCAGGGGTGGAGCAGGGCCGGGACCTGCACACCGCCCTCGACGAACTGGGGGTGGGGGCGTTCCGGCAGGACGGATGGGCTGGGTTCCGCGAGGCCGTCCGGCACACCTTCCGGCGGGAGCGGCTGGCGGCCTCGCTGCCCGCGATGACCCGCGACCTCCCGCTCCAGGGCCCGCTGCTCAGCCGCCCGCGGCACGCGGACACGACGGTGCAGGCCACCGCCCGGGTCCAGCGGCTGGAGTTCCTGCGGACGATCGACACCGCCGAGCTGAACATCCTCAACGAGACCGCGGTGGGCGACGCCGCACGGGACATCACCGGCCTGACGCTGGGCGGTCAGATCCAGGGCGGGCTCCACCACGACTTCCCCGCGGGCGAATGGGCGTCCGCCTCGGCCGGTCGGGGCGGGTCCCGCCGGTGGCGCACCGGTGACCGTACGGCGGCCGGCTCCAGCACGGTGTCCAGTGCCAAGTTCCCCGAGCCGATGGCGGTGTACCTCGCCACCGCCCGGCTGAACGTGCGGCTGGCCGATCAGGGCGGCCTGGACGCCGCGGCCGCCGGACCCCACCCCGAGGTGCGGTTCGTGGTGGCGGTCCCGCAGTCCCGGGCAGCGTCCTACCTGACGGAGGGACCGCAGGCGAAACAGGAGGTCTTCACCCGGCCGGATCCCGTCGTGGCCCCGGTGCCCGGGCACGCCGACGACACCCCCAAGCCTGTCGACGGCGCCCCCGAGCCCGCCGAGGACGCCACGAAGCCTGCCGAGGAGACCGCCGAGCCTCCCCTGCCACCGGAACGGGTGGCCCGGAACCGGCAGCTCGGGTCCTCCGACGCCGTCCTGACGCTGACCGACGGCCTCGCCGTGGTGAACAGGCTCCGCGAGTCCCTGGCCCCGGTCTTCGGCTCCCACTGGGAGCGGGTCGCCGCGGACCTGATGCCGTACTTCGACGCGGTCGCGCTCCGGCCGATGGCGTCCGCGCTCACCAGCGGCCGCAGCTGGGGGGCCGCGGTCTCCGCCGGCGGGGTGACGGGTGAGATCCGGATCACCGGTGCGGCGGTCACCGGCCTGACGTACCTGAAGTCCGTCAAGGACTTCGAGTTCGAGGTCGGCACCGAGACCACCACGTCCACCGGCCTGATGCACGACGAGCGGGCCAGGACGACATGGAGCATCGCCCTCGCCGGCAAGGTTCCCCATCTGCAGGGCGCGCTGAGCCACGCCTGGAACTCCGACGGGGTCATCGGCGGCACCCGGGACATCGGCAGCAACGCGGTGTCCAAGGGGAAGACGGTCGAGGCCGCGGCGGTCTTCCGGGGCGACCTGACGTTCACGGTCGACGTGGACCTCACCCGTACCTTCGGGCTTCCGGGGAACCGGGCGATCCGGCACACCCTGGACGCCACGACCGGGGGCGAGTTCGCGTTCCCGCTCCGCGAGTCGGCGGTGGCCCCCGGGGCCAAGGCCAAGCCGGCCCCGGCCGAGCCGCGTCACGCCCCGCAGCGGGTGATGCGCTCGCTGGTGCTCGGTGCCACCGACATCGTCCTCCGGGTCTCCCCGATCCGTCCGCCGGAGCACACCGCTGTGGTGCCGGTCCACGCTCCCGGGGCGGAGCGGCCCGGGGTCGACGCGGACCCGCAGCCGGAGCAGCCGGGGGACGTCCCGCTCCAACCGCTGCCCGCGGCCCCCGCCCCGCCTCGCCGGCCGGGCGCCGGCCACGTACTGGACCAGGTGGACGCCACCGGCCGGGAGGTCTTCGGCTCGGACCGGAACTGGCGCCGGGTCAAGGAGGAGCTGGCACCGAAGTTCACCGCCGAGGCCCTCCAGCAGCGCCTGCGGCCGCTGATGGCCGGCCAGGGCTGGACCATCGCCGTGCGCGGCGGCACCGTGACCGTCCGGGCGAGCGTGCAGGACATGGTGCACGTCGCCGACACCAAGGCGACCGAGTTCAACAGCGGGAGCGCCACCGGCCACTCCAGCGGCGGTACGGACGGCCTGACCGCCTACACGCGCGGTAGCAGCCAGGCCACCGCCCTCCGGATCGTCGGCACCTCCGACCCGGTCGGGGTGCTGCCCGCCGCCGTGGTGGCCGGTGGCACGCTCAGCCACGTCGGCGGACGGGACCACATCGCGGAGACCTCCAGCGCCGTGGGCACGGGGGTCGGCACCAAGACCAAGGTTCCCGGCAGCGTTTTCGAGGGGACCGCCCTGCTCCACCTGGAGTTCCGGCGGAACCTGCGCCTCTGGGACAGGGCCGTGGACAAGTCCGTCCCCGCTCCGGCCCGGGACGAACAGCGCCGGATCGACGCGATCCAACGGGCGTTCGCGGCCCGCCAGAAGGACCTGGCGAAGCGCGCGGACGAGCTCGGCCCCGAGGCGTACCGGGTCGCGAACGAGGAGTTGGACGCCGAGCACCGGGCGGCGCTGCGACCCCTGCTCGACGAGCAGCAGCAGCGGATCGACGAGTCCGTCCTCGCGAGGTGGACGGCGGACTTGAGGCGGCTGGACCAGCGGATCCGGGACCTCGGGGACCGGCCCGGGAGCGAGGAACTGCGCGAGCGGTACCTCGCCGAGCAGGCGCGTCACCAGGAGCAGATCGCCCGGCCCTCCGTCAGGCGCAAGCCCGGCCCCGGGCCGCGCAGCGACCGGACCCCCGACCAGATCGCCCCGATGACCAGGTCCTCCTTCGCCGTCCGTCGCAACGCCTTCGGCTACGCCAGGGTCGGCTTCCAGGCGCTGGTCGAGACGGCCGAGACCGGGCCGGCCGCGAACGGGGCCGACCTCCGCTTCGAGGCCCCTCCGGCGGTCACCGCCGGTGACGGCCCCCCGCCGGCGGGGCGGGGCTACGCCCCGCTGCCGGACCCCGGCCCGCGGACGCACTCCGTCCCGCCGGCCCGGGTCTGGACGGAGGGGTTCGCGCCCCAGGAGATCCGCGACCTGCCGGACGTCGGGTCGCTGCGCAGTCTGCTGGACACCGAGGGGCGCAGGCACTTCCAGGGTGCCTGGGACAGCAAGGTGGCGGGCGGCGGACGGCGCTCCGAGCGGGTGATGGCCGAGTTCGGCCGCGAGCGGCTGACGGCGGCCCTGCCGAGGCTGACGGCGGGCGGGGAACTCGTCGGAACGCCCTTCCAGGTGAAGGGCCGCAGCGCCTGGGTGTCGGTGACGGCCGAGGTGGTCGATCTCGCCCATCTCCGGGAGGAGGCCGGGGCGGAGGTCGCGCTGGTCGGCGAGGCCTCCGGTCGGCGCAGCCGACGCGTCCTCACCTCCCGCCACCTCCAGGTGATGGGGCAGGTCGGCGCCGAGTTCTCGAAACTGCGGAGCAAGTTCTCCACGTCGGTGCTCCTCGGCGGCGGCTACCGCCGGCGCCAGGGCGGGGAGCGGTCCGCGGGCGGCCGGACCATCGCCAACTCCAAGGTGCCGGTCCCGCTGGTGCACTTCGAGGGCCATGTGGCCTTCCGGTTCGCCTTCCACCGCGCGGGCGAGGCGGCGGTCTCCACCGGGGTGGTCCCGTTCGTGGTGTCGGTCCCGAAGGCGGAGGTGGCCAGGACGGTCGAAGCACCGGGGGACACCTACTTCACGGCCGTGGACCGGGAGTACGGGCGCCGGTGGCCCGGGCCGACGCCGGCCCGGGCACCTCGCCCCGTCCCGGAGCCCGCCGACGCACCGAAGACACCCGCGGAGTCGGCCGGTGATCCGCCGAACCCCGGCACGGAGCAGCCCGGGACCGACAACAGCGGTGGCCGGGACACCGCCCGGGACACCGACCCGAACGTCGGCCCGGGCGCTGCCCCCGATGTCGGCGGGGGGAGCGGCCCGGCCCCGGCCGGCCGTGTGCTGGCCCCGGACGGCCGGAGCATCCCCGACGCGGATATCCGGACCCGGACGATCACCGACGAACACGGCCGCTCGATCGGACGGGCCGTCTTCCACGACGGTGACTGGGCGCTGCGGGAGGGCGCCTACCGCAGGCTGCGCGCGCTCGGGACCTACGAGCTCCGGGCGGCGGCCGGTCAGCCGTCGGGCGGTGCGGTCCGGCCGGTCCCCTGGGATCCGGAGCACGCGTACTTCTACGCCGGGCACGCCGACCGGGCCGGCTTCGACCTCCGGCTGACCGACGGGTCGGGCGTGAGCGGGGTCGGCGCAGGGCAGGTCGCCGGCCTCCTGCGCCGCCGGCCGAGCGTCGCCGCCCTCCGGGCCGCCGCGGCGAGCGGCAGGCCCGCCTCGATCGTGCTGCTCGGCTGCGAGTCGGCCGAGCACGCCCAGGCGGTCGCGGAGGTGATCGGCCTGCCGGTGCACGCCCCGACCGGGCGCACCGGCGTCAGCGCGGCGGCGCCGGGCGCCGGGCCCGGGCAACCGCCGACGCTCTACGTGAAGCCGGCGCCGGGAGGCGCGGAAGGCGAGTTCCGAACCTTCGTTCCGGGCGGCCCCGGCGGCTGGGGCGCCATCTCCGCGCCGGCGACGGGCGGTCCGTCGGGATCACCCGTTCCGGCCCTGCGGTCCGGCGGCCCGGGTGCCGGGGCGCCGGACAACACCCCGGGGAACGGCGGCGACCCCTCGCAGCGGCAGGGGCACGAGAGTCTCGACGGGTACGGCGAGTTCGACGAGTACGGCTACTTCCACATCTACGAGATGACGGACGAGCACGGCTACCGTCACCCGTACGGAGGTTTCGACGAGCACGGGGCCTTCCACCGTTACGGGGAGTACGGCCCGGACGGCTGGTTCCGCTTCCACCAGCAGGCCGCGGAGCCCGCGCAGGGCCCGGTCGAGCTGTGGCCGCAGGCCCTCGCCGCCTTCCGGCGGCGGAACGTGGAGCTGGACCAGGAGTCCGCGGGGGAGCTGCGGATCGGATTCGTCCCCGAGGTGCGTGCGGCGGTGGTCGACGACCTCCAACCGGGCGACGCAACGGCGGCGGCGTTCGACACGATCGACACCGAGTTGGTGGCGGACGACGCAGGCACCCCGCTCCGGTGGCGGGTGGACGACAGCCTGCTGTTCCGCTGGGAGTCGGAGCGCGCCCTCGGCCACCTCGGCGACATCTTCGAGCAGGGCTTCGTCCCGCGCGCCCCCGGCCAGTTCCCGACCCTCCAGGAGTACAAGAACGCCAACACGCCCTCGGCCTTCGTGAGCACCACCCGCTCGGAGGCAGGCCGGTTCGACGAATGGGGCACGGCCTACCGCTTCCTGATCGACGCCCCGGGCGGCATCGACGTCCGCCGGACGTTCCCCGACTCCGGGCTGGCCGAGTTGGAGGACGAGGTCGCGTTCCCCGGCGGTGTCCGGAGCAAGTTCATCGTGGGCGCCGAGGTGGTGGACGGAACCGGGTGGGGCGAGGCGCCCGGCCGCTACGCGACGCCGGTGACCTTCGTCCCGAACCCGCACTACCGACCCGATCACCGCTTGGACCTGGCCGACGTGCTCGACGCCACGGACAACGGCACCGGCCGCCCCACCGGTCCGGCCTCACCGGGGCCGATCGGCCCGGCGGCCCCCGGGGCCGGGGACCCGGGTCGGACGGATCCGGTGCGGACGGACCCGGCGCAGGCGGGCACGGTGCGGGTGGGGACGGTGCCGTCCGGCCGGGGCCGGGTGCGTCATGTGGCCGAGGACGTGCGGTTCGTCGAGGTGTCACCGCAGTACGCGGAGAGGGTCCTCGGGGTTCCCGTCCGAAACCAGGAGAAGTTCCAGCGGGTGGCGGACCGGCGGGGGATCGTCATCGAGGTGCGGCCGACGAATCCGGATTCGGTGCCCCACCTGGACGCGGGGGCACTGCCGAAGCCGAAGGCGATCAAGGCGAAGACGGTCAACGAGGAGGACATCTGGCTGGGGGCGAAGGCCGAGGACAAGGGCCTGGTGGGCTTCTTCCGGCCGGTGCTCCCGGAGCGTCCGGCGGGGATGGGGGACGGGCTGTGGAACCGGGTCCTCGCGCGCTTCGACCAGCGGACCGTGGAGTTCGCCGAACTCGCCCCGGTGATGCGGTCGTTGGCCGGAGAGTTCCGGGTGGTGGACGGCGTGGTCCAGGGCCGGGACAGGCAGGGTGCCTGGAAGCCGATCACCGGTGATCACGACATCTTCGACCTGCAGGACGCGGAGGGCTTCCGGATCGGGGCCGACGAGTACGGCGAGGCCGTCGAGGACATGGTCGGGCAGGACATGGGGGTCCAGCACGGTGCCCACATGTTCTGGCAGCCGGAGTCGGCCTTCGACAGGTCGATCTTCGAGAAGATCGTGAAGAGCCATGAGGCGGGCGGCGAGGCACTGATCCGTTTCGTGCCGGGGCTGGAGCGGCCGGTCCTCGGGACGGCCGAGCCGGAGCAGCCGTCGACGACGAGGCCGGGACGGGCCCATCTCGGCGGTTTCGCCGGCGACCCGCGGCGGCACGCGCCCGGCGCCGTCGGGAGCGCGTGGGTCGGCGTCGTCGGCGAGCCCGGGTGGGACACCGCCCAGGGCGCGCCGGGGGAGCAGGCCGTGCCGGCCGGCCCGCCGGCGGGAGAGAAGCCGTTGCCGCCGCTGCCGGTGGGGGAGGAGCCCTGGAGCGAGGACGTGCCTGCGGAGAAGCCCCTGCCGCCGCTCCCCGAGGGTGAGGATCCGTGGTCCGAGGAGGCGTCCGTGGAGAAGCCCCTGCCGCCGGTCCCGGTGAACCAGGAGCCCGGGGCCGGGCACCCGCCGACCGGGCTGCCGGCCCGGCCCGCCGGCCCCGTCGACCGGCCCGCCGGCGGCTCCCGCCGGTCCGCCGCCTCCCGCCGGTCTCCCGGCGACGACGTCTTCAGCGTGCTGGTGCCCGCGGTCAAGCGGCGCGCCGGGGACCGCGCCGAGGACCAGGACCAGGACCAGGACCGGCCCGAGCCCAAGCGCCTGCAGACCATGGACCGCCACGTCACCCCGGCGGCCGACCGCGGCCTGGTCGCGCCGACCGGCGAGCAGGAGCAGGCCTGGCTCGACACCGCGCCGGACGGGCCTGTCCTGCGGGGCACCACCCCCCTGCTGACCGAGGGCCTGCTCGGCCACATCAACCCCGACCGATCGACCGTCAACTGCGTGGACGCCAACCTGGCGCTGTGGGACACCATGGACGGTGACCCGCACCCCGCCGGGACCCGCCCGGACGGCATGCCCGAGCGCGACGCCGTCCGCGAGGTGACCAGGCGGCTCGGACCGCCCTGGCACTACGGCTCCGGTGCCACGGCCCTGGAGAAGGTGGTCGCCCTGGTCCGGGGCGGCGGCCCGGGGGCGCGGGCCCTGGTCCTGTTCGCCGAGCAGGGTCAGGTCGGCCACGCCCGGACGCTGCTGCACACCGGCGGTGGCGTCCTGCGATGGATCGACCCGCAGCTGGGCGAATTCCCGGAGCACGCACCGGAGGTCTCCGGAACCGCGGGTGTCTGGGCGTACGCCGAGGACGCCGGGTACGACCAGATCCGTGGTGACGGGGAGTACGACGGAACGCTCTTCCACGATCCGGCCACCGGTGAACCCGGACGCGTCTTCGGTATGGCCGGGCCCGAGCGGCTGTTCCCCCGCCACCCCGTCGCCGACCAACCGGGGTGGAAGGAGCGCGCGGAGGCCTTCGAGCAGCGCGTGGCCGAGCTGGCCACCTCCGTCGCGGCGCGGGAGGGCTCCGCCGTCGGCCTCGCCCTCCGGCACCTGGCCGCGATCCTCGCCTACCACCACGGCCCGGACTGGAACGAGGACCTGCACCTCATGGAGGTCTTCACCAGGGACGACGTGACCAGCGCGGGTCAGATCGGCCACGCGGCCCTCACCGTCCGCGCCACCAGGAAGATGATGGCGTCCGGAAACCCCCGGGAGAGGTACACCGCGTTCTACAACGGGGCCTACTACCGGCCCGACGGGGACCGACCGTACATCGGCGGCCTGAAGGAGCTGCTCGTCACGGTGTTCCAGGAGCCGGAGATGCTCACGGCCCAGGCCCTGGGCCTGGACGTGGCGAGGCTGCGGTCCTACCGTGACCACCTGCTGAGCGCGGAGCGCCGCACGGTCCGCAGGGTGTTGGACGTCTTCTCCCCCCAGCACGCCGGGAACTACTCGGACGACCCGTTCGCCCTGGGCAACCTGACCCGGTGGAGCGCCGACCCGGTGGGCGACACCGCCGAACTGGGCCGCAGCCAGGTCATCCGGACCCGCCGCGCCGACGAGATGACCTCCCCCGCCAGGCTGACGCCGGGTCGGCTCAGGCGGGCCGGGATCGGCCTGAGCCGGCGCGAGCTGGCGCTGCTCCGGGAGCGGGAGGTGCTGCCGATCTCGTTGGTCGAGAGCCGGGAGGTCGACACCCTCCCGCTCACGGCGCAGGGGGAGCTGGACACCGCCCGGATCTTCCCGGAGTGGCAGACCGTCTCCGACGCGCAGGTCCGGACCGCCGCCCCCGACGCCGAGGGGAACGTCAGGACCACCGTGACGGCGCACGTCTCCGGCCGGATGGACCTCCGGGCCTCGGACCTGACCGAGATGACACTCCAGGAGATCGAGGAGGCCGTCGCCGCGAACACCCTGGAGCCGGACGACCCGATCCCCGAGCGGCAGGGGCCGGAGTTCCCGCTCGGATCGATCGAGGGGGCCGCCCGGTTCCGACTGGACCCGGACTCGCGCTGGCACCGCGAGCTCGACGCACGGGGCATGCCCGCCATCGGGGGCCTGTCCGGGACGGCCGCCCGGATGCTGAGCGCGTTCGACTGGCTGAACGTCGAGGGGGCCCGCCGGGAGGACTTCGTCATCGGCCTGATCGGCTGGATGCTCCTGCAGAGGGACCACTCGCTGTACGAGATCCTGCGGGGCGTCCAGATCGCCGGGTTCAACGGTGTGGAGGGCAGGACCTTCGATCTGACCGACGCGGTGTCGATGTACCGGAGCCTGGACGCGCTCGGCCCCGACCTGGCCGAGGAGCGGCTGCGCGAGCTCGACCCGATGGGCCTGCTGCCGCACGAGCGGCACTACCGCGACCGGCTCGCGGTGAAGGGCGTCAAGGGCGGCCTCTACGGACTCAGCACCACCAGCCTCAGGGACGCGGAGGACTTCTACCGCGCGCAGCTCGACCCCGCGCCCGGTGCCGCGCCCACCGACCGGCGGGTGCTGAGCTGGCTGGCCGACCACGGGATCCCCGTACCCCGGATGCGCGAATCGCTCGCCGGCTTCGGGCCGGCCCAGTTCGCGGCGGTCCGGGCCTACACCGGGAACGACCACATCCTGATCAACCTGGTAGTGGAGCGGACCCGCGGGTTCGGGAGCGGGCTGCCGGTCATCGACGTCGTGGCCGCGGCGACCCGGCTGGCCCTGAAGGACATGATCAGGAAGAAGCACTCCGCGCAGTCGTTCGTGGAGACCAACATCTTCTTCCTGGACAGGGAGGTCAAGGCGCTCATGGACGAGCGCGGCCTGACGGACCCGGCCGAGCAGCAGGCCGTCGACGCCAAGCTCGACCGCAGGATCACCCAGCTGCTGCCCTCGGTGGTCGCCGAGTCGAAGCTCCACGCCGCCATGCTGATGGAGGCTCTCGACGCCCTGCCGGTCGCCCGGGAGATGACGGTCTACCGCGGGGCCTGGGAATGGGGGAGCGACCGCAACCTGAGTGCGTTCGTGGCGAAGTTCTTCGCCAAGGAGCACCTCGAGTTCGACACCTACGCGAGCACCAGCAAGAAGTTCACCACGGCGCTGACCTTCGCCACCAAGGACCCGGTGGGCGCGTACCGCCACCGCGTGGTGTACATGCTCCGGCTGCGCGGTGGCAGTGGGCGCGACATCACCCCGTTCTCCCAGAAGCGCGGGGAGGCCGAGGTGCTGCTCCTGCCCGGGGCGCGCTTCCGGGTGACCGGGCGCACCCTGATGCCGCATCCGAGCGGTGACAGTGCCAAGGACTACGTCCTGATCGAGGCGGAGGAGGTGGTGCCGCCCGCCGCCGGTGTCGCCACGACCGCCACCCCGGTCGGGACGGCCCCGATCCCCGTGGAGACCCAGCCGGCGCCCGCCCACGAGGAGGAGTCCGACTCGGAGTCATTCGACGATCTGCTCTTCCTGTTCGACGACACCGAGGTGGTCGACCTCCAGGACGGCGCACCGCCCCTCAGTGGCGGCGGAGGGCCGCACGGCCCGACCGGGGAACCGGGGGCCGGGTCCGCTGCGGAGGTGCCCTTCCTGCTGCCCTTCCTGCCGCCGGGCGTTCCCTCGGCCGGCTCGCCGGACGATGCGGAACCGGACGATGCGGAACCGGACGACGGTTGGGAGTCCGGTGAGGAGGTGTCCTTCATCCTGCCGGTCGGTGTGCCGTACGGGCCGGGCGATGGCGACGACGACGATGGCGACGACGACGATGGCGACGACGACGATGACGAAGAGGATGACGACGACGCTGCGGAGGACGGTGACGACGAGGGCGACGACGGCTGGGAGTCCGGCGAGGAGGTGACCTTCGTCCTCGGCTAGGGGCCCCGGAGCGGGCCGGCGCCGCAGGTGAACGCCGGGCCGGGCGGCGTCCGTGGAAGAGGGAGGCGGACGAGTGCACAGTGGACAGGAGTCCGGCGGTGACCGAGGTGTCGGAGGTGTCGGACGTGTCGGAGGTGTCGGAGATGTCGGAGGTGCCGCCGCACATCCGGGCCGCCGCCCGAGCCGCCCCCGGCCGGTGGATCGGCATGGTCGACCCCACCTGGGTGGGGGAGGGGCCGCCGCCGGCCTGGGCCGTGATCGGCCGGTGGCGCGCGGACGAGGACGGCGGCGTCGCGGAGTTCGCCGCCAACGAGGAGTACCGCGAGTCGCCGCTCGCGCTGGACTGGCCCGCTCCCAGTGATCCGGTGGACGCCGCCGTCCAGTCCTGCGCTACCGGGTACGGGCCGCCCGAGGCGGTCTACCGCGCGCTGGCGTCGGCGCAGGTCGCCGTGCCGCTCGACGGCGGGGACGGGGTCGGCGGGATCGACCTGCCGGACGGGGAGACGGTGGCGGTCGTCTTCACGGCCCGGTCGTGGCTGACGGCCGCGGGCGGCCCGGACCACGCCCTGCTGGGCGCCGCCGACCTGCTGGAGTGGCTGCCGCCGGGCTGCCGCCTGGTGCTCAACCCCGGCGCCCCTGTGGTGATGCGGCTGGAGCCCGCGTTGCTGCGGACGGCGCTGGCCGCACGGCCGGGAGGTCCCGGGCTGCCCCTCCGTCCGTTCGACCGGGCAGGCCGCTGAACCCGTCGGACCCCGCCGTCCGTCGAACCGGGAGGAACGGTCCGTCGTCCGGCTGCTGGTTGTCGGGGGCGGGCCTCCCACACGTGTTGTCATCGAAGGCCAGGGGGCCAGGGTGGGCAAGGACCAGAACACCGGGAAGCAGCCGGAAGAGCCGGCGGCGGAGGGGTACCGGCTGCCGGCAGTGGCCTGGGTCGTGCCGGCGGCGCGGACTCCGGCCCCGGCGGTCGGTGCCGTCGGTGCCGCCGGCGGAGGTGAGGGTGTGGGCCGTGGCGCGGGCGGGGCGAGGCCCGCCGAGGAGTCCTCGACGGCCGTGCCCGCCGCCGGTGCTGTACCGGCTGTACCGGCTCCACCGGCCGCGGCGGGCGAGGCACCGGCGGGCCCCGGAGCCGGCGCCGCCCTCGAGACGGGGTTGCCGGCCGGACCCGGTACCCCCGCCGCCTCGGCGACCGCGACCGGGTCCGCCGCCCCGACCGAGCCCCCGGCCGGAACGGGGTCCGGTGGCGTCGCCGAGGCCGCGTCCGCAGCCGAGGCACTGAGCGGCGTCGTCACCGGCCCGGTCCAGGAGGCGGCGGACCCGGAGGGTGGCCGGCCGGGCCGGATCCCGCGACCGATGGTGGCCGCCGCCGTCATCGCGGGCCTGGTGCTGATCGGCGTGCCGCTGGGCATCGGCCGCTTCGGCGGCGACGACCCCCACCCGGGCGCGGACGGTCCGCCGCCCGCCGGGTACACCCAGCAGGACGGCGGCGGTGACGGATTCGTCCCGGGGGTGGACGCGCAGGGCAACGTCACGCTCCCCGCCCCGCTCCCCGGGACCGGTCCCACGGTCGAGCCGGCCCTCCCCGGCGCGCCGACCGCCGACCCCGGCGCGGCCGGTGGCACCGGCCAGGAGCAGAACGCGGTCGGCGGTGGCCAACCGGCCGGCCGGCCGGGCTCCGCGCAGTCCTCCGGGCCCACCGGCAACCCCGGCACGGCCGGGCAGCCGGCCGGCCAGGGCACCGCCGGCGGCGGTGCGGCGGGTGGCGCGGCCGCGGCGGGTGGCACGGGGGGCGCGGCCCCGCAGCCGCAGACCCAGCCGTCGGCCCCGGCCCAGGTTCCGGCGGCGAAGCCCGCCCCGCCGGCAGCGCCGGTCTACAACGCCGTCGCGGGCCTGTGGTGCAGCCCGCCCGGCAACACCACCACCACCCAGCAGTACGGGCGGTACGAGAAGGGCGAGGAGGGCTGGGTCACCAACTCCGGCGGCTACGCGGCGGACGGCTGCAACGGCAAGTACGCCTCGCTGCCGATGTCCGGGGCGGCCGAGAAGGACGACGGCAACTCGGTCGTCTGGACCTTCAACACCGCGCCGGTCGTCAACGGGAGCTGCAAGCTCTCCGTGTACGTCCCGGCCAGTGGCGACATCAAGGACGTCGGTGGGTCCCCGTCCTACTACACCGTCCAGTCCAAGTCGGAGCCGGGCAGCGGCACCATCAACCACTTCGTCGTCAACCAGACGTCCTCCAGGGGCTCGTGGGTCGCGGTCGGGACCTACCCCGCCACCAACGGGAAGATCGCCGTGATGCTGCACACCCGCGGCGAGGACTGGAAGGACGGCACCAAGACCTTCGCCCACCACGCGGCGTCCGCCGTCCGGGCCAACTGCACGGGCTGACCGGCCGCCGGGCGGTGCCCGGCACCGCCCCCACCCGGAATCCCATCAACGACGGAGGAGAACGAGCGCGATGACGCGCCATGTGCTCAGTGTGTGCGCGGAGCAGCGCGACGGCGGCTACCGCACCATCGGCGAGGCGCTGGAGGCGGCGCGCAGTGGTGCGGTGATCAGTGTCCGCCCGGGCCGGTACGAGGAGAACCTGGTCATCACCAAGATGGTGACCATCACCGCCGAGGAGGCCCGGGGCAGCGTCCGGATCTCGCCCCGGCGCGGTGCGGTGGTCCAGGTGGTGGCCGAGGCCGTCCAGTTGACCGGTCTCGTCCTCCAGGGCCGGGACGAGGAACTGCCCACCGTCGACGTCCCGCGCGGGCAGGCCGCGCTGGAGGACTGCGAGGTGGCCGGCAACTCCTGGACGGCGGTGCTCACCCGCGGGCAGGGTTCGCTGGCGATGCGCGGCTGCCGGATCGTCAACCCGGCCGGGGCGGGGATCGTCGAGACGTCCGGCGGGACGAGCGTCATCGAGGACTGCGTGATCGAACACCTCGGCAGTTCCGCCGTGGTGATCGGCGAGCGGGCCAACCCGGTGATCCGGGACTGCGTCCTGCGCGACGCCCGCGGCAACGGCGTCTGCGCCAACGGGGAGGGCCGCGGCTCGGTCGAGAACTGCGAGATATCGGCCACCGACAAGCCGGGCATCGCACTGGAGGAGAACAGCTCGACCCGGGTGCTGGGCACCACCGTCCGGGACACCTCGATCGGCGTCTACCTCAGCTCGGCCACCCGCGTGGTGCTGGAGGACTGCACCGTCAGCGGCACCCGCGGCCACGGCATCGTGGTGGCCGGTGGCAGCGACCCGCTGCTCCGGCGCTGCCGCACCGAGCGGACGAAGGGCCACGGACTGCGGGTGACCGCCCGCTCCCGGGGCACCTTCGAGGACTGCGAGGTGGTTGGCGCGGAGCAGGCCGGCATCCAGGTGGACGAGTCCTCCAGCCCGTCCCTGACCCGGACGCTGGTCCGCGACGGCGTAGCGGCGGGGGTCGAACTGGTCGGCGAGAGCGCCGCCGAGTTCGACCGGCTGGAGGTCCGGGGCGCGGCCGGCGCCGGGGTGAGCGTGCGCGACGGCGCCAACCCGCTGCTGCGCCGGCTGGAGGTGAGCGAGGTGCGCGGTCACGGCGTCGAGGTGCTCCGGGAGGGCCGCGGCCGGCTGGAGTCCTGCACCGTCTCCTCGACCGGCGGGGCGGGGCTGCGGATCGCCGACGGCGGCAACATCCAGGTCGGCGCCACCACCGTGCGCGGCGCCGGCACGGTGGGCGTCGAGGTCGGGGCGCAGGGCGTGGTCTCGCTGCGCGACTGCGACGTGTCCGACAGCGGCACCGACGGCGTGCGCGTCGAGGACGGCGGCGAGCTGGCCATGGCCAGGTCGCGGCTGCACGGGAACCGGCGGCACGGCGTGCTGCTGGCGGCGGGCGCCCGGGCCACGCTGAACGGCTGCGAGATGGCGGACAACGCCGTGGACGGGCTGCGGGCGGAGTCCGAGGAGGCGATCCGGATCACCGGCTGCACCGTCGCCGGCAACCGCGGCTCCGGACTGCGCCAGACCATCGCCAGCGACCGGTTGGCCGTGGAGAACCTGACCAGCCGGGAGAACGCCCGGGCGGACGCGCACGGCACCCCGCCCGCCGGGGGCGACCGCGGGCCGTCCGCCCCGCCGGTGGCCGCGGAGCCCGGTGAGCGGCCGCCGGCCGGCGCGGCCCCGGCCGAGGCGCCCCCGCTCGACCCGGACGGCCCGCAGGCCGCGCTGGAGGCGCTGGTCGGCCTGGAGGGGGTCAAGGCGCAGGTGGCCACCCTGGTCAACCTCAACAAGCTCGCCAAGCGCCGCGAGCTGGCCGGGATGCCGGCCGTGCCGATGGGCCGTCACCTGGTCTTCGCGGGCCCGCCGGGCACCGGCAAGACCACCGTCGCCCGTCTCTACGGCGCCATCCTGGCGGAGCTGGGCGTCCTGCGCAGCGGCCACCTCACCGAGGTGGCCAGGGCCGACCTGGTCGCCTCGATCGTCGGCGGGACGGCGATCAAGACCACCGAGGTCTTCCAGTCCGCGCTGGGCGGGGTGCTCTTCCTCGACGAGGCGTACACGCTCTCGGCGGGGTCGGGCGGCACCGGCCCCGACTTCGGCCGGGAGGCGATCGACACCCTGGTCAAGCTGATGGAGGACCACCGCGACGACATCGTGGTGATCGTCGCCGGGTACTCCGACGAGATGCGCGACTTCCTGGGCTCCAATCCCGGTCTGGCCTCGCGGTTCAGCCGCACCGTGGTGTTCCGCAACTACGCGGCGGACGAGCTGGTCACCATCGTCGAGCGGTCGGCCGCCGGGCACGGCTACGCCTTGGCCGACACCGCACGGGAGGCCCTCGGCGCCCACTTCGAGCGGATGCCCAAGGGCCCGGACTTCGGCAACGGCCGGGCGGCCCGCAAGGTCTTCGAGGAGATGGTGGACCGGCAGGCGTCCCGGCTGGCCGACCTCGCGGAGGTCGCCGACGCGGACCTGGCGCTGTTCGTCCCCGAGGACATCGGGGAGGAGGCCGCCGCGGCCGTCCGGCGGGCGGGCGGCGGCGCCGAGGAGGCCCGCACCGACCTGCTGGACCAACTGCGCGCGATGGTGGGCCTGTCGGCCGCCAAGGAGCAGGTCGAGGACCTGGTCAACCTGATCAAGCAGGCCCGCCGCCGGGAGGAGGCCGGCCTGCCGACCGCCACGATCAGCCGTCACCTGGTCT
Organism: Kitasatospora herbaricolor; assembly: GCF_030813695.1. Classification (NCBI taxonomy): domain Bacteria; kingdom Bacillati; phylum Actinomycetota; class Actinomycetes; order Kitasatosporales; family Streptomycetaceae; genus Kitasatospora; species Kitasatospora herbaricolor. Next base: position 9,034,042 of record NZ_JAUSVA010000002.1, read on the forward strand.
TCGCGGGGCCGCCCGGCACCGGCAAGACCACGGTGGCCCGCCTCTACGGCGCGATCCTCGCCGAGCTGGGCGTGCTGTCCGGCGGCCAACTGGTCGAGACCGCCCGGGCCGACCTGGTCGGACGGTACATCGGGCACACCGCCCAGCTCACCAAGGAAGCCTTCGAACGCGCCCGCGGCGGCGTGCTGTTCATCGACGAGGCGTACACCCTCACCCCGCGGGGCGGCGGCGGCAACGACTTCGGCCAGGAGGCGGTGGACACCCTGATGAAGCTGATGGAGGACCACCGCGACGAGGTCGTGGTGATCGTGGCCGGCTACCACGAGGAGATGCAGGGCTTCCTCGGCTCCAACCCCGGCCTGGCCTCGCGGTTCCCGCAGCAGGTCGCCTTCGAGCACTACACCCCCGAGGAGTTGGTCACCATCATCCGGCTGCAGGCGGAGCAGTCCGGCTACGTCTGCGCCCCGGAGACGCTGACCGCGCTGGGCGAGCTGTGCGCCGCCGTCCCCCGGGACCGCACCTTCGGCAACGGCCGGTTCGCCCGCCAGACCCTGGAGGCGATGGTGACCCGGCAGGCCGGCCGGCTGGCCCGGCTCGACGTCGGCGACCTGTCCGAACTCAGCCTGCTGCTGCCGCGGGACATCCCGCAGCTGCGGCAGGGGAGTCCGGCGTGAGGCGCCGCCGGCCGGCCGCCGTGGCGCTGATCTGCTCGGCTCTGCTGACACCGGCCGCGGCGGCGGGCGCGGCTGCTCAGGGCGTGCGGGGCGCCCCCGCCGCAGCGGCCGCCACCGGTACCCCCGGCGGGAGCGCCCCGGCCGCCTCGGCCGCTCCGGCCGGGCCCGCGGCCGCGTCCGGCGGGGCCGATCCGATGTCGCTCCCCGTGATCGGGCAGAGCACCGGCGCGGCCCGGTCGGAGGGGTGCACCAAGCCCTCCGACAAGGGCACCGGGCGGACCCCGTGGGCGCAGACCGTCCTGCGCCCGGACGCGGCCTGGCAGTTGAGCAGGGGGGCCGGGGTCACGGTCGCGGTGGTCGGGTCGGGTGTCGACGCGGCGTCCGGGGTCCTGGACGGCCGGCTCGCCCTCGGCCCGCGCGAGTACGGCCCCGGCGACGCGGGGCGGGACTGCGTCGGCCACGGCACCTTCCTCGCGGGGCTGATCGCCGCGCGGCGGCAGGACGGCACCGGCTTCGCGGGCATCGCCCCCGAGGCCCGGATCCTCGCGGTGGCCGTCACCGACGAGGCCGGGATCACCACGCCCGCCCTGCTGGCCAAGGGAATCCGGGACGCCGCCGACGGCGGGGCCCGGGTGATCGCGGTGGCGGTGCCCGTCCCGGTGGGCGGCGAGGACCTCGCGGGCGCGGTGCGGTACGCGGGCGAGCGGGGGGCGCTGGTCGTCGCCCCGGCCGGGCCGGACGCGACCAGCTCCGGCGCGTCCGGCGGCCGGGCCTTCCCGGCGGCGTACCCGGAGGTGCTGGCGGTGGCCGGCCTCAGCCCGAACGGGGCTGTCTCGAACGGCGCCGCATCGAGCGGTGCCGTCTCGAACGGTGGCGGTTCTGACGGCGGCGCCGCCGGGACGGAGGCCGCCGGACCGGGCGGCCGGGTCGACCTGGTGGCCCCCGGGGACGCCCTGATGAGCGTCGGCCCCGGCGGCAAGGGCTACTTCACCGGATCCGGACCGAGCTTCGCCACCGCCGTCGTGGCCGGGACGGCGGCGCTGGTCCTCGGCTACCGGCCCGAGCTGACCGCGGCTCAGCTGCTCGACCGACTGAAGGCCACCGCCTACCACCCCGGTACCGCCTTGCCGGACGCCCGGCTCGGCTACGGGACGGTCGACCCGCTGGCCGCCGTCAGCGCGCTGCTGCCGGGCGCCCGGAACGGCGCCGCCGCCCAACCGCCCGCCCGGGCGGGGACGGCGGTCGCGGCCGTCGGACCGCCGGCCGCGCGGCCGGCCGACGGGCAGGCGGTGGCCGTGGCGGGCGGGGTGCTCGGGGGCGTGGCCCTGGTCGGTGGCCTCGGGTACGTCCTCAAGCACGGCAGGCGCCGCGGCTGGCAGCCCGGTCGCTGGACCAGCTGAACCCGCTCCGGCACAACCCGCTCCGGCACAGCCCGGTCGGGCCGGATCCGACCGGTCCGGCTCCGCTCCCGGGGCCGGCCCGGTCGGCTGCCTGTACGACATGCGGGGGCGGGCCCCGGCCGGGCCGCCCGGCGCGGACGGGTCAGACCCGGTCCAGCGCGGCCGGCCGCAGGACGGGGGCGGGGTGGGACCGGTCCGGCGGCAGCGCGGCCGGCCGGTGGTCGGTGCCGGGCCGGGGCACCGCCATGCCCTCGGAGACCGCGGCGGCGAGGTCGAGATACGCCCGCCGGGTCCTCGGCCGCAGCTTCGCCAGGTCGAACTCCCCGCCCGTGGACAGGTGCTCGTCGAACGGCACCACCACCACGGCGCGGCAGCGGGCCGCGAAGTGGGCCACCAGGTCCGCCTCCCCGACGAGCCGGCCGGGCCCGCGGATGGCGGAGACCACCGTCACGCTGCGCCGCGCGAGCTCGCCGTGGCCGTGGGCGCCCAGCCACTCCAGGGTGCTGCTCGCACTGCTCGCGCCGTCGACGCTGGTGGTGGCGGCGACGACCAGTTGGTCGGCGAGGTCCAGGACGCCACCCATGGAGTCCTGCGTCAGGCCGGTACCGGTGTCGCTGAGGACGACCGGGAACTGGTTGCCCAGCAGCTCGATCAGCCGGTGGTAGGCCTCGCCGTCGAGGCCGGCGCCGGCCGGGCCCGGGCCGCCGGCCAGGACCTCCAGGCCGCTCGGGGCCTGCGAGGTGAACCGGCGGACGTCCATGTACCCGTTGATCGAGGGGGCCGCCGCCAGCAGGTCGCGGACGGTCGCGGTGGTCTGCGGGCGGACGCGCCGGCCGAGGGTACCCGCGTTCGGGTCCGCGTCCAGGGCGATGATCCTGTCGTTGCGGGCCTCGGCGAGGACGGAGCCGAGCGCCATGGTCGTCGAGGTCTTGCCGACGCCGTCCTTGAGGCTGAGCACCGCGATCCGGAAACTGCGGAGCAGCGGGGTGCGGATCGCGGATTCGGCCCGCAGACGCTCCTTCTGACCCTGGCCGAAGGAGAGTGCCCGTTTCCGGAGCCCGCGCTGCGGCGCCGGACGGGGTGCCACTCCGGGCTCCGGCCGGACCGGGCTCGCCACGGCGACCGGGCCGCTGACGAGTGCCGGACCGGTGACGGGGGCCGCCGGGCCGGTGGGCAGGACGACGGGCGGAACTGTGAGTGGAACCGTGGGTGGAACGACGCCCGGCAGGGCGACCCGGGCCGGGGCCGGCGGCAGGGGCGGAGCCGGAACGGGTGCGGGAGCGGGCATCAGGGCCTGGGACGGCGGCTGGAGCCGAACCGGTGGGAGAAGGCCCGGGGCCGGTCCGGCCGGGGCCGTGGGCGCGGCCGGCGCCACCGCGGCAGCCGGGTCGGCTCGGGTCTCGCCCGGTCGTGCCTCCGGCGGCACCAGCACGGTGCCCATGGCGTCCAGCGGCAGCGACCAGGTCGGCCGCGGCGCCGGTCCGCCGCCGGACGCCGGTGCGCCCGCCCCCGTGGATCCGACGGCCGGCCCGGCGGCCGGCCCGGTGGCCGGCGGAGCCGCGCCCGGCCGGACAAGGGGAGTGTGGTCGAGGGTGTGATCGGGGGTGTAGTCAGGGGCGAGATCCCAGTCGGGGCCTTCGGCCAGCCGCCGGACCTGTACCACTGAGGTGCTCTCTTCGGCCGCCACGCGTCCGCCTCCTGTCGCCACGTCGGCCCTGCTCCGCCTGTCGGTACGGACGGCCTCCACCTGGCCGCCGTACGGGCCGTCCGATCAGGAGAACGGCGCGGCCCGGCGGCGCGGTTCACCCGGCCGCGCGGTGAACCGCCGGCGGTGGCCGGTCCGTGGAGCTGGGCAGGACGGCAACCGCCGGCGACTTCCTGGAGGACGACATGCAGAGGCCTGCGAGGAGTCGCGGAGGCCGTCCGAGCGCGGGTGGACCACCAGCCGGGACCGGCGGCCACCAGGCGGGGTGTCTCACGGGCCGGGGCCCGGGCGGACGCCGGAGCGGTACGACGGGCCGGGCCGGCCGACGAGCGGGAGTCCCGCACCGAGCGCGCAGAGAGGCACCGATGTCACGGGACGGGTCGGCAGGGGATCCGCGGCGGCTCATCGTGTTCCCGCCGGGCCGACAGCCGGAACCGGTCGCCGGGCCGCCGCTGCTTCCCGTGCCCGAGGCTTCCGCGATCGAGGTGATCTCGACCGTGCGGCGGCTCGTACTGCCCGACCTGCCGTCGGTGCGGTCCTGCCCCGCCCCGCGGCCGGAACTGCTACGGCTGGCGACCGCGCTGGTGGTGGACGAGCACCCGTCGGCTCCCGCCTGGTCCGCCGCGGACCGGGAGACCGTGGCCGAGTGGGTCGCGGTGCTGATCGAGCACCGCGGCGAGGACGGGGTCCAGGCCCTGCTGCGGGCGCTCGACCGGGCCTGACCGGCGCGGCGGCCCCGGCACCGTCCACCCGGCGGCCCCGGTCCCGGAGCCAGCCGGACGTTGGCCGGGGCGTTGGCGGTGGCTTGGCGCAATCTTGGCGCGGCCCGGGACCGTACCGGTGCCGGGCCGGGGATTCCACCCCGTCCCGTCGGGCCGTCCGATCGGCCCGCACCGAGACTCCGTCGGATTCCGTGAGGTAGTGCGTGTCCATCCAGGCTCCCGACCAGCCCGTGCCCGCAGCCCCGCCGCTCCCCGCAGCCCCGCCGCCCGCCGCGGCCGACCCGGGCGCCGCGCGCCCCACCCTCGACCCGGGGACCCTCGCCGAGCTCTACCGGCTGCACGGCGGCTACCTGTTGCGCGCCCTCCAGCGGGTGACCAACGGCGACCGCGGCAAGGCCGAGGACATCCTGCAGGAGACCCTGCTGCGCGCCTGGCAGCACCCCGAGGCGATCGCCGCCGGGCCGGAGCAGAGCCGCCCCTGGCTGTTCACCGTGGCCCGCCGGATCGCCATCGACCACTACCGGATGGCCGCCGCCCGCGCCCAGGAGGTGTCCGGCGACATGCTGGAGGACCGGCCGCCGGTCGCCGACCCGTACGCGGAGGCGGTGGCCCTGCGGGACATCGAGCGGGTGCTGGAGCGGCTGCAGCCGCACCACCGGGAGGTGCTGGTCGAACTCCACCTGAAGGACCGCTCCGTCCAGGAGGCCGCCGAGCGGCTGGGCGTTCCGTCCGGCACGGTCAAGTCGCGCAACTTCTACGCGATCCGCGCGCTGCGTCCGCTCCTCGCGGCCGAACCCGGCTACGCGCCGGTCGAGCCGTCCGCCCCCGCCGTACCGGCCGGCGCCGGGCCCGCCCCGACGGCGCTGCCCGGTGCTGCCTGATGGGGCACCGGGACCGGCCCGCGGGCGTCCCGGCCGCTGCCCGGCCGGACACGTCCGTCCCTTCGGACGCGTCGCCGCTTCGGCGGCTCCGCACCACCAGGCCGCACCACCAGGCCGCACCGTCAGGCCGCGCCGGCCGCCCCGGAGGTGCCGCCGCGTCCTGAGCGCCCGGCCGGGGCGGGCGTCCGACCGGGGGAGGAACCCGTCCGATGCCCGTGCGGCCGGAACAGCCCGACGGCCGACCGCAGGCGCCCGACCGCCTCCGCCTCGCGGCCCAAGGTCCGCAGGAAAGCGGCGTAGGACTGCTCCGAGACGGCCCGCAGGTGCGCGAATCCGGCCTGCTCGCAGGTGACCAGCAGCCGTGCCCAGGCCAGTTCGGAGGCTTCGGCCCGGCCGAGGGCCTGCAGCGCGTGCGCCTCGGTCAGCATCGACCGGGCGTGCACCGTGGTGACCGGGTGGCCGGGAAGCCGGGCCCTGGCCGCCCGGGCCCGGCGCAGCGCGCCCTGAGGGTCGCCGGCCAGCAGGGCGGCGGACGCGGCGTGGTCGAGGGCGTGGGCGGTGAGGTACGCGGAGCCGGACGCCTCGGCGAGGGCCACCGCGGCCGCCGCCGCCCGGGTGGCGGCCGCGCGGTCCCCGAGCAGGGCGGTGCTGAGCGACCGGGCGGCCAGGGCGCGGACGTGCGCGGGGCCGTCCGCCGGGGTGGTGGCGGCGAGCGCCCGCCGGGCCGCTGCGTCCGCCTCCGCCGGGCGTTCCAGTGCGATCAGCGCGTGCGCCGCGGCACCCCGCAGCAGTGCGGTGGCGACGCCGTCCCCGCACCGTTCGGCGGCGCGTTCACCCGCGTGCAGGCAGTCCAGCCAGTCGCCCGGCCGGCCGGACCCGGCGTACAAGGCACTCGACCACAGGGCGAGGCGCCAGGCACGCGCGGGGTCGACCTCGGCGGCACGGTCGACCAGTGCTCGGACGGTCGGCCGGGCGGCCCGGAACCAGTTGAGCGCGCCACGGGGGTCGGCCACCGCCGGCAGGCCGCCGGGTGGGTGCGCCCGCCCGCTGTGGTCGTCCTGCACCGGTTCCAGGAGCTCCGCGCAGTGCCGGGCGGCCGACACGTAGTGGTCGAGAAGCCGTCCGAGGGCGAGCCGGCCCGTCCCGGGCGGCTGTCGGGCGAGGAGTTCGGCGCCGAAGGCCCGCACCAGGCCGGGACTGCTGCAGCGCCCCGGCGCGCTCTCTCCGAGCAGGTGGTGGGCGGCCAGCTCGCCCAGCGCGGCGCGGGCGGCGTCGAGGTCCGCACCGAGCAGTGCGGCGGCGGCGGGGGCGTCCACCTCCCGGCCCGGGTGGACGGCCAGCAGGGTGAGCAGGGCGGCGGCCGGCGGGGAGAGGTGGCGGTGGGTCAGCAGCAGGGCGCCGCGGATGCCGACCGCCCCGTCGGTCTCCAGGGCGGACAGCCTGGTGTGCTCGTCGGCGAGCTCGGTGACCAGGCCGGTGATCGTCCAGTCGGGGCGGGCGGCCAGCCGGGAGGCCGCGATCCGCAGGGCCAGCGGCAGGTGGTCGCAGAGTTCGGCCAGCTGGTCGGCGGCGGCGGCCTCGGCGCGGACCCGCTCGGGGCCCAGGCTCCGCTCCAGCAGTCGCAGCGCGTCCCCGCCGGGCAGCGCCCCCAGCCGCAGGAGGGCGGCGCCCTCGGCCACCACCAGGTCCTCCAGGGCGCTGCGGCTGGTGACGACGGTGGCGCAGTCGGCCCCGGCCGGCAGCAGGTCGGCGACCTGCCCGGCGCTGTGCGCGTTGTCCAGCAGCACCAGGAGCCGCAGGTCGGCGGTCCGGGCGCGGTAGAGGGCGCTCCGGCCCGCGCGGTCCTCCGGGACGGCCGACTCCGGGACGCCCAGGGCGAGCAGGAACCGGCCGAGCACCGCGACCGGGTCCGCCGGGCCGGCCGGGTCGAAACCGCGCAGGTCGGCGAAGAGCCGGCCGTCCGGGAACCCCTCGGCGGCCCCGTGCGCCCAGCGGACCACGGTGGCGCTCTTCCCGGCGCCGGCCGGCCCGGCCACCACGGCCAGTCCGTCACCGGTGCGTCCGGGACCGCACTCGCGGTCCAGCCAGCGCGACTCCGGTCCCCGTCCGACGAAGCCCGCGGGCCGGCGCGGGAGCTGGCAGGGCGTCGACGGTTCGACCGGTCCGGTCCCGCGGCCCGGGGCCGGACCGCTCGCGGGCCCGGCGCCGGCGGTCGGCGGCCGACCGGGCCCCGGCCCGGCGGCGGGCTCCTCGGCCAGCACCTGGGCGAGCGCTGCCCGGAGCTCCGCACCGGGCACCATGCCCAGCTCGCGGTCGAGCGACTGCCTGGCATGGTGATACGCCGCCAGCGCGTCGGCGGGCCGGCCCGCCTGGTGCAGGCAGCGGACCAGCAGCGCCACCACGTCCTCGCGCAGCCGGTCGGCCCGCACCCGCAGTTCCAGGGCCGGTACGGCCGCGGCCCCGGAGCCCTGACGCAGCCGCAGCCGGGCCCAGCCGATCAGGGCTCTGGTCCTGGCCTCCTCCAGCCGGCCGGCCAGAGCACGGCGCAGCTCGGTGTCGGGCAGGTCGACCAGCGCGGCGCCGGTCCACAGACCCAGCGCCCGCTCCAGCCGCCCGATCGCCTCGGCCTCCGCGTCCGGCCCGGCCCGCCCGGCGTGCTCCCCGGCCCGCGCGGCCAGCGCCTCGAACTCCAGCGCGTCCACCTGGTCCGCCGGGCCGGTGAGCAGGTAGCCGGGCGCCCGGGTGCCCAGCTCGAACGGGGTGCCGACGAGGGACTTGCGCAGGGCGGCGACGTGCCCCTGCAGGGCCGCTCTGGCCCGGGCCGGTGGTTCCTCGCCCCAGAGCAGTTCGAAGAAGCGCTCCACCGGGACGACCCGGCCGAGCCGGAGCGCCAGCACGGCCAGCACCGCCCGCCGCTGGGCGCCGGGCAGGGCGACGAACCCTCCGGAAGCGGTCCGAAGCTCCACCGGGCCGAGCACCCGGATGCCCACGCGGTCGCCCACAGTCGCCCCCACGGCGGTCGAGCCTGATCTCGGGCTGCAGTGTATCCGCGCCCTTCGTCCCCGCCGGAACCCCGGCCGGCCGGCGACTGCCCGAACGGGCAACGGACCGTTGCCCGTTCGGGCAGTCCGAGGGCCGCGGCCGGCCGATTCCCGACCGGATCCGCCAGGATGGCCGGTGGCCGACACACGCGCGAGGGGCTGCATGCGGATCGAACTGCTCGGTGCGGTCACCGTCCGCCAGGACTGCGGCACGACGGTCACACCCTCGGCGCCGAAGCGCCGCGCGTTGCTGGCCGCGCTCGCGGTCGAGCTGGACCAGGTGGTCCCCACCGACCGACTGGTCGAGCTGGTCTGGGACGGTACCCCGCCGGTGACCGCGCGCGCCGCGCTGCAGGGCCACGTCGCCGGTTTGCGCCGACTGCTGGGCGGCGGCCTGGTACTGGCCACCCGCGGCGCCGGCTACACCCTGACCGGGGCGCCGGACCAGGTGGACGCCGTCCGCTTCGAGCGACTCTGCCGCCGGGCCGGGGTCGTGTGCCCCGGCCGCCCGGACGCGGCCGGCTCCCTTCCGGCCGACCGCCCGGTCGACCGCCCGGCCGACCGCCCCACCGGGCCCGAGGACCCCGGACTCGCGCTGCTGCGTGCGGCGCTTGACCTCTGGCGCGGTCCGGCGCTGACCGACTGCGGTTCCGCCCTGCTGCGCCGACGGGCCGCGCCCCGGCTGGCCGCCCTGCGGGTGCGGGCCCTGGACCGGCTGGCCGAGGGCCTCTGCCGGCTGGACCGCGGATCCGAACTGGTCGACGAACTGATCGAGGCCGTCCCGGCCCGGCCCGCCGACCAGCGGCTGGCCCTCCGCCTGGTCGACTGCCTCGACCAGGCCGGGCGCCGGGCCGAGGCCCGGGACTGGTACGACCGGGTGACGGCCCGGTTGTCCACCGCCCCGGGACCCGCCCTGAGGCTGGCCGGCGAGCGGGTCGCGGGGCGGCCCCCGTCCCGTACCGCCCCCACCTACGCCCCCACCTCCGCCGGGCCTGAGGCGGCCGCCGGCCCGGCCCCGTTGCCGGCCCCGACGACCACCGGGCCTCCGCACCCCGTCCCGTCCCAGTTGCCCCGCACCGGAAGGCGGTTCGTCGGCCGGGCGGCCGAGCTGGGCCGGCTGGACGCGGCGGTCGCCACCGGCTCGGAGGCCCGCCCGGTCCTGGTCACCGGACCGGCCGGGGTCGGTAAGAGCAGCCTGGTCCAGCACTGGGCCCACCGGGCCGCCGACCGCTTCCCCGACGGCCGCCTCTACGCCGACCTGCACGGCTTCGACGAGCGTGGCCCCCGGGAGCCGGCCGACGTGCTGGCAGGGTTCCTGATCGCTCTGGGGGTCGCCGCGAGCGCCCTGCCGGTCTCGCTGGACGACCGCGCCCGGCGCTACCGCGAACTGCTGACGGGGCGTCGGACGCTGATCGTGCTGGACAACGCGCGCTGCTACCGACAGCTGGCCCCGTTGCTGCCCGACCCGCTGCCCGACCCCCTGCCCGATCGGCGGCCCGACGCCCTGCCCGACGCCGCCCTCGACGCCGACCCGGCCTGGGCCGGGCCCGTCACCGTGGTCACCAGCCGCAGCAGACTGCGCGACCTGCTGGTGCACGAGGCAGCCACCCCGGTCCCGCTGGACGTACTGACCCCCGCCGAGGCGCGGGAACTCCTGGGCCGTGCGACGGACCCGGCCCGGATCGCGGCCGAGCCTCGGGCCGCCGCCGAACTCGCCGAGCTGTGCGACCGCCTTCCGCTGGCGCTGCGACTCGCGGCGGCCCGGCTGGCGGCCCGTCCGGACTGGGCCCTGGAGGACCTGGTGGCGGAGCTCGCCGCCGAGCGTGCCGCCTCCACCGGGCCGTCCCGGCCCGGCCTGGGCGCGCCGGGCGTCGGGGCGGCCCTCGACCTGACCTGCCGGACCCTGGAGCCGGCGGCGGCGCGGCTCTTCGCCCTGCTCGGCCTGCACCCCGGCGTGGTCGTCGACCCGGGTGCCGCCGCGGCCCTCGCCGAGGTGACCCCGGTCGAGGCCCGCCGGCTGCTGGCCCGGCTCGACGCGGTCCACCTGGTGGAGGAGAGCGCACCCGGGCTGTTCGCCCGGCGCGAGCTGGTCCGCCTGCACAGCGCCGGGTTGGCCGCCGAGCTTCCCGCCGACCGGCGGCTGGCCGCCCTGGACCGGCTGATCGAGCACTATCTGACCGCCACCGCCACCGCCGCGAGCAGCGCCGGCAGCACCACCGGCCGGCCCGCCGCCGCCCCCCTGGCCGTCACCCCCCTGGCCGCCGTCACCCGGCTACGTCCCCTGGCCCCGGCCGCCTCGCCGCCCCCGGGGCGCACCGCGCCCCCACCGGCCGCCGTCCGCGAGGCCGCCGACTGGTTCGGCCGGGAGGAGCCCGCCGTCCGCGGCCTGGTGCTGCGCGCGGAACAGCACGGCCGGTTCGTCGCCGCCTGGCGGCTCGCCCACCGGGCCGGGGCCCTCTACGCGCAGGCAGCGGACCGCCGCGCCGAGTGGCGGACCACCGCCGAGTCGGGTCTGCGGGCCGCGCGCGCCTGCGCCGACCCGGCCGCCGTCGCCCGGCTGACCACCGACCTGGCCGTACTGCTCGCCGACCGGCCGGACGTCCGCGCCGCCGTCGAACTCCTGGACCAGGCCCTCGCCGCGGCCGACCGGATCGCCGACCCGGTGCTGCGCCACCACTGCCGGGCCCGGGCGGCCGACGTCCTGGTCGGAGCCGGCCGGCCGGACCGCGCAGTGCCACTGCTGGTGGACGTCGTGGCCCGCGCCCGCGCGCTGCCCGACGACCGCCTGCTCGCCCGGGCACTCGACGAACTGGCCGGCGCCCAGCTGGCGGGCGGCGCGCCCGGACCGGCGCTCGCCCACGCGGACGAGGCCGTCCGGATCCTGGCCGCCCGCCCCGACGCCACCGAGACCGTCCGGGCCACCCACACCCGGGCCGAGGCGCTCCACGCACTCGGACGCCACGGCGACGCCCTCACCACCGTCCGGCTGGCCCTCGCCCTCGGCCGCACCCAGGCCGACCCTGGCGTCGAGGCCCGCTCGCACGCCCTGCTGGCCACCGTCCTGCACACCCTGGGCAGCACCGCCGAAGCCGTGGCGGAGGAGCGCCGGGCCGACACCGGCGCGGATCGCTGACCCCCGCGCCGCGTACCGCCGGCCGGTGCAGGACCGCCACCCCCGCGGCCGTCCCGACACGCGGATCCATCCGCCCTCGTGGGCCCGACAGGCGGATCCATCCGCCCTCGGGGGCCGCGACAGGCAGAACCACAGGCGGAAGTACCGGGCGCAACCGGCGCCGGCGGTGCAGCCGCCCACGGCTTTCCGCCTCCGCCGCACCGGACCGGACGGACCGTCAGGTCCGCCCCGGCGGCGCCGCCGGGCCGCCGGCCGGGCCGCCGGACCGGGTCAACGGCACGATCTTGACCAGTGCATACTGTCCGAGCTGGACGTGTTCGGTGCTGGGGCCGACACCGTGGCGACAGGGGCGGCGATGGGTGCGACAGGCAACCCGACAGGCATACCCGCAGGCACTTCCGCCCCGGCGGACGACTTCTGCCTGTTGTTGTCCCGCCTCAGGGCGCTGGCCGGCCTGACGCAGGCCGAGCTGGCCCGGGCGGCCGGGGTCAGCCTGCGCGCGCTGGGCGACATGGAGCGCGGCCGCACCCGCGGACCGCAACACCGAACCGTGCAGGCCCTGGCCGCCGCGCTGCGGCTGGACGAGGAGCAGACCGCCCTGCTCGACCGGGCCGCCCGGAGCGGACGCCCCCGGCGGACCCCCGCCCACCCGGAGGACCCGCCCGCGGGCACACCCGCGGCCGCGCCCGGCAACGGTCCCGAGGCCGACCCCCAGGGCGGGGCGGGGGTGCCCGGGGAGGCCGTCCACTCCGCACTCGCGCTGCCCCGCGACATCGCCGACTTCACCGCCCGGGAGGAGGCGCTGTCCCGGTTGCGACAGCTGGCCGAGGAGGCGGATCCCGCCCACCCCCGGATCGTGCTGGCCTACGGGCAGCCCGGCCTGGGCAAGACCGCCTTCGCCCTGCACGCCGCCCACACCCTGGCTCCGCTGTTCCCCGACGGCCAGCTCTCGCTCGACCTGCGCGGCATGGCCCCGACGCCCCTCACGCCGCGCGAGGCGCTCGCCCAGTGCCTCCGGGCGATCGGCGTCGCCGACCGCTCGGTGCCCACCGACACCGAGGAACGCGCGGGCCTGTTCCGGACCCTGGTGCGGGAGCGCCGCCTCGTCCTGATCCTGGACAACGCCGCGGACGAGGCGCAGGTCCGCCCCCTGCTGCCCGGCTCCGGACCGGCCCTGACCATCATCACCAGCCGCCACGTCCTGCCCGGCCTGGAGTCCGTGCACCGCCTCCCGCTGGATGTCCTCGCCCCGGCAGAGTCGGCCGCCCTGCTGGCCCGGATAGCCGGTCGCGAGCGGATCGACGCCGAACCCGAGGCCGCCGCCGAGCTCGCCCGCCTCTGCGGCCGGCTGCCGCTCGCCCTGCGGATCGCCGGGCAGCGGCTGGTGGCCCGCCCGCACCAGCCCGTCAGTCACCTCGTCCGGCAACTCGCGGCCGAGGAGCACCGGTTGGACGTGCTGGAGGCCGGCGATCTGCGGGTGCGCACCGCCTTCGCACTCTCGTACCGGAAACTGCCCGCCGCCGCCGCACTGGTCCTGCGCCGCTGCTCACTCACCGCGGGGGAGGACTTCACCGCCGACACCGTCGCCGCCTACGCCGGCCTGCCGGCCCACCAGGCCGACCGGCAGCTGGAGTTGCTCGCCGACGCGGGGCTGATGCAACCCGCCGCCACGCCCGGGCGCTACCGCCTGCACGACCTGGTCCGCCTCTACGCCGGCGAGCGACTCCTCGCCGACGACGGGCGGGAGGCCGCGGACGCCGCCCGCGAGCGGGCCGGTGACCGGCTGCTCCGCCGGGCCGCGGCGGCGGGCCGGCGCTTCGACGTCGAGCGCGCCGAGACCGGCCCGTCGGGGGACCCGGACCCGGCCACCGCCCCCGCGACCCTCGCCGACGCCCGGCGCTGGTTGGAGGAGGAGCACCCCGAGTGGCTCGCCGCCCTGCACCGGGCGAACGCCACCGGCCGGCACCGGCAGGTGGTGGACACCGCCGAGGCCATGCACTGGTTCTCCGACAGCGTTCTGCGCTGGGACGTCTGGGCCGAGGTCTTCCAGCTCTCCGTGGACTCGGCCCGGGCCGTCGGTGACCGGCTCGCGCAGGCCGTCCACCTGAACTACCTGGCCTGGGCCCACGTCATCTGCCTGCACCGCTACCGGCCGGGCCTGGCCGTCGCCCGGGAGGCCCTGGAGCTGGCCCGCCGGATCGGGGACGCCCAGCAGGAGGCCTGGGCACTGGCCTACTGCGCCACCGCCCTGCGCCGGCTGCTGCGGCACGAGGAGGCCATCGAGGCCTACCGGCAGGCCGCCGAGGTGTTCGCCACGCTCGCCGGCCGCTCCGCGGAGGTCGGCCGGGTGGTGGCCCTGCGGTGCGTCGGAGCCTGCCTGCGCGAGTCCGGCCGGCCCCGGGAGGCGCTGGAGACCCATCGGCTGGTCCTGGCCGAGGTCCTGGACTGGCTGGCGGACTCCCCCTCGCACATGACCCATCTGCTGGCCGCGTTCGCGGCCCACGAGGCCGGCCTCGACCGGTCCGCGCTGCACCAGTGGTCCGAGGCCGAGGACGCCTACCGCCAGGCGCTGCGGCACTTCGAGGACGCCGGCCAGCCCGACAGCATGACCCAGACCCTGACCGAGCTGGGCACCGTCCTGATCGAGCTGGACCGCGCCGACGAGGCCCGCGAGCTGCTGACCACGGCGCTGGCCGACCTGACCGCCGAAGGCGGCCGGGGAGGCCACCGGCGCACCACCTGACGGGCGCACCACCTGACGGGCCCGCCGGGCGAGAGCCGCCGCCCGGCGGGCCCGTCCTGGTACCCGCTCAGACCGGCGGGCGTTCGTCCAGCACCTGCTGCAGCTTGCCGGTCCGCGGGTTGGTGACCAGCTCGGAACGGGGGACCCATTCGACGGTCAGGTGGTGGACGGCGCCGGACGCCACCTCCGCCGGGTAGAGCGGCCGGGCGGTGTAGACGGCCTCGACGAGCCGTTCCGCGAGGCCGGCGGGCGGCTCCTCGGTGTACCCGAGGCGCAGGATCAGGCCGTCCCGGCCGTCCCAGCGGCGTTGCACCATCTGCATGCCGGCGATGACGTGCTCCGGGTCGGCGGCGACCAGCACAGCGCGGATCTCCTCGGTGGGCATCGCCACCGTCCCGACCCGGGCACCCTCGACGGACCTGCCCAGCAGCCGGAACCGCTGCCGCCCGGGGTCGACCCACTCGGCGCGGTCGCCGGTCGGGTAGCGCAGGATCGGCATCAGGGTGCGGAACAGGTTGGTGACCACCACCCGGCCGGGCACCCCGGGCTTGGTCACCGACTCGCCGGTCACCTCGTCCACCAGCTCCACCAGCGTGCGGTTCGGGAAGGCCTCGTGCACCCGGACGTCCTCGCCCGGCACCGGCGCGCCGACCAGCCCGGCGTCCACCGAGGCGTAGCCGACCGAGGAGACGGCGGCCTTGGGGAAGGCCCGCGACAGGATCGGCCGCAGGTCGGCGAAGAGCAGGTCGCCGCCGAAGAGCAGCAGTTCCACCGAGTCGGCGACCTGGCCGCGCCGGACCAGGCACTCGGCCACCGCGCTGAGCTTCATCGGCTCGCCGGCCAGGACGTGCACGCCGAACCCCTCGATCAGGTCGGCGATCCAGTCGTCGGAGGCGGCGCCGCCGACCGGCAGGCGGACGTTGTCCACCGGCGCGTGGTGCAGCGCGTTCTCGATGTAGAGGAACCCGCCGTACAGTTCGCCGGCGCAGAACAGGTTGGCCACCCGGTGTCCGGGCTTCAGCCCGGCCTGGACCATGCCCGCCCCGAAGGCCGTCACCGAGTCGGCGTGCTCGGTGCGCGACCAGGGCGAGAACTTGGGCACGCCGGTGGTGCCCCCGGTCTTGTAGACGCCGGCGTCGGTGAGCGGTCCGGTCAGCAGGCGGTTGTCCGGCCAGGTGTTGGCGGCCCAGAAGGCCACCTGGTCGATGACGGGCAGCTGGGTGATGTGCGAGACCGTCCGCGGTACGTCGCGGTACAGCTCGGCGTAGAACGGCGAGTGGGTGCGGGCGTGGTCGACCAGTTCTTGAAGCGGCTTCGCGGGCACTGCCTCTCCTACCTTTCGGGGGAATCCGGTTGGCCGATCCAGGTGCGGGCGAGCCGTTGCACGGCGCTGCCGTCCCGGTCGGTGATCTTCTGGTCCAGGTACGCGGCGGCCCAGGCGCCGGCCGGCACCCGGAAGGCCGGCCGGTCGGCGCGCAGGGTGTCCACGACGACGTCGGCGACCTCCCGGGCCGGCTGCCCGGCGCCCTCCCAGCCCTGGCCGCCGACCCAGTCGAGGTAGTCGGCGAAGGTGGGGGCGTAGGGGCCGGACGCGGCCTGGATGGTCCGCCGGTCGATGTCGGGGAAGACCCCGAACGAGGTGTCCGGCACGAAGCCCGGCACCACGACGGAGACCCGCACCCCGTGCGCCCCGGCGACCGGGGCCAGGCTCTCCATGAACCCCTCGACGGCGAACTTGGCCGCGCAGTAGGCCTCGTTGAACGGCTGGCCGACGATCCCGTGCACGCTGCCGATGGTCACCAGCCGCCCCCGGGCGGCCCGCAGCAGCGGCATCGCGGCCCGGCTCACCTCGACCACGCCGAAGAAGTTCACCTCCAGGTTGGCCCGCAGCGCGGCCGTCGTCGACATCTCCAGGGTGGGGTCGAAGTTGGACACGCCCGCGTTGTTGACCACCGCGTCCAGCCGCCCGTAGGCGCGCCCGACCTCCTCCACGCAGGCGGCGACCGAGTCGGCGTCGGTGACGTCCAGGCGGCGGACGTCCAGCGTGACCCCGGCCCGTTGGGCCGCCGCGCGCAGCGCCGCGTCCCGGCCGGGGTCCCGCATGGTCGCCACCGCCCTGAACCCGGCCCGGGCGGCGGCGACCGCGGTGGCCAGCCCGATGCCCGAGGAGGTCCCGGTGATCAGCACGACCCCGTGGTCCGCCGTCATGACGCGCTGTCGGCCAGCGCCGACTCCGTACCGGCGGCCGGACCGGGGCCGGTGGCCGACGCCTTGTCACGGGCCGCCGCGTCCAGCAGCGGCTGGATCCGGACGGCGGCCAGGAACGAGCAGGCCGCCAGCAGGGTGCCGCCGGCCATCACGGCGCGGGTCGCGTCGAGGATCCCCAGCGGGCCGGTCAGCAGGGTGACGGCCACGCCGCCGGCCAGGGCGGCGAGCGGGATCACGCCCCAGGTGACGGTGCGGAACGCCGCGTGCATCACGCCCTGGTTCTGCGCGGACATCCGGGACTGCCGGGTGGGCGCGCTGCAGACGTTGATGCAGGACATGAAGAAGCCGTAGCAGCCCATCGTCACGGCGATCACCGGCGCGGCGGGCAGCGCGGGCGCGGCGAGCACGCCCAGCCCGACCAGGCAGTGCAGCAGCAGTGCCCAGGCCAGCGTCCGCCCGGTGCCCAGGCGTTCGCTGATCCGCGGGGCCACCACGGCGCCGGCCAGTGCGCCCACCGCCGCCACCGACATGGCCGCGCCGAAGGCGCCGACGGACAGGCCGAGCCCGCGGTAGGCGAGGACGGGCAGGACGGTGACGAAGACCGGGCCGCCGCAGTTGAGGGTCACGGCGGCGATCACCACCCGGCGCAGCACCGGGTCGGCCCAGTTCAGCCGGAAGCCGGCCGTCAGCCGTTCCAGGACGGACCCGGTCGCCACGGTCTTCTCGCCCCAGGGGCGCATCGCTCGGAAGCAGACGGCCGAGACCAGGTAGCTGGCCGCGTCCACGAGCAGGGCGGCCACGCCGAGGGCGCTGTAGAGGCCTGCCGCGATCGAGGGGCCGGCGACCTCGGAGACCGAGCCGCTGCCCTCCAGCCGGGAGTAGGCGCGGACGAGGTGCCGCTCGGGCACGACGGCGGGGACGGCGACCAGGTAGCCGACGTTGAAGAAGATCGTCGCGCCGCTGATCACCGCCACGCAGCCGAAGAGCAGCGGGGTGGAGAGCCGGTCCAGCCAGTAGGCGAGGGGGATGACCGCCACCGCCACCAGCCGCACCAGGTCGCAGACGAGCATCGTCCGGCGCTTGTCCCACCGGTCGACCAGCACGCCGGCGACCGGCCCGAGCAGCGGGATCCCCAGGTACTGGGCCATCGCGACCGCGCCGACCTGGAGCGCGCTCGCGTGCAGGACGAAGATCATCAGGGTCGGCACCACGAACACGGTGACCCGGTCGCCGACCGTGCTGACGGTCTGTCCGGCCCAGAAGAGGTTGAACCCGCCTCCCAGGGAGACCGGGCGTCGGGGCTTCCTCATGACTCCTCCCGGACCACGAGCCGGGAGGTCTTGCCGGTCCGCTCGTTGCTGATCAACTCGTCCGCCAGGCGGACCCGGAAGGACTCCGGGTCGTGCTGGAAGGCCGTGCTCAGGGTGAAGGTCGCCGACAGCAGTTCCCGGCGCAGCCGTTCGGGCTCCGGGGCGCCGTCCGGAGCGGACCCCGGGGCGGATTGCGCCGCGCTCAGCAGCAGGACCTCCACCGTGGCGGCCCGGCCGCTCCGTTCGGTGATCACCACCTGTGCCCGGGACACCCCCGGCTCCCGCTCCACCCGCCCGACGATCTCGTCCACGTCCAGGCCCAGGCCGCGGACCTGCACCACGCTGTCCCGTCGGCCGAGCACCCGCATCGCCCGGCCGGGCCGCCCGCACGGGCAGGGCTCCAGCCGGCCCGCGTCGCCGGTCCGGTAGCGCAGGACGGGGTTCAGCATCTCCGGGTCGAGCGTGGTGAAGTCCAGCAGGTCGTCCGGGCCGACGTGCACCAGCTGCCGGGGGAGGGTGTGGAAGGTGTCCGCCGGGCAGTCCGGGGTGTTGGTGCCCACCACCCAGGTCTCGGTGCTGCCGAACATCCCCCAGCGCCGGGCCTGCGGCGCGACCTCGGCCATGTCCCGCTCCAGCTGGGGCTGCCAGGCCTCGCCGAGCCAGATCACCTTGCGCAGGGCCGGCAGTTTCAGCCCGGCGGCCCGCGCGTGCGCGAACCAGGTCTGCAGCACGCTGGGCGTCCCGCCGATCGCGGTGACGCCGCGGGCGGCGAAGAAGCCCAACCAGTCGTCGTACTCCTCCCTGGTGACCGAGCCCAGCGCGATCACCTGGCAGCCGGACAGGTCGGCCAGCGCGGCGGCCAGGAAGTGCGCGCCCCACATCCGGCCGGCGCCCCAGGCGTTGACGAAGACGTCCTCGCGGTCCAGCGGCTGCCAGTGCGCGTGCACGCCGGCCATGTAGAAGCCGGTCGGCGCGTGGCCGACCTTCGGCGCGCCGGTGCTGCCGCCGCTCTGGAACAGCCAGGTGGCCCCGTGCTCGGCCCGGGGCTCCAGGTGCGCGAGGGCGGTGTTGAGGTCGTCCTTCGCCATCGGCGGCAGGGCGGCGAGTTCGTCCAGGGTGCGGACCTCCTGGTCCGCGGGGTAGCGCGCGGCCAGCCCGGGAACGGACTTCAGCAGGCCGAGCGACCGGCGGGCGACGTGCAGCTGCGGCTCGGCCGCCGCCGGCGGGAGCGAGAAGTCGCCGGTCATGCCGTCACCGTCCCCGGGGCGATCACTGCCGTGCGGGTGCCGGTGCCGTTGGCCAGCCACTTGGCGTGGGCGGTGCGGTAGGCGGCGAAGCGGGCGCGGGTGATGTCCCGCTGGAGGGTGCGGTGCGGATCGTCGAAGTCGGGCGCGATCACCCCGTCCGGCTCCAGCTCGGAGAACCAGAACCGCTCGCCGTCGTGCAGGAAGTCGATGCAGAAGAAAGGGATCGGCAGGCGCTCCGCGAAGTACGCGGTGGCCGCGGCCAGCTCGTCCGGTACGGGCGGGAACTCCATGGCGCCGCCCCGGCTGGCGTTGGCCACCGGCGAGCCCGGCCCGGGGATCCGCTTCATCACGGCGTACGGCTCGCCGTCCACCACGTACACCCGGTAGTCGACGGTGCCGTCGCCGAGGTAGGGCTGGACCACGAGGGTGGTGTCGCCGCCCTGCGCCAGGCTGGCCAGGCCCCGGATGTCCTCGGGGCCGCGGGCCAGGTTGATCCCGCCGCCGCCGCACCACCCGGCCGGCTTGACCAGGGCCGGGTAGGTCACGTTCCTGAGCGCCACTTCGTGGAGGTTCTTGTCGACGTCACGGCCGGTACCGATCCGGACGGTGGGGATCGGCGGCACCGGGGAGCCGCCCAGGTGCAGCAGGGTGGCCAGTTTGTCGTTGCCGATCAGCGACACCTGCGGCGGGAACGGCAGGTAGAAGCCGCTCTGTTCGAGCACGGCGTAGAGCGCGTACTGGTTGAAGATGTCCATCGACTGGTAGGGCAGCGAGTACAGCGCGGTGACGAAGAGGGTGTCCTGCGGGGACACCGGCTCGCCGTCCACGTAGACCTGGGGACTGCCGGTGACGGTGGCGTCCACGGTCACCGCGTCCGGTGCGTGCCTGGTCCAGCTCATGCCGAGGCTGTCGGCGACCTCGGCGTAGAGGTTCCAGAAGAACTCCGGCCACATGGCGGCGGCCCGGGTGGACTCCCGGTCGGGGAAGATCCAGCACATGCGGCGCAGCGGGCCGTCGGGAGCGGGCGCCGTGCCGTCGGGCTCGCGCGTCGTCGGGGGTTTGGTCATCGTGATCCTCACGGAGAAGCGTCACCGGGGTGCGTGCGGGTGCGTGCGGGTGTGTGCGGGGGAGGCGCGTGGAGGTGCGGGCGCGGCTGCGGTTCGCGCCGGGGCGGGAGGCAGGTGCCGGCCCGGCTCAGGACCGCGGGCCGTCGGACCCTTGCCCGGACCACCAGCGCCGGCCGGCCTCGGGCAGGGTGTCCACCGGGTCGTAGTACGGGTGCCGGCGGTCGAGCAGCGAGTCCGGCCCGGCGTCGCCCGCCTCCCGGACGTCGAGGGCGGTGCGGTAGTTCTTGGTCCAGTAGGAGATGCCGCGTTCGCGGTCGTACGCGACCGCCTGGTGCACCCAGCGTTTGCCCACCCGGGGTACGTCGCAGACGATCCGCGGGGTGGCGTGGCCGGGCAGGTAGCCCATGATCGACTCCTGCAGCAGCTGCGCCTCGTGCACGGAGGTGCGCCAGTGCTCGGCGTTGGGGATCATGTCGCAGAGGTAGAAGTAGTAGGGCAGGATGTTCGCCTCGTCCTGGAGGGCGAAGCAGAGGTCCAGCAGGTCGCCCGGGGTGGCGTTGACGCCGCGCATCAGCACGCCCTGGTTGCGGACGTCCCGGACACCGGCGTCCAGCAGCGCCCGGGCCGCCTCGGCGACCAGCGGCGTCACCGACTGCGCGTGGTTGGCGTGGGTGTGCACGGCGAGGTTGACCGCGCGCCGGGCCGCGACCGCGGCCACCCGGCGCAGTCCCTCGACCACCCGGGGCTGCAGCCAGTGCTGCGGCAGGCCCACCACCGCCTTGCTGGCGAGCCGGATGTCCCGCACCGAGCCGAGTTCCAGCAGCCGGAGCAGGAACGACTCCAGTTGCGGCCAGGGCACGTTGGCCAGGTCGCCGCCGGAGACCACCACGTCGCGCACGGTCGGCGTGCGCTTCAGGTAGTCCAGCATCTGCTCCTGCCGGTCGCGGGGCCGCAGCACCAGCCGGGCCTTGGTGACCTGCGCGGTGGAGTTGCCCACCAGGTCCATCCGGGTGCAGTGCCCGCAGTACTGCGGGCAGGTGGAGACCAGCTCGGCCAGCACCTTGGTGGGGTAGCGATGGGTGAGCCCCTCCACCACCCACATCTCGGCCTCGTGCAGCGAGTCGCGCTCCGCCTTGGGATGGCTCGGCCACCGCGGGTGCCGGTCCGCGCGCACGGGCAGCATGTAGCGGCGGACGGGGTCGGCCAGGAACGCCTCGGTGAACGCCCCGGGCTCGGTCGGGGCGGTGGGCGCCATGGTGTTGAGCATCTGCGGCGGCAGCAGCATCGACATGGTGGCGAACTGCTCCTGGTCGGCGGTGAGTTCCAGGTAGAACCGGTCGGTCAGCAGGTCGCCGACGACGGCCCGGAGCTGCCGGAGGTTCTGCACGCAGTGCGCCCGCTGCCACTGGGCGTCCCGCCACTGCGCCGTGGTGACGTCGCGCCACCCCGGCAGCCGGCGCCAGTCCGGCTCGGCCAGCGGGGTCCGCACGTACTGGTACGGCTGCCGGATCACGTGAGGGTCCATCGGTGGTGCTACTGGCCGGTGAAGAGGGTGGCGAAGCGGGTCCGCAGTTCGCGCTTGAGCACCTTGCCGGTGGGCCCGAGCGGGAAGTCCGCGGGCGCACGGGCGATGCTGACGGCGGCGAGCGGGGTCAGACCGGCCCCCGCCAGCGCCTTGTTGGCGGCCTCCTGCACCTCCTCGGCCGCGAGCTGAGCGGCGTCGGCCTGCAACTGCACCACGGCGATCGGCCGTTGGCCCTCCCCGGGCGGACCGGGCACGCCGACCACCGAGCAGTCCCGGACCAGCTCGGCGCAGTCGGCCAGCAGCACCTCCTCGATCGGCAGGCTGTACACCGGGCCGCTCACGGTGTCGATCACGTCCACCGTGCGGTCGAGGTGGTAGAACCGGCCCTCGGCGTCGCGCCGGGCCACGTCACCGGTGAGCCAGTGGCCGGCCAGTTCGAAGGTGGCGGTCAGCCGGGGGTTGTTCCAGTAGCCCGGGGTCAGCGAGGGGCTGACCACCGCGAGCATCCCGACCGTGCCGTCCGGGACTTCGTCGCCGTTCTCGTCCAGCACGGCGGCCCTGACCACCGCCTCGGTGGGGCGGCCGACGCAGCGGTCGTCCCGGGGGCTCTCGGGCGCGGTCACCTGGCCGAACAGCGCCATGCCCATCTCCGAGGAGCCCAGGCCGTCGATGAACTGCGAGCCGGGCAGGGCGGCTTCGGCGGCCTGCTGCTGCGGGAGCAGCCAGGGCTTGATCAGACCCGCCGGGCGCTCCCCGAGCTGGACCAGGCGCCGGATGTGCCCGTAGTGCGCGCTGTCGCCGGTGTTGAACCAGGAGTGCACCTTCGCCGCGCCCTTGGCCGGCAGTTCGCCGGTGGCCAGCTCGACGAAGGTCCGCGGGAAGGAGGCGACCATGGTGGGCAGGAAGGCCTCCATCACCGGCTCGACCACCGAGCGCCGCCAGTCCGACATCACCACGGTCGGCAGGCCGATCAGCGCGGCGGTGAGGAAGTAGCTGAGGCCGCCGGCGTGGGTGTGCGGCATCAGCGACATCAGCCGGTCGTACGGCTCCGCCGGGAAGCGCTCCATCCGCGGCTGCTTGCCGTCCCAGAACTGCCGGTGCGCCAGCATGGTGGACTTCGGCGTGCCGGTGGTGCCGGAGGAGTGGATCAGCCCGACCACGTCGTCCGCGGCGTGCCGGTACGGGTAGTCCTCGGGCAGCGCCGCCGATCCGGCGTCGAAGGCCTGGATCTCGGCCGCCATGGCGATGAAGCGCGGGCGCTGCCTCGGGTCCTCGCGGTAGGCCGAGGCGAGCCGGGTGGGGTCGTCCGCGACGATGCCGACCACGCCCACGTGGTTGAGGTAGCGCACCATCACGTCGTGCCGCATGGCGTCGTTGACCAGGGCGGGCACGGCGCCGAGCGCGGTGAGTGCGAGGAAGTGCAGGACGGGCTCCAGGCCCTCGCCGACCACCACGCCGACCGGCTCGCCGGGGCGCACGCCGTTCGCCCGGTACCAGGTGGCGTAGCGGTCGCGCAGGGCGGCGAGGTCGAGCAGGCTGTGCCCTCGCAGCACCACGGCGCCGCGGTGGTCGGTGTGGTGGCTGTAGGCGAACGGCACGGCGCGGTTGGGGTTCACCGCGATGGCGTGGTCCAGGAAATTGCCGGCACCGAGGGTCGCCTCGGTCATCAGCTGCCGTCTGGCGGCGAGGGGCGCGATGGAACTCTGTTCGCTCATGGCGGTCTCCCGGGGATGCGGCGCCCGGCACGGGTTCTTGTGGAACCGGCGTCGGGCTGACTGGGTGAGGCAGAACCAGCCCACGGTGGACTGGTGGTCCAGTGGTGAGGGTCGAGCGGTGCGGCGGTGCGGTGGTTGGGCCGGTGGGGGCGGGGGCGGTGGCCCGCGTTCGGGTCGCGCGGGGGCATCACCGCGCCACGCCCGGAGCCCGTCCGGGGTCGGTCGGGTCCGTGGTCGGTCGGTTCGGGTGGAAGGCAGTTCGGTGGGGAAGGTCGTTCGGTGGGCCGCGGGGCCGGGGCTAGGTCCGGCCGAGGATCTCCGCGACCACCCGGTGTCCGGAGCGGATCGCACCCTCCATCAGGCCGAAGAACTCGGTGCTGGTCTCGGTGCCGGCCCAGTGCACCCGCTGGTGCGGTGTGGTCAGCGTCGGGCCGTGCCGGAGCCAGTCGCCCGGCCCGAACAGGGCCGCGTAACAGCCTTGGCTGTACTGCTCGTTGACCCAGTCGGTGACATGGAACCCGGCCGGCTCGGGCAGCATCGGGAACAGCCTGGCGGCCTGCTCGACCGCGGCCGCGCGCTGCCGCTCGGGGGTGAGCGCCGCGAAGCGGTGCGCCTCCGCCCCCGTGACGAATCCGGTCAGGACGCCGGCCCCGCCCTCGGCGGGGGAGTCGTCCACGGTGGAGAGCAGGGGGCCCTCGGCGTTGACCGACCACCCGGACAGCCCGTGGTCGCGCCAGAGCGGCGCGGGGTGCACCAGGTGAACCTTGACCGCGCAGCCGCGGGCGGTCCGCCCGCTCGTCCGGCGCACCGGCGGTGCGGGGTGCTGCTCGACGGCGTCGGCCGGCAGCGGGGGCAGGGCCAGGACCGCCACGTCGGCCCGGTGCTCGCCGAGGTCGGAGCGGACGGTGACGCCGTGGGCGTCCTGCCGGACGGCCCGGACAGGCTCGCCGAGCCGCACCCGGGCGCCGAGGCGCTCGGCCAGCCGTTCGCAGATCTGGTGGGCGCCGCCGGCGACCCGGTCCTGCTGGGCGCCGCCCGCGAAGGCGTTCAGGTAGCGCAGGCCGCCGCCCGAGCGCAGGTAGAACGCCATGTGCAGGACGGAGACGTCGGCCGGGTCGGCCGCCATCATCTCGCCCAGGAAGAGCGGGAAGAAGAGCCGGGCGTCCGGGTGGCTCAGGTGCTGCTCGGCCCAGTCGGCCGCCGTCAGGGTGTCCAGGCGTTCGGCGTCCGGGGTCAGCCACGGCGCGTCGGGCCGTACGGCGTCGGTGAGGTCGGCCAGCAGCTCGAACAGGTCGCCGAGGGCCACGGCGTTGAGCGGCGGGAACCTGCCGTCCCTGGTGGCGTGGTCGGCGCCGAGCGCGAACCGGCTGGCGCCCAGCATCGTGGTGGGGGTGCTCTTCAGGCCCAACTCGGACATCAGGGCGTGGAGTCGGGTGTGGCGGTCGCCCAGGTAGGCGGCGCCGGCGTCGGCCCAGCTCCCGGGGGCGACCTGGAGTCCGTGGGTGCGGCCGCCGACCCGGTCGCGCGCTTCCAGTACGGTGACCTCGATCCCGTGGGCGGCCAGGCCGCTCGCGGCGGTCAGCCCGGCGAGTCCGGCCCCGACCACCACGGCGCCGGCGACGGGTCTGCCGCCGGCCGGCCCGGGAGCGGCGCTGTCCCGGGCGCTCACCGGGCGGCCGCGATCTTTCCGGCGAGCCCCCGGGGGGTGGGCGCGAGCAGGAAGTCCTCGAAGGACAGCTCCACGCCGTGGCCTCGGGCGATCGCGCTCAGCACCCGGGTGGCGATCAGCGAATCGCCGCCGAGCAGGAAGAAGTCGGAGTCCGCCCCGGCGGCCGGGTTCTCCAGCACGCGACGGAAGACCGTCACCACGGCCTCGGTGTCGGCGTCGGTTCTGAGGCCGTCGGGTGCGCCGTCAAAGGCGGCGGAGGTGGTGGTGTCAACGCTCATCGAAGGTCTCCTTTGACCTGCTCAGGGGGCGTGTGGCGGCGGTGCGATCCGGCGCGGTCGACCTTGCCGCTCGCGGTGAGGACCAGTTCGGGGACGACGGTGATCCGGCTGGGCACGAGATGGCCGGGCACCCGCCCCCGCAGGTACGTCAGGACTTCGGTGTCCAGGGCCTCGGCCCTGGCGTGCGGGCGCGGCACCACGTAGGCGATCAGGGCGGACCGGCCGGCGAGGGTCGCGGCCACCACGGCGACCGCCTGGATCCAGGGGTGGGCCGCGATGTGCGCCTCGACCTCGGCGGGGTCGACCCGGATGCCGCGGATCTTGATCTCGCCGTCGAGCCGGCCCTCGTGGGTGAGGACGCCGTCCGGCGAGCTGCTCACCCGGTCGCCGGTACGGAAGCAGCGCTCCCCGTCGACGAGGGCGAAGCGGTCGGCGGTGGCCTCCGGCAGTCCGAGGTAGCCCAGCGCCACGGCCGGCCCGCCGATGATCAACTCGCCTCGCTCGCCGATCCGTTCGACCACGTGCGGGAGGGCGAGGCCGATCGGGGCCTTGGTCCGCCCGTCCCACTCCCGGCGGGGGGAGGCGGCCCGGGGGCCGTGCAGGTCGACGGCGTGCGTGATCAGGGTGGTCTCGGTGCAGCCGTAGGTGTTGACCAGCCGGATCCGGCCGGTGTCCAGCTTGCTCCAGTCGGCCAGCCGGGCCGGGCTCGCCGCTTCGCCGCCGATCACCAGGAGCCGCACACAGTCGGGCAGTCCCAGCCCTTCCTCGGCCAGGTGGAGCACCAGCTCGTGCCAGAAGGCGGTGGGCAGGTCCAGTACGGTGATCCGCTCGCGCTCGACCATGCGCAGGAAGCGGGGGAAGGATCCCGAGTGCGCCTCGGCGTCGAGGACGAGGGCGGCTCCGGCGGTGAGCGCCGGCAGGATCTCCTCGAAGCAGGTGTCCCAGTTCAGCGAGGCGAACTGCAGGACGCGGTCCTCGGGCGTCAGGCCGAAGAGGCCGCGCAGCGAGTGCACGGTGGCGGCGATCGCCCGCCGTGGGGTGACCACGGGTTTCGGCCGCCCGGTGGAGCCGGAGGTGAAGAGGATGTAGGCGGGATCCTCGGGGCCGGTCCCGGTGCGGCCGGGGGCCGGTAAGCGCGTGATGTCCGCCGCCGGCGGGCCGGCCCGGTGCGACCGGGAATTGCTTGTCGGCGCCATTTCCCGCGGGTTCGCGGGGAGTTCCGACGAGGGTCCTAACTCGACCGGAACCAGGCCGAGTCGGGTGGCCGGGCCGGATTCCTCGGCGAGCATTGCGCGGCAGCCGGCCGCCGTTGTCATCGCCTGCTGGCGCTCGAACGGGAATGCCGGATCGACGGGACAGTAGACGCCCCCCGCCGCGAGAACTCCGAGCAGGCCGACGACCGTTTCCGGTGTGTGGGTGGCCGCCACGGCGACCACGCCGGGCTCCTCGCCCAGGCGGCCGGCCAGGGTGTTCGCCAGCTCGTGGAGCCGGCGGTAACTCAGGACGCGCCCGTGGTGGAGCAGTGCCGGGCGGTGCGGATGACGAATTGCACTTTCCGTGAACACGTCAATCAAGTCGGAAGAGACCTCATGGATACCGTGAATCGTTGACATGCCCGCCCCAAGGTCATGCACGCGAGCGCCCGTCCGTGCTCGGAGAACCGGGACTCTACCTTCGAACATGCGTAGCCACAATGGTCGTTGAGGCCGTTGTCGCGAGAATGTGTGGCCGGGTTGTGAACGCTCCGCAGTCGCCGGGCCAGCCAGATCCGGGTCGGTCGACTCCGAACCGTGGCGGGAAATTCACGCCGGTCATGACGGCCGGGCGTCAAACCCGTGGTCGCACCGGCCCGCGCGGGGGCGGCTGGAGTCCGGATCCGAGCCGGAAGGGGCCGAGAGCCCCCGGGGCGGGGGTCGGCCCGCCGGGTGCCCCGCCGGGTGGCCCGGGCGCGCGCGAGGCCCGCCACGCCCCCCGAAGGGGCGGTGGCGGGCCTCGGCGGCGCCGACGACGCCCCGTGCGGGTGTCGCCGGTCGCGCGGTCAGCCGGTCCGTCGGCGCGGCCGACGGACCATCAGCAGGACGGCGCCGACGACCAGGACGCCGTCCAGCACCAGCAGGGCGCCGTTCCAGGGCCCTTCGGCGTGCCCGTGGTCATGGGTGTCCGCCCCGTCCGCGGCGTCGGCGAGGTCCGAACTGGCTCCCACCAGCGGAACGGGCCCGACGGTGAAGCCGGTTCGGCCCGACACCTCGCGGCCGCCGCCCAGGGCGAGCCGGTAGACGACCAGGTACGTCCCCTCGGCGCCGGCCGAGACCGGCACGACCAGCCGCTGCCCTTCCACCCGGGCCGGCCCCCGGGTGACCGAACCGCCGTCCGCGGAACTCACCTGCGCGAACACCGACTCGGCGGCCAGCCGGCCGGAGAAGGTCAGCTGCACCTCGGACGGCGCCTGCGCGACGGCGCTGCCGTCCCCCGGGGACACCCCGGTCAGCCGGACGGGGACGGCGGAGCTGGCCCAGGCCAGTGCGGCCAGCAGCACCACCAGGACGGCCAGCGCACCGGCCATCGTCCGCTGGAACGACCGGGGGGACCCGGCCCGCGCGGGGGTCGGATCGGTGGTGGCGGGCCGGGCCTCGGTCACCGTCACGCGGGGGTGAGGGCGTGCGGCCGGGTGTGCGGGACGCGGCAGCTGCAGGTCATCAGTTCCGCCTCGGCGGGGCTGGGCCGCAGGTGCAGGTACATGGCGATCACCATCGGGATGAAGACGACGGTGTTGTAGAACAGGTGCAGCTCGACCCGGGGTGCCACCAGCTGCAGCACGCTGGTCGGTACCGGCTTGCCGAAGAGGTTGTGGCCGGTCTGCGCCTGGGTGAGCAGCAGCAGGTGCTCGATGTGGTGCCAGAACTGGATGGCCAGGGCGATCGTCCACCAGGTGCGGCTGCGCCCGGTGAAGCCGCGGCGGAGCAGGAACAGCGCGACGATCATGACCAGCGCGTATCCGTAGTGCATCCACTCGGAGGTGACCAGCCACGGGTAGGCGAGACCCAGGACCCCCTTGGCCTTCTTGACGGGCCAGCCCATCGCCCAGATCTGGTAGGCCTGCGCCAGGTGCTCCGCCCAGTGCGCGAGGACGACGACCATGAAGGCGTTCAGTGCGGCGCGGTGGTTGGTGGAGTTCAAGCGGTCGAGCAGGCCGCTGGGGCGTTGCCCCACCGGCTTCGTGAGCGTGGCCATGAGGGCTCCCGACAGGGTGATTTGCCAAGTGTGACGGGGCGCGCCCGGCCCGTCCTGCGGGGCGGGCGCTTCGTCGAGTTCGGCCAGTCTCCCGAGACCGGGTGGTGGGGACTTCTTCTGGATTGCTCTCGTGAGGCGCACTTTCACCACCCGCGCGCCGGGTGTACGCCCCGGTGCGCCGGGGCGAGGACGCTCGGATGCGCCGGTTCACGCCCCTTCCGAGGGCTGCCGGGCGGCCCGCGACCGGAAGGTCAGGGACGGGCCGCCGGCTGGCGTCGGGCAGGCCGGCCTCACCCGGGCCGGCCTGGGAGCCGCGGTGGCCGCGCGTCCGTGGACGGCGGCGTGCGCGGCCGTCCGGTCAGTCGCAGTCGAGGCAGATCGGCTGGCCGTTCTTCTCGCGCGCGAGCCTGCTCCGGTGCTGGACCAGGAAGCAGCTCGAACAGGTGAACTCGTCCGCCAGCTTCGGCTGCACGCGGACGGTGAGCTCCTCGCCGGAAAGGTCGGCGCCGGGCAGTTCGAGCCCCTCGGCGGCCTCGAACTCGTCCACGTCGACGCTGGAGGTCGACTTTTCGGTGCGCCGGGCCTTCAGCTCCTCGATGCTGTCCTGCGACTCATCGTCCTCGCCCTTGCGCGGAGCGTCGTAGTCGGTTGCCACATCTAATCCTTATCTCGTCGTGCTGGCGGAGTCCGGCGCGTGCGAAATGCCGGCCCTCCGCGGCCCACAGGTGTTCCGGTGAACACCGAACGTTACATCGACGCACGGGCACGACCACGAGACGCCCCGGTGCCTGCCGGAGCGCGGTCATGTGCATCAGTGCTGGCACCCCTCCACGGGGAGGGGGCGGGGGCGCCGACGGCGGTCGCGTTTCATGCATGCGCCGACGGTCGAGGTGAACGCTCGCGATGCCCAGGACATTCCGCGGCGGTGCGGGAATCCCGCGGCCCCGTCCCGCCCCCTCACCCGCCCGCCGGCACCGCCGGTGGCGCCCGCCGCCCGGCAGGGCCCCGCCCGGCAGGCCCCCGCCTGGCAGGGCCCCGCCGCGCACGACCGCGCCCGTCAGACCTTCCGCACGCCGACGCCCGCGGCGGCCAGCGCCTCGGCCTCGTCCTCGGGGACGTCCCGGCCGGTGACCACGACGTCCAGGGCGGTGACCGGCGCGACGAACGCGAGCGCCGTCCGGGAGAACTTGGCCGCGTCCGCGACGGCGATGACACGGCGGGAGGAGGCGATCGCGGCCCGCTTGATCGCGGCGTCGGAGAGGTCGAAGGCGGTCAGCCCGTCGGCCGCGGTGAGCCCGCAGCAGCCGATCACGGCGGTGTCGAACCGCAGCGCGGCCAGCGAGGCCTCGGTGAGCGGGCCGGTCAGCGCCAGCTCGCCCGGGCGCGGCTCGCCGCCCGGCAGCAGCAGCCTCAGCTGCGGGGCCCCGGTCAGCGCGTTGGCGGCGTGCAGGGAGAGGGGGACGACGGTGAGGCGCCGGTGCGTCAGGGCGCGGGCCACCTCCAGGCAGGTGGTGCCGCTGTCGAGGACGACCGACTCGCCGTCGGCGATCAGGCCGGCGACCTCCGCGGCGATCCGGCGCTTGGCCTCCGTCCCCTCCTCCGCCCGCAAGGTGAAGGGGGGCTCCTCCCCGCGCAGCAGCAGGTTCCTGGCCCCGCCCCGGTACCGCTCCAGGACCCCTTGCGCGGCCAGGCTCTCCAGGTCGCGGCGCACGGTCATCTCGGAGGCGCCGGTGAGGGCGGCGAGTTCGGCGACGCTCAGCTGTCCGGCCTCGCGGACGGCCTCGGTGATCTGTCGCAGTCGGTCTGTGCTTGCCATGGTCCTATTGAACACAATCGCTGATCGATAGTCCATCTTACGAACATGAAGAATGTTTGTTATGTTCGGCGGCATGAGCAGCACGACAAGATCGCTACGCGCCGCCAGGCTGTCCACCTTCGGCTTCTTCGCCCTCAACGGCTTCCTCATGGGCATCTGGGTGGTGCACATCCCCGCGGTGGAGGCCCGGGCCGGCGTCAGCCACGCCGTGCTCGGCTGGCTCCTGCTGCTGCTGGGCGGCGGGGCCTTCGCCGGCATGCGGGCGACCGGCCCGCTCACCGACCGCTTCGGGGCCCGTACGGTCGTCCCGGTCACTGCCGCCCTGTGCAGCGCCGGGCTGGTGCTGCCCGGCCTGGCCACCGGCCCGCTCGCCCTCGGCGGCGCGCTGCTGGTGTTCGGCTTCGGCATCGGCTGCCTGGACGTCAGCATGAACACCCACGCCGTGCAGGTCGAGCACGGCTACCGGCGGCCCGTCATGTCCGCCTTCCACGCCGTGTACTCGGTCGGCGGCGTGCTCGCCGCACTGGTCGGCGCCCGCACCCTCAGCTGGGGCTGGAGCCCGGCCGCGACCCTCGCCGGCGTCAGCCTGCTCGGCCTCGCCGCGGCCGCGCTGGCCACCCCCGCCCTGCTGCCGCCCGAGCCCGCTCCGACCCGGGACGCGGCGGACGACGGCCCCGGGCACCCGGCCGCCGGAGCCCGGCACCGGACACCCGCGCGGATCTGGGCGCTCGCCGTCCTCGCCCTCATGCTGATGCTCAGCGAGGGCGTCGCCAACGACTGGAGCGTGCTCGCCGTGCGCGACGTGCTCGGCGCACCGGCCGCCACCGCCGCCTTCGCCTACGGCGCCTTCTCCACCGCCATGACGCTCGGACGCCTGGCCGGCGACCGGGTGGCCGGGCGCTTCGGCCCGGTCGCCGTCGTCCGGTACGGCTCCGCGGTCGCCGCCGTCGGCCTGACCACGGCGGCCCTGGCCGGCTCCGTCCCGCTCGCGCTGGCCGGCTGGACGCTCTTCGGGCTGGGCCTGTCCGGCGGCATCCCGCAGCTCTTCAGCGCGGCCGGGCACGCCGACCGCGACCACGCCGGCGCCAACGTCTCCCGGGTCGCCGGCCTGGGCTACCTCGGCATGCTCGCCGGGCCCGCCGTGATCGGGCCGCTCACCCGGGTCATGCCGCTGAACCTGGCGTTCTTCCTGCCGGTGGCCCTCTGCGTGACGGCGGCCTGCGCCGCCACCGTGCTGCGCCCCGCGGCGGCCCCTGCCCCGCCACGGCGGGGCGCCGGCCGGCCGGCGCCGGGGGAGGCCGCCGAGGGTGCCGCCCGGCCTGCTACCGGCTCGGTCCCGGAGCCGCGGTGACGGTCACCGTCGCGGCCGGCGACGGGTGCGGTGCGGGGATCGAACCGTTGACCCAGCCGAGCAGCTTCACCACCGTGAGGCCGCCGATGACGGCTATCACGGCGATCCCGAGCCAGAGGGCGTTGCGCAGCGAGTCACGGTTGGCGGCCCGCGCCTGCAGCGTCCGGGCGTCCACCAGGGGCACCGACGAGGACTCCTGGACCACGACCGTACGCGGCTGCACCGGGCTCGCCTGCTGGGCCTTCGCGAGCTGCCGCATCAGGTCGGCGCAGTTGTCGGGGACGCCGTGGACCGGGCAGGGGCTGGCGGGGGCGGCGGGCAGGGGCACGATCGGTCGTCCTTAGGCAGAGGGGCGGGCCGGCTTCTGGCGGTGCGTCACTTGCGGGTGGATCCACGGTAGATCAAAGCGGCGCCGGCCATGGCGGTACGACCGGTTCGGCCGTCGGACCGGCGTCGCCCCGTCCGACGGTGCCACCATCACGGTGTCCGGTTCAAGGGCGCCACCCGGCCGGTCCGGGCCCGTGCGCCGGTCTCGGCGTCCGACGCGGGATTTGCGGTTCCCGTCGGCGGCGCCCGGCAGGCATGATCGGACCCGACACCCGTACCGAAAGGGATGTACCTCATGGAGTTCCGCCACCTCGGCCGCAGCGGTCTGATCATCAGTGAGATCGCCTACGGCAACTGGCTCACCCACGGCTCCCAGGTCGAGGAGGACGCGGCCGCCGCCTGCATCCGCGCCGCCCTCGATGCGGGGATCACCACCTTCGACACCGCCGACGTCTACGCCGAGACCCGTGCCGAGGCCGTCCTCGGCCGGGCGCTGAAGGGCGAGCGCCGCGAGGGCCTGGAGATCCTCACCAAGGTCTACTGGCCGACCGGCCCGGGCCGCAACGACCGGGGTCTGGGCCGCAAGCACGTCATGGAGTCGATCGAGGGCTCGCTGCGCCGCCTGCAGACCGACTACGTCGACGTGTACCAGGCCCACCGCTTCGACACCAGCACCCCGCTGGAGGAGACCATGGAGGCCTTCGCCGACGTGGTCCGCTCCGGGAAGGCCCTGTACATCGGCGTCTCCGAGTGGACGGCCGAGCAGATCCGGGCCGGCCACGCGCTGGCCCGCGAGCTGCGGGTGCCCTTCATCTCCAGCCAGCCGCAGTACAGCGCGCTGTGGCGGGTGATCGAGGCCGAGGTGGTGCCGACCTGCGAGGAGCTCGGGATCGGTCAGATCGTCTGGTCCCCGATCGCCCAGGGCGTGCTCACCGGCAAGTACCTGCCGGGCGCCGAGCCGCCCGCCGGCTCGCGCGCCACGGACTCCAAGGGCGGCGCCAACTTCGTCTCCCGCTGGCTGCGCCCGGACGTGCTGGAGAGCGTCCAGTTGCTGCGCCCGCTCGCCGAGCAGGCCGGGCTGAGCCTGGCCCAGCTGGCCGTCGCCTGGGTCCTGCAGAACCGGAACGTCTCGGCCGCGATCATCGGTGCCTCCCGGCCCGAGCAGGTGGCGGAGAACGTGAAGGCGGCGGGGGTGACCCTGGACGAGGGCCTGCTGAAGGCGATCGACGAGATCCTCGCCCCGGTCGCCGAGACCGACCCGGCGCGGACCGCCGAGAACGCCCCCAAGAGCCGGCCCTGACCGTCCGGCCGGGCGGGCCGCCGACCCGCCCGGCCGCACCGGGGCGCACCGGACGGCACCGGGCCGCACCGGGCCGGGGGAGCGGGGTCGACCCGTCCCGTGCCGGGAGCACCCGTGTCGGTGAACCGGCAGGTCAGAGCCGCGACTAGGGTGGACGGGTGACCACCGAACCTCTGCCCTCGCCCGTGCGGGTCGCCGGGCCCGCGGACATCGACGCGCTCGTCGCCACCATGACGACCGCGTTCTTCCAGGACCCGCTCTGGGGGCCGGTCTTCCCCGACCCCGACCGGCGGGCGGAGCTGGCGGGGGCGATGTGGCGGCTCTACCTGGTCTCCGCCCTGCGCTACCCGTGGACGCTCGTCATCGAGCGGGTGGAGTCCGCGGCCGTGTGGATCCCGCCGGGCGGCTTCGAGCTGACCCACGAGGAGGAGGACACCCTGGAGCGCCTGCTGCTGGACGGCGTGGGCCGGCAGGGTGCCGACGAGATCCTGCGGATCTTCGAGCAGCTCGACGCGGCCCGGCCCGACGAGCCGCACCACTACCTCACCCTGCTGGGCACCCACGACGACCACCGCGGCAAGGGCCTGGGGACGGGCCTGCTGGCGGAGAGCCTGGCCCGGATCGACGCCCTGGGCTCACCCGCCTACCTGGAGTCGTCCAACCCGGCGAACGACGCCCGGTACCAGCGGGCCGGTTTCGTCCCCCGGGACCGGATCACCGTGCCCTCCGGCCATGTCGTGACGACCATGTGGCGCCCGGCGCGTTGACGGGTCGTCGGCCCGCCGCCGAACGGCCGGAGCCCCGCGCGCCCGACGACGGGCACGCGGGGCTCCGGAGGGCCGGTCAGCCCAGCCGCTTCAGCAGCTCCGCCGCCAGCGGGGCCGAGGAGGCCGGGTTCTGGCCGGTCACCAGGTTGCGGTCGGTGACCACGAACGGGGCCCAGGCCTCGCCCTCCTGGAAGTCGGCGCCGAGCGCCACCAGCCGGTCCTGCAGCAGCCACTTCGCCCGGTCGGCGAGCCCGGCCTGGGTCTCCTCGGCGTTGGTGAAGCCGGTCAGGCGGTACCCGGCGAACGGCGAGACGCCGTCGTCGTCCCGGGCCGCCAGCAGCGCGGCCGGGCCGTGGCAGACCACACCGAGCGGCTTGCCGGACCTCAGCGCCAGGGTGAGCAGCCGGCCGGAGTCGGCGTCGACCGCGAGGTCCTCCATCGGGCCGTGCCCGCCCGGGTAGAACACGGCGTCGTAGTCCTCCAGTGCCACGTCCTGCAGCTTGAGCGGGTGCTGGAGCCCGGTGATGCCGGCCAGGGCCTCCGTCACCGCCCGCGCGCCCTCCTCGCCGCCGTTGAACTCCGGCGCCAGGCTGCCCTTGTCGACGGTCGGGACCACGCCGCCGGGCGTGGCGAAGACGACCTCGTGGCCGGCGGCCTTGAACGCCTGGTAGGGGGTGACGGCCTCCTCGGCCCAGAAGCCGGAGGGGTGCTCGGTGCCGTCCGCCAGCGTCCAGTGGTCGGCACCGGTCAGCACGAAAAGGATCTTAGCCATGGTGGTTTCACTCCGTGGGGTGGTGGGCCGGGCGCCGGCGTCCCGTGGCCGGGACGCCGGATCGCTCATCGCCTCGAACGTAGCCCCGCCCGGCATCGGCGACCAATGGGCGCACCGATGCCGGGCATCGGAAGACCGATGCCTCGTCCGGGAATGTTCCGCGCGCCGGCGCGAACCCCCCCCGGCCGGGCGCGCGCCCGGTCCGCAGGGCCCCCGGCGGCCCGTAGACTCCCGCCCATGAGCGATCGGGACGCCACCGGGGCCGGCCCCCTGGACCTGAACCTGCTGCGCACCTTCCTGGCGGTCCACCGCTCCGGCTCGTTCACCGCGGCGTCCCACCGGCTCGGGCTGTCGCAGTCCACGGTGACGGCCCAGATCCGCACCCTGGAGCAGCGGCTGGGCCGCCGGCTCTTCGAACGCGGCGCCCGGGGCGTGACGCCACTGGCCTTCGCGGACGAGTACGCCGCCCGGCTCCGCGCCCCGCTGGACGAACTGGCGGCCCTCGCCCGCGGCGAGGGGGAGCCGATCACCGCGGAGCCGGTCCACCTGGCCGGGCCGGCCGAGTTCCTCGGCACCTGCCTCCTCCCGGCGCTCGCGCCGCTGGTCGCCGAGGGCCTGCGGCTGCGGGTGGTCACCGGGCTGACCGATCCGCTCCTGGAGGAGCTGCGGGCCGGCCGGCACGACCTGGTCGTCGCCACCCGGCGTCCCCGCGGCCGCACGCTCAGCGCCGTGCCGCTCGCCGACGAGGAGTTCGTCCTGGTCGCCGCGCCGCTCTGGGCCCGGCGGCTGGCCGGCCGGGACCTGCCCGGGGCGCTGGACGAGGTGCCGCTGGTCAGCTACGCCGAGGACCTGCCGATAGCCCGCCGCTACTGGCGGCACGTCTTCGACCGCCGTCTCGGCGCCCGGGCCGCGGTGACCGTCCCCGACCTGCGCGCCGTCCTGGCGGCGCTCACCGCCGGCGCCGGCTGGAGCGTTCTGCCGGGCTACCTCTGCCGGGACCGGCTCGCCTCCGGCGAGCTGGTCCTGCTGCACGAGCCCGAGGACCCGCCGATCAACACCGCGTACCTGGTCCGCCGGCCCGCCGGCTCGGACAATCCGCAGGTGGAGCTGGTCCGCGAGCGGCTGCTGGCCGTGGCGAGGACCTGGTGAGGCCCGCCGGCGCCGCGGCAGCCGGGGCGGCCTGCGACGATCCGTCCCCGTCCGCCGGTACCCCGTCCGCCGGTGCCCCGGCACCCGGGCGGGGCCGGCCGGCCCGCACGCAACCGAACCGACCCGAGGAGCACCGAGTGAAGCTGTCCGACCTCCTGGCCGGCCACCCGTACACCGTTCTGCGCGGCGACCCCGCGCTGGACGTCACCGGCGGGGTGTCGGACAGCTCCGCCGACGCCGGGGAGGGGTGGCTGTTCGTCGCCGTTCCGGGCCGGCGCGCCGACGGGCACGACCACCTGCACCGGGCCGCCGCGGCCGGGGCGGTCGCCGCGCTGGTCAGCCGCACGCCCGCCGACCTGCCCGAGGGGATGTGCGTGGTCCGGGTCGAGGACACCAGGGCGGCTGCCTCGCTGGCCGCCGCCCGGTGGTTCGGCGAGCCGGGCCGCGCGATGGACGTGGTGGCCGTCACCGGCACCAACGGCAAGACCTCCGTCGCGGCGATGATCGAGAGCGTCGTCACCGAGCTCACCTCGGCGCCGGTCGGCGTGATCGGCACCGGCGGGCCCCGGCTGGGCGGCCGGCCGGTACCGCTGGCCACCAGCACCCCGACCACCCCGCAGCCCGTCGACCTGCAGCGGATCCTCGCCCACCTGCGGGACGGCCGGGCCCGGACGGTGGTGATGGAGGTGTCCTCGATGGCGCTCGCCCAGCACCGCACCGACCACGTGTTCGCCCGGACGGGGGTGTTCACCAACCTCAGCCCCGACCACCTGGACGACCACGGCACCATGGCGGCCTACAAGCAGGCCAAACTGCGGCTCTTCGCGGGCCTCTGCGAGCGGGCGGTGGTGAACGCGGACGACCCGGTCGCCGCGGAGATCCTGGCGCTGATGCCGGCCGCGCTCACGTACGGGATCGACGCCCCGGCGCACTACCGGGCGACCGACGTGGTGGTCACCCCCGCGGGCAGCGCCTTCCGCCTGCAGCACGCCGGCCGGACGCACCGCGCGCGGGTGCCCGTGCCGGGCCTGTTCGGCGTGTACAACGCGCTCGCCGCCGTCGCGGCCTGCCACCAGCTCGGGCACGCCGTGCCCGACATCCTCCGCGCGCTGGAGCGGCTCCCGCAGATCCCCGGCCGTTTCGAGACGATCACCACCCCGGCCGGGGCCACGGTGGTGGTCGACTACGCGCACTCCACCGACTCGCTGGAGAAGGCGCTGGCCACCGTCCGGGGCTTCGCCACCGCGCGGGTGATCACCGTCTTCGGCTGCGGCGGTGACCGGGACGCGACCAAGCGGGCCCCGATGGGCGCGATCGCCGGCCGCTACTCGGACCTTGTCGTGCTCACCAGCGACAACCCGCGCAGCGAGGACCCGGAGGCGATCCTCGACGCCATCACGGAGGGACTGCGGGGCACGGACGCCGCCCACGAGCGGATCACCGACCGGCGCCAGGCCATCGCCCACGCGCTGGAGCACGCCGGGCCGGGGGACATCGTGCTGGTCGCGGGCAAGGGCTCGGAGACCTACCAGCTGATCGGCGACCGGGTGCTGCCGTTCGAGGACATGCGAGTGGTCCGGGAGCTCACCGCCCGCTGACGGCCCGCTGACGGAGGCCCCCGCCGCTGGTGCTCCCGTTTGTCGGCCCGTCACCCCGGCGGCCCGTCACCCCGCCGCTCCGTCACCCCGCCGTTCCGTCACCGCGCGGCCCCCGTACGGGGGCCGGGGCCGGCGGCATCCGGGTGGACGCGGTGGCGGACACGCCCCAGGGTGCACGGCCGGGG
The DNA here is from genome assembly GCF_030813695.1 of Kitasatospora herbaricolor. Taxonomy (NCBI): domain Bacteria; kingdom Bacillati; phylum Actinomycetota; class Actinomycetes; order Kitasatosporales; family Streptomycetaceae; genus Kitasatospora; species Kitasatospora herbaricolor. The sequence continues at coordinate 9,071,856 of NZ_JAUSVA010000002.1, forward strand.
ACCGGACTGATGGTAGGACTGGGGCGGGCGGCCGCCGCGGCCGAGCCCCGCACCGGAGGAGCCGGCATGAGCATCGAACAGCACCCGCTCGCCACCGCCGTCCACGAGGTGGACCGTCAGCTGCGCCGCACCGCCGTCGACCCCGTCTGCCGGGCCCGCGACCAGCGCTTCCGGCTCGGCGACGAGGAGTACCTGCTGGCGGCGGTGGCCGCGGCCGTCCGCAGCCTGGAGCAACTGTCCGAGGGCCTCGCCGACCAGCTCACCGGCGCCGCCTCGCGCGGTGTCCTGGACACCGCCGCCCGGCGCCTCGCCGACGTCTCCTCGCTCCTGAGCGACGGCGTCTCCCGGGCCGCCCGCGCCGCCCGGGCCACCGTGTAGGGACGTCCCGTCGTTGTACACCCCGGCGTTGCGCGGGTCGTGCGCAAGGAGTGAGCCAATGCCGACCGCCGCCGGTGTCCCGGCCCGACCGGTACCCGCCGGCGCGGCCGTCGCCGCGCCGGGGCCCCGGGCCGTCCGGTGAGCCGGCGCCTGCCGCAGTCCGCCGGCCCCAGACTGGCGGCCTCGACGGTCGTCGGCGCGTTGGTGGGCCTGCTCGTCGGCTGGCTGACCAGGGTGCCACTGGGGATCCTGGCCGGCATCGCCACCGTCGGCTCGATCTTCGTGGTGGCGGGCTGGGCGGTGCTCTGGCCGATGGACGCCCTCGCCACCCGGCGCAACGTACGGCGCGAGGACTTCCGCCCGGTCACCGAGGAACTCCTGGTGGTGTCCGCCGCCCTAGGCGGTCTGCTCGGCATCGTCATGCTGCTCCTGATCGCCCACCCCGACGGCCCGCACTCCGCCGGCGGCCGCGGCGCGGCGGCCGTCGCGCTCGCCGGCGTCTTCGCGGCCTGGGCGGCCCTGCACCTGATGTACGCCACCCGGTACGCGGACCTGTACTACGGGGAGCCCGGCGGCGGCATCGACTTCAACACCGAGGACCGGCCGAAGTACAGCGACTTCCTGTACTTCAGCTACAACCTCGGCATGACCTACCAGGTCTCCGACACCAGCGTCTCCAGCTCCAGGATCCGGGCGGTGGTCCTGCGGCACTGCCTGCTGTCCTACGTCTTCGGCGCCAGCATCCTCGCCACCACGATCAGCCTCGTCGCCGACTTCGTCACGCACTGACCATGCCCGGCCCCCGCTGCGGCGGGCCTGCGCTCAGCCAGCGGGCCGGGTGGTGGTAGGGCCGGAACCGGGACGGCTCCCCCCGGGGGCCCCACCCCGGGCCTGTCCTGCGGGCCGCTCGGGCCCTGCGGACCCGGCGGGTCGTCGGCGGAGTTCACCTCGTGCACCCCTTCGTCCGTCCGGGGCCCCCGTGCCCGCGGCCGTCCCGGGCCCGCGCGCCCTGGATCCACCGGGCGCGGGCCGCTGCCTGGCACCCCGGCCGAGGCTACGCCCGCCCGTCGGCCGCTGCGCGGCGGCCTCCGGGGTGCCCGACTACCTGCGACCCGGCGGTGACCGGACGTGCCCCCGCCGTGACCGGGCCCCCGGCCGCTCCCGCGCGGGCGCCCGCCGCCGTGCATCGGTTGATACGATCATGTTGTCTGCAATGTCGGCATTTGACACTGCCTCGCCCACCCCGGGAGTCGGAATGACTGGTGTCCCCGAGCCGATCAGCCCCGACGCCCGGCGGGCGCTGGAGCAGGAACTCTCCACGCTGCGCACCGAACGCGAGACGGTCGCCGCGACCCTGCGGGGCACCGACGCCGACTCGCCCGGTGACCTCGCGGACCAGGCGGACGAGTTGCAGCGGGCCACCGAGGCGGCCCGGCTGGACTCCCGGATCGCGGTGATCGAGGCGCGGCTCGCGCAGGCCGCCGTGGCCGTCCCGCCGGCCCCGGGTGTGGTGGGCGTGGGCAGCACGGTCACGGTGCGCTTCGCCGACGGCAGCACCACGGCCGTTCACCTCGGCGAGATCGCCGACTCCACGGACAGCGCCCTGGTGACCGCCGACAGCCCGCTCGGCCGCGCCCTGCTCGGCCGGGTCGCCGGCGATCCGGTGAGCTACCGGACCCCCGAGGGGCCGAAGAGCGCGGTCGTGGTCTCCGTCGGCTCCCCGTCCGGCGAGGCCTGACCGGACGTGACAGGCGGGACGGACGTGACGGACCGGGCGGCCGGGGCGGACGCCACGGGCCGCCTGGGGACCGGCCCGCCCGGCGCCGGAATTCGGTGAAGAGCACCTCCGCCGGCCCGGGGCAGGGCAGACTTGCGGACGTGTCACCCAGGAACCAGCCCCGCCGCGCCCAGGTCGTCCTCTCGCCGTTCGCGGAGGAGCAGCTGGCCGGCCTCTCGGCCGGCCAGACCCAGGCGCTGGACCGGGTGCTCGCCGTCCTCTCGGTCCGCCCCGACCTCGGCGAGCCGCGCCCGGACGGCCGGCTCCGGCTCTACCGCGACGAGGTCGACCACGTGCTGGTCGTCTACCACGTGACGGTCCTTCGGACGGTGGTCGTCGTCGGGTACCTGGAGGTCGACTGACCGGCCCGGACGTCGGCCGACGGGCCGGCCGAGCGGGTGGTCAGCTCCGCGGTCCCGCTCCGGCGGCCGCCCCGGCCGGAGCCTCCTCGGGCGTCGGGGACGATGCGGGGGCGGGAGCGGTAGCAGGGGACGGGGACGGTGCGGGATCCGGTTCCGTGCCGGCGGTGACGGCCGCCGCCCTGCGGGCGCCGGCGTCGGGCATGGTGAAGGCGAACACGGCCGCTGCCGCCGCGATCAGTGCCAGCACCAGGTAGCTGTGCTGGTAGGCCGTCAGCGGTGGCCCGTCGTGGCCCGCGCCGACGGGGTGGAGGACGAGCAGGGTGGTGACGGTCGCCGGGGCGAGGGCCGCTCCGGTCTGCCGCACCACGGTGTTGAGGGTGGCGGCGTGCGCCACGTCGGCCCTGGCGACGGTGGTGAACGAGGCGATCGTGGTGGGCATGAAGAACGCGCCCATCGCGAGGCCGAGCAGGAACATGTAGCCGCGCATCGCCCACAGGCCGGTGTGCGCGTCCGCGGTGGCGAAGAGCAGCAGGGCGGCGGTGACGCCCAGCAGTCCGGTGCCGATGATCACGCGCGGGCCGATCCGGGCGTAGAGCACGCCGACCACCTGCATGGTCAGCAGGACGCCGAAGGACTCGGTGAAGGTGACGCTGCCGCTGGCCAGCGGGCTGCCGCCGAGGGCGTCCTGGACGAACAGGGGGGTGAGGAACATCGCGCCCAGCACCGGGACGAAGCCGACCAGGCTGATCAGGTTGGTGTCGCGGAACAGCCGGTCCCGGAACAGCCGCAGCCGCAGGACCGGTTCCGGCACCCGGAGTTCGGTCCGGATCGCCAGGACGAGCAGGACGGCGCCGGCGGCGAGGGCGGCCAGCACCAGGGGCCGGCTCCAGCCGAGGTCGGGGCCGGCGCACACGCCGTACATCAGGGTGCCGGTGGCGGCGGCGCTGAGCAGCAGGCCGCGCAGGTCGAGCCGGCCGGGCGCGTGGTCGCGGTGCTCGGCGAGGAAGAACAGGCCGAACAGCATGGCCAGGGCGCCGATCGGCACGTTGACGTAGAAGACCCAGCGCCAGGACAGGCCGGTGACCAGCACGCCGCCGAGCAGCGGTGCGACGGCGGGGGCGATCTGCTGCGGGATGATCAGCAGCCGTGACAGCCTGACCTGTTCGGAGTGGCTGAAGGTACGGAACAGCAGGGCCTGCGAGGTGGGGGTGAGCAGCCCTGCGGCCAGGCCCTGCAGGGCGCGGGCGCCCACCAGCGACGGCAGGTCGGGGGCGGCCCCGCAGAGCACGGAGGCGGCGGTGAACACGCCGAGGGACCACAGCAGCATCCGGCGGCCGCCGAAGCGTTCCAGCAGCCAGGCGGAGGAAGGGATCATGATGCCCAGGCAGACCGGGTACACGACCACGACACTGCTGAGCGAGGCTGCGGTGAGGTGGAACTGGCGGGCGATGCTGGGCAGCGCGACGGTGGTGATGGCGCCGTCGACGATGCAGATGAAGGTGATGGAGACGGTCATGATCGGTACGACGTAGCGCTGGCTGATGCGAGTGCTCATAGAAGCTGAGCATACTCACTATGATGGTGCTCATGAAGTACGGGGACGAGGAGAGTCGCACCATGGCGGACGAACAGGGCTTTGGCAGCAGCGATGTTCTGGTGGACGAACTGTTCGCCACCACCCAGCAGTTGCGGATCTTCGTCGACGGCCGGCTGCGCGAGCACGGGGCGTCGGTGGCCCGGCTGAGGGCCCTGCGGGTGCTGGCCAGGACGGGAGAACCGCTGCGGATGCGGGACCTCAGCGACCTGCTCGGCAACGCCCCGCGCACCACGACCACCATCGTGGACAGCCTGGAGCGCGACGGTCTGGTCGAGCGGGTCCGCCATCCGGAGGACCGGCGGGCCTTCCTGCTCGCCCTCACCGACCTGGGTGCACTGCACTACCGCGAGGCGGAGGAGCTGGACGGGGCCGCGCTGGCCGTCGCCACCGGCACCCTGGCGCCGGCCGAACGCGAGCAGCTCCGGGCGCTGCTGGGCCGGATCCGGCAGGCGGTGGCCGGCGGTACGGAGTGAGGGTGCCGGGTCGCGTGCCGCGCGGGGGTGGGCGGCCGCGCGCCGGGTTACGACACGGGGCCGGCAGGCCTGGACGGCCGCCGGCCCCGCTCAAGCCGTGGAAGGACGTCAGCCCTCGTTGATGCAGACGTTGCCGAACGCAGGGTTCAGCGCGCCCAGCACGTTGACGCTGTTGCCGCAGGCGTTGATCGGGATGTGGATCGGGATCTGGATGACATTGCCGGACAGGATGCCCGGCGACCCGACGGCGACGCCCTCTGCGGTGGACGAGGCGCTCGCGGCGCCGGCCGATCCGAGCACGAGCGCGGCGGCGGCACCGGCGAGAACGAGAGCCTTGCGGAGGTCTTTCACGGTCTTCTCCATTCCTGGGGGGATGGTGCAGGTTCATGAAGAAGCCACCGCCGGCAGCATGTCGTGCCTGGCGGTGACACCTCCCGACCAGTCTTTGCACCAACCGGGCCGCGCGTCGCGCGGGCACACGGTTCGTTCACCCGCCCGAACGGCATCCGGCCCAGCGCTGCCCCGGGAGGACGGCCGGTCCGGCCTGCGCCCGGCCGGCGTGCGGGCCGCCCGGTGGCCCCGGGACGGGGCCTGCCGCCGCGTCGGCCCACCGGTGCGGGGTCGGTGCGCCGATCCGGCCCGCCCGGCGCGCGAACGGGCGACCGGCGGCCGGGCGGCACGAGCCGTGCACGCTTGTCGGATACATGACGGTCACGGGAAATTCACGCCCCGGCTCTACCCGCATAGACTCCCCGGCCGCCATCCTGGTCCGGCGGCGCCGCTCCCCAGGTCCCGCCCCCTCCGGAAGCGCACCGCCCGAGCCGCGACCAGACCGCCGTGCCCGGCCACGCCACCGTCCCCCCACCGGTCCGACCCCCGGCGTGGGCGCGTGGCGCCCGCCACGGCGGTCTGACGAACGGTCAGGGCACCCGTCCCCCCGTCCGAGGTCCACCGCCCCACCCGGGAGAGCGAATGAAGCCCCGTACCGCAGTCACCGTCGTGGCCCTGGCCATGGCCGCGTTCAGCGTCACCGCCCCGGCGGCCGACGCGAGCGGCAGCAAGGTGTCCCAGGCGACGGCCGCCGGCCAGTTCAGGAACGCCGGGATCACCTGGAGCTCCAGCGGCAACTGCACCACCCGCTCCAACTCGACCTGCACCTCCTTCGAGCAGATCAACTCCGGCACCGTCAGCACGATCATCACCCTCAAGCAGTCCAGCGGCTGCGCCATCAACATCACGGGTGGGACGGAGGTCGGCCACGCCTCCGGCACCTACAGCCACTACAACGGCTACAAGGTCGACGTCTCCCGGAACTCCTGCATCGACGCGTACGTCCAGAACAGCTTCACCTACATCGGCTACCGCGGGGACGGCTACCCGCAGTGGAAGGCGGCCTCGGGCAACCTCTACTGCAACGAGGGCAACCACTGGGACATCACGGTCTACTGACGTCGGCGGACCCCACGGGTGCGGGCCGGACCCCCGGCCCGCACCCGGCCGTGCCCGCCCGCCGTCCCGGCCCCGCCGGCCGCGGGACGGGGACGGGGCCGTTCGGTCTGGGTACGCCGGGCCCGGGAGCTGAGTATCCGGGCGCCGGGGATCCCCGCGGGCCGATGACCCGGCCGGTCCGGGAGCGGGAAGGACCGGGGAGTGGGGCGGCCGGCCGGGCGGCGGCGGGGTGCCCGGGGCCCTCGGTTGTCGGCCGGGGCCGGTAGCCTGCGCGCATGACCGGGATCCCAGAGGACGACCGCCGCTTTCCGCCCGCCCTGGCCGAGGTGGCGCTGGTGGAGTTCGACTACGGCGACGAGGGCGAGGGCGTCGACTTCGAGCCCTACGACGCCTTCGACACGGCGGCCGACACCACCGACTGGCTGCGCAGCTGGACGGGCAACCGGGAGGTGGACGGCGCGGCCTACCGGATCTTCGGGCAGGACGGCACCGGCGGTCTGGCCGCCCTGTGGTGCGTACGGCCGGGGCGGCCGCTGGCGGAGCAGCCTGTGGTCTTCGTGGGGTCGGAGGGCGAGAGCGGTGTGGCGGCGGGCAGCCTCTCCGACTTCCTGTGGGTGCTGGCCGACGGCTTCGGGCCGCTGGAGGCCGCTCTGGAGGAGGGCCGGGAGCCCCGCCCGGACGCCGTCCTGACCGCCATCGCCGAGCGGCACGCCACCACCCCGCGCCGGGCCGCCGGCCTGATCATCGTCGAGGCCCGGGCCGAGTTCCCGACCTTCACGGAGGACCTCCAGCAGCTCTGCCGCTGAGCGGCGCCGCCGGCCGTCCGGTCCCGGTCCCCGTGCGGTCCGCCCGGGCCGTGTCGCTGCCCGGGACGGGCCGGTGCCCGTGAGGCGTGCGGGGGCACGCCCTCACGGGCACCTGTCGGCCACCGACCGGGGCCGCGGCGGTGAGACCGGCCGTCCTGGCCGTCCCGGTCGTCGGGGCTACCGGGCCACGGCCGGGGCGCGGACGCCGACCGCCCGGCCGCGCGCCCGGGCGACCAGCGCGCGGGCCTCCTCCGGCGAGGCCACCGCGGGCGGCGAGCCGGGCAGCGGGCGCCCGGCGCTCTCCGGCATCAGCGCGACCGCGACCAGGCCGATCACGGCGGCGGCCATCATGTAGTACGCGGGCATCATCCGGTCCCCGGTGGCGTTGATCAGCGAGGTCACCACCAGCGGCGTGGTGCCGCCGAACAGCGAGACCGAGACGTTGAAGCCGACCGACATCGCGCCGTACCGCACATGGGTCGGGAACAGCGCCGGCAGCGAGGCCGGCATGGTGCCGGTGAAGCAGGTCAGCAGCAGGCACAGCGCCCCGACGCCGAGCAGGACGCCCCACTGCTCGCCCCCGCGGATCAGCAGCAGCGCGGGCACGGACAGCAGCAGGAAGCCGAGGCAGCCGGCCAGCAGCACCGGCCGCCGCCCGACCCGGTCCGAGAGGTGCCCGACCGGGCCGTTGACGGCCATCATCAGCACCATCGCGGCGATGATCACCAGCAGGCCGTGGGTGGCGTCGAAGGCGAGCTCGGCGGTCAGGTAGGTGGGCAGGTAGGACAGCAGCATGTAGTCGGTCACGTTGTAGACCAGGACGAGCGCCATACACAGCAGCAGGGCCCGCCGGTGCGTGGTCAGCAGCTCCCGCAGCCCGCCCTTGCGGCGCTGCTTCTCCGCCGGCCCGGCCTGCTCCTGGAGCTTGCGGAAGGCCGGCGTCTCCTCCAGCCGCATCCGCAGGTAGAGGCCGATCAGCCCGAGCGGGCCGGCGATCAGGAACGGCAGCCGCCAGCCCCAGGAGAGCAGGCTCGACTCGTCCAGGGCGGAGGTCATCAGGGTCACCAGCGCGGCGCCGGCCACGTACCCGACCAGGGTGCCGAACTCCAGCCAGCTGCCGAGGAAGCCCCGGCGCCGGTCGGGGGCGTACTCGGCGATGAAGGTCGTCGCCCCGCCGTACTCGCCGCCGGTGGAGAAGCCCTGGACCATCCGGGCGACCAGTAGCAGGACCGGCGCCCAGATGCCGATGGTGGCGTAGGAGGGGATCAGCCCGATCGCGAAGGTCCCGGCGGCCATCATGATCATGGTGGCCGCGAGCACCTTCTGCCGGCCGATCCGGTCACCCAGCGGCCCGAAGACCAGACCGCCCAGCGGCCGGATCAGGAAGGCCGCGGCGAAGGTGCCGAAGGTGGCGAGCAGCTGGGTGGCGCCGCCGGCCGTCGGGAAGAAGACCTTGCCGAGGGTCACCGCCAGGTAGCTGTAGACACCGAAGTCGAACCACTCCATGGCGTTGCCGAGGGCTGCGGCGGACACCGCCCGCCGCAGCATCCCGCGCTCGACGACGGTGACGTCCCCGACCGCGAGGGATCTGCCGGCGGCGGACGACTGGGCGACGGTGGTGGCGGCGGGGGCGCTGCCCCCGCCGTTGGACAGTACGGCTCTCGATGACGCTGGACTCAAGGGTTCACTCTTCGTGCCGGGAACAGGGACCGCTCCCGTCTGACCCGTTCGTCTGCGCTCAAACCCCTCGCGGCCGGTACTGAGAGATGCCTCACCCGGGCCCGGGCGCCGCCAGGGAGTGCCGGTTCAGGTGACGGGCAGCGGGTCCGGCACCTGGTCGAGCAGCTGCGCACCGTTGTTGCGGACGGAGTTCACGGCGGTGGAGACCGGGGTGATCCGCAGCTCGTCGCCGCCCGGGGTGTGCAGCAGCCGGCGTACCTCGGCGGCGTCGGTCAGCTCGGGGTCGAGCCAGGCGTCGAAGTCCGCCGCGTCGATGGTGAGCGGCATCCGGTCGTGCACCCGGCCGGCCGCGTCGGTGGCGTCGGTGGTGATGATCGTCGCGGTGGCGAGCCAGGCGGCCGGGTCGTCGTCCTCCGGTACGCTCCGGTCCCGCCAGAACTCGTACAGGCCCGCCATCGGCATCAGGGTCCCGGCGGCCGGAGCGAGAAAGTACGGCTGCTTGTAGGCCTTCTTCCCGCCGGCCGCGGGCACCGGCTTCCACTCGTAGTAGCCGTCGGCCGGGATCAGGCACCGGCGGGTGGCGAACGCCTTGCGGAAGGCGGGCTTCTCGTGGACGGTCTCGGCCCGGGCGTTGATCATCCGGGCCCCGCCGCCCGGGTCCTTCGACCAGGACGGCACCAGGCCCCAGCGCACCTGCCGGAGCCGGCGGACCAGCTCGCCGGTCTCCCGGTCCAGGCGTTGCAGCGCCACCAGGATCGGGTCCGTGGGCGCCACGTTCCAGCTCGGGGCGAGCGTTTCGGCGGTGGGGAGGCCGACCGCGCCGAAGTACTCGGCGAGGTCCTGGACGGAGGAGGTGGAGACGTAACGACCGCACATACCCCCACCGTGCCATCCCGGGGGCCCCGCCGGGGGCCGACGCACCAGACCCGGTCCGGCCGCACCGGGCCGAGGCCGGACGCGTGCTCCCGTGCGGTGCCGGACGCGCGCCGCGGTCAGCGTCCTTCCGCGGTCGGCCGGTGGTGGACGTACTCGACGACCGTGCCGTCCGGGTGGCGGGCGTTGAACCCGGCCCCGGTGGGCACCTGCCGGAGCGGGAGGACGATCTCCGCCCCCTCGGCGACCAGCCGGTCGTGGTACGGCCGCACGTCGTCGACCAGCAACGTCCCGGTGGTGGAGCGGAACGGCGCCAGCTCCTCCTCGGCGCCCTCGATCAGCAGGAAGGCCCCGACCGTGGCCAGCCGCAGGGCGCCGAAGGCGAAGCGGGCGTCGGCGGTCACCCCCTGCAGTCGCTCGTAGAACCCGATCGCCGCCGCCAGGCCGCCCGGGGCGAGGAAGACCCGGACCAGGACCCGGGGCGTGCTCAGATGGGAGGAGTCGTTCTCACGGCGCCACACCTCGGGCGCCCGCCGCTGTTCCGTCATGCCGCCAGGCTGCCCCGGCCCGGCCCGGGTGACCAGGCAGGCCTTGATGGGGGTGACCGGTGCTCATAGGACCGACCGGCGCGGTCCGCCGGGTGGTGGCCGGTGCGGGCAGATGCCGCGGGCTCCGGCGAGCGGGTGGGCTCCCGCGAGACTCGCCGTGGCGTCAGTACTTCCAGGAGCGCGGCTCGCAGGGATGGACCTCGGCCGCGAGGTCGTCCGCCAGCGCGGCGATCACGGCGCGCCCCTCGACCCGGGACAGCCAGGCGTGCGGGAGGCGGACGTCCCCGTGCAGGGCGCCCAGCAGGCTGCCGCAGAGGGAGCCGGTGGAGTCGCTGTCGCCGGAGTGGTTGACGGACAGCAGGAAGGCCGCCTCGACCGGTGTCCGCGGCGGGTTCGGGTGGCAGTGCCGGCCGTGCTGGTCCACGTGGAAGACCTGCGGCCGGGTGGGGGCCAGTGCCGCGTAGACCGCGATGCCGAGCGCCTCCTCGGCGACCCGGCCCGCGCCCAGGCTCTCCACCTTCTCCGCGGTCGCCTCGCCGTCGGCGGCCAGGTCGAGGGCCGCGCGGAGGGCGGCCGCCGTCTCCTGAGGCGGGCGTCGACCGGAGCCCGGACAGGCAGGAGTTGTCGGGCGCGCGTCGCGCGTACAGCCAGGGCTGCTCGCGCAGCCACCCGTGGCGGTGGCCGGCGGCGTCCGCGGGCGGCGGGGAGGCGTGGTCCTGGGTGTCGAGCCAGCGCAGGTACGCCTCGTGGACCAGCGCCGTCCCGTCGTCGCCGCTGCCCTTCGCCTCCTCGGACCGGGCGTGTCCGAGCAGCAGGCCCTCGACGGTGAACAGCGTCAGCCGGGTGTCGTCGGTGACCCGCCCGGTCACCCCCTCGGCGTCCGGGACCAGCCCGGTGACCCCGGCCGCACCGTACTCGGCCCGGATCGCGTCCAGGGACAGGAACCGGACGGGGTTGCCCAGCGCGTCCCCGACGGCTCCGCCGAGCAAGCTGCCGCGGACGCGGGAGCGGTGGACGGCCAACTGGTCCCATGATCGGTGCTGCACCGGCGGCTCTCCCGTCCTCGCCGCCCGGCGGGCGCCGCCCGGTGCGGCTGCCGGCCATCCTGCCAGGCGGGCCGGGCCCCGGGCCTGACGGGCCCGCCGCCGCGGGAGCGCCGAGCGGAACGCCGCTGCGCGACCGGCCGGGCCTACGGGGTGCGGGCCCCGGCGGCGACATGGGCGCGGTCGCCGCCGAGGGCCGTGTAGAGGTCGGTCCATCGGCGGTCGGTATCCGTGGCGGGCCTGCCGTCGCAGAAGTCCTTGGTGCCGTTGGCGGTGTAGTACCGCATCAGCTGCAGCACCGACCCGGTGTCGGCACGGACGCCGGCGGTGTAGCGGCTGCCGGGAGTCTTCGACTGGTGCACCAGACAGGTCGGCGCGGCCGCACCGGCCTGAGTGTCGAGCGAGCCGTCGTCGGACGCACCGCAGCCGCTCAGGGCGGCCAGCAGGAGCAGCACGGCGAACGGGACGGGACGTGCGTTCATGACGGTGTCTCCGGGGGGTCAGAGGAGGGGAGGCAGGCTGCGGACCATCAGGCCCAGCCCGACGACCAGCACAAGCACCGCGGTGAGCCGTGCGGTGTGCGGGGTGAGGCGGCGGAGCAAAGTGAGGGCCGGCCGGGCGGCGAGCCGGCCGAGCCGGTCCCCGATCCGCACCAGGAGCAGGCCGACGGCGGTGAGGGTGGCGGCCATGCCGAGGCCGTAGGCCACCACCAGGCCCGCGCCGAACCATGTCCGGCCGAGGGCCACCGCTCCGAGCAGGACGACCAGGGCCGAGGGGCTGGGGACCAGGCCGCCGGCGACCCCCAGGCCGACCAGGCCCCGGGTGGTGAACGGCTGCGCCTCGGCGGCGGCCGGGCCATGGGAGTGACGGTGCCCGAAGAGGCCGTGGCGATGGGGCCGGTCGTGGTGCGGGTGGTGGTCGTGGTGCGGGTGATCGTGGTGCGGGTGGTCGTCTGCCTGCTCGTGCTCGTGGGGCTGGTCGTGCTCGTGGTGCAAGTGGGCTCCGTGCAGGTGCTGCTGTCCGTCCGTCACCACCTCGGCGGCGGTGCCGGGGGCCGCTCCGACCAGGACGGGCCGGCGCGCCCCCTCGGTCGTCGGGACGGTGTCCGGACGGTGTTCGTGGCGATCGTCGTGCTCGTCGTGGCCGTGGTGGCCGTGGTGGCCGTGTCGGCTGTCTGCCTCCCGGTGCCCGCGCCGCGCGTCGGCGAGCAGTCCGGCGCCGACCAGCGCGACGAGGGCTCCGCTGACCACGCCGAGCCAGCCCAGCACGGCGTCCCCGGCCAGTGCGGAGAAGCTGGTCAGGGCCAGCCCGACGACCAGCACCCCGGCCGTGTGGGTGGCGGTGACGGTCGCCCCGACCGTCACCGCGTCCCGGGTGCGGCCGCGCCGGCCGGCCAGGTAGGCCGCCATCACGGTTTTGCCGTGGCCGGGCAGCAGCGCGTGCCCGGCGCCCAGCACCACCGAGAGCAGGACGGCGAGCAGGCCGACCGGCACGGTGAGCCGCTCCGCCCCCGCGAGCGCGGCCAGATGCCGGGCCAGCCCCTCCAGCCGGGCGGTCGGACCGTCGGCCGCGGTCGGTCCGGGCCGCTCGCCGCCCGCGCCCGGTCCGGACTCGCCCGCGAGTGCGGTGAACTCCGCCCGGGTGTCGCCCCGCGGGGTGTCCAGCAGGTCGCGGGGGTAGTTCCGCAGCTCGTCGGAGGCGGAGGTCTCGGGCACCCCGGACCCTCGCAGGCGGGCGCCGTCCCCGCGGGCGGTGATCTCGTTCCACCCGACCCGGGTCGGGTCCGCCCCGGTGTCGACCCGTAGCGCCACCGGTCCGCCGGTCAGGTCGAGCGGCGCCCGTAGCCGGCACTCCAGCCGGCTGGTGCGCAGCGAGGCCTGCCCGGGCCGGTAGGTGAAGGAGGCACTCGTTACGGTCCAGCCGAGCCGCTGCCGGGGCCCGGCCGGTACACCGGGGCCCGGTGCGCTGGTGACCGCCAGGCGCCCGGCGGTCTCGGCGCAGCGGGCGCCCGCCCAGGCGGCCCGTTCGGCGTCGCTCGGACTGCCGTCGCCGTCGGTGTCGACGTCCGGCGCCGCCTGCAGGGCGGGGATCTCGGCGGTGTCGGTGACGGCCAGGGCCTCGACGTGGTCGGTGTGGACGGTCAGGCCGGTGTAGTGGTTGACGGAGAAGTTGCCGAGCGGGTGCGCCTCGGCGGCGGGCGCGCCGGCGCCGAGCAGCCAGAGCGCGCAGCCGGCCACGGCCGCCGCACGTCGTGGGACATGACGGTGTGTCATGAGGTACCTCCGAGGGCGGCGAGGGCGCTGCGGGCCTGGGGCGCGAGCAGCGGGGAGAAGTGGGGGTCGAGGCGCAGGGCCTCGGCGAGGTGCTCGCGCGCGGCGTCCGGCTGCCCGAGAGCGCGCTCGATCTCGCCCCGGTGGTAGGCGAACAGGGCGTTCCGCCAGCCGTGGCTCCCGGCCTGCTCGGCCAGCGGGAGGGCCTCCTGGTCCTTGCCCTGCCGGTGCAGGGCCCAGGCCAGGGCGTCGGCGACCAGGACGGACCGCCGCCGCTCCCACTCGCCGCGCAGCAGTGTGACGGCCTGCGCAGGGTCGCCGTGGTCCGCCTGGAACCGGCCGAGCGTGAGGTCGTCCAGCACTCCGTTGGCGGCGGCCAGTTGCTGCTCGGCGGTGAGCAGCCGGTACTGCTCCTCGGCGGCGGCGCGGTGGCCGAGCGACTCCTGGAGTTCGCCGAGCTCCAGCAGGTGCTGCGGCAGCGGGACGCGGGCGACGGCCGCGGTGTAGTCGGCGACGGCGGCGTCGGTGTCGCCGAGGGCCGCCTGGGCGCGGGCCCGGCCGGCGAGGGCCGGGGTGAAGGAGGGGTCGTCGGCCAGCGCCTGCCGGTAGCCGGTGAGGGCCTGTTCGGGGCGGCCGGAGTCCTGGTCGAGTTCGGCGATCTGGTGCCGGCAGAAGGCGCGGTCGGCCGGGTCGTACGAGCTGTCGAGGGCCTGCTGGAGGGCCTGGCGGGCTTCGTCGGCGCGGCCGTGCTGTTCGAGTTCGTAGGCGGCGCGGGTGAAGGAGGCGGTGCCGGGGTGGCGGTCCAGCAGGTCCTGGACGGCTTCGGTGGCGCCGGTGTCGTCGCCGAGCTGGGTGCGGGCGTCGGCGAGGACGGCGTAGGCCTGCCAGTGCAGCGGCGCCAGGCCGATCGCCCGCTCGGCGAAGTCCCTTGCCTCGGCGAAGAGATGGCGTGCGTTGGCCAGCGCGCCGAGTGCGGTGAGCGCGTCGACGTTGTCGGCCGGGCGCAGCTCCAGGGACCGGGCCAGCGCCTCGTCGGCCCTCGGGTAGTACGACGGGTCCGCGGTCAGCCGGGCCCGCTCGACGTACTCGGCGCCCAGCCGGGCCCAGCCTTCGGCGTCCTGCGGGGTGCCGCGCAGGCGCCGCTGGTCGGCGGCGATGCTCCGGCCGAGGGCGCCGCCGTCGGGCGCACCGGCCGCGGCGGTTCCGGCGTCGCGCCGGTCGCCGCCGGGCTCCGGAGCGGGGGCCGGTCCTTCGCGGCCGAGCGCGCCGAACGCGGCCAGCGTGCCGCAGAGCGCCACGGTGGTGAGCAGCAGGGGCAGTCGGCGCATCACGGATCCTTCGGGTGCTGAGAGTGGGACGGTCCGGCGGGAGCGGCGGGAGCGGTGGAGCGGTGGAGCGGTGGTGCCGGGTGCGCGGTTGCGCACGCGGCACCCGGACCGGTGCGGGCCCGGTCGCCAGGACCCGGGCCCGCACCGCCGCTCCGCGTCAGCCGGCCTGGTTGACGGCCTTGGCGTAGGGCAGGGCCACGTACGGGAACGAGGCGGAGAACGGCCGGTCGGCCTGGTTGACCCCGTCACCGGCGGCCAGGGCGCCGATCAGGTTGCCGGGGGTGGCGCCCTCCATCACCTGGAGCGCGATGTCCACCACGTCGTCGGTCAGGCGCCGTCCGTTCGGGAAGCCCTGGAAGTCGCCGGCCAGGATGCCGAGGCGGTTCGGGGCGGCGGAGACCGGGGTGGACATGTTGAGCCGCAGCTCCTCGGCCGGCACGAACCGCCTGGGGTCGATGTCCTGGTTCATCAGCTGCGAGTTGAGGTCCACCTGGAAGGGACCGCCGGTGGCCTTGGCGATGCCGGTGAGGAAGATCTCCTGCAGGTCGGTGCGCGGCGTCGCCGGGGCGGGCAGGCCGTAGATCGCCTGCACCAGCTTCGGGACCTCCGGGTCGAGCACCTTGGCCACCACGGCGGGCTGGTTGTGGTCCTCGGAGGGCGGCAGCGCGTTGAAGGCGTCCTTCAGCCCGGCCGGAACCACCACCTCGTTGACCAGCGGGTTGCCGAGCCGGGAGACCTGGACGTACTTGCCGGTCGGCTCCTCCTTGCCGGGGCTGAGCTTCATGGTCCGCTTCTCGGTGCTGCTCCACACGCCGATGACGGGGTTGCGGGTGGCGTCGCCCTTCCAGGCGAGGCGGCTCTTGGGGATCTGGATGGAGAGGGTGTTGACGTTGTATCCGGCGAGGGTGTTCTGGCCGGTCTCGGTGAGGTTGCCGCCGTAGAGGAGGTCGAAGACCCGCAGGTCGAGGAAGAAGGGGTCGGCGGCCTGGGTCGCCACGGTCTGCCCGCCGCCGGGCAGCTGGACGGTGGCCTGGCCGCGCAGCCGCCCGTAGTCGGGCATGGAGGCCTTGCCGGTGTCGGACGGCGCGGCGGTGCCGTGCTCGACCAGGGTCTTGGGCTCGCAGCCGGAGCGGAGCTCCTGGAGCGTGTAGTACTGGCGGAACAGCAGGGTCGGGTCGGTGAGGTTGTTCACCGGGCCGTTGTTGTAGAGGAAGGTGTTGGTGCCGCGCTGGTCCTCGGTGTGGAAGGTCCAGCGGTAGGTGATGTCGGGTTTGCCGGTGCCCTGGGAGTCGATGTTGATGTCGTAGTGGGCGCCGTCGGCCCAGGGGTAGAAGTTCGGACCGCCGTTGGGCTCCTGGAAGGGCAGCCAGTTGGCGACCAGGGTGACGCTGTCCTGCTGGTCGGGGCTGGTGAAGGCGTACACGTCGGTGTTGTCGACCTGCGGGTCCGCGGCGATCAGCGGTGCCTCGCGGTGGCTGGACGCCGCGCCGACCCCGGCGCCCGGCCCGGCGAGGGCACTGGTGGCCAGCGCGAGGCCCATGGCGGCCATGGCTGCCGCGGTGCGGAGGGTGGACTTGGATCGGGCGCGCCCGAGCACAGGGTTCATCGTTCTCGCTTCCGGTGGGGGCGACAGGTCGCCCGGTTGGGTGCGGCGCCCGCCGCCCGGACGGGCCGGGCAGGTCGATCACCGCACTTCACCGGCCCTTCGGCTCCGTCGGCGGCCCGGATGGCCCGGCTCACCCGCACGGCGCAGTCCGTCCACCCGTTCGGCCCCCCGTCGGCCGCCGGGGTCCGGTCGAGCCGTCGGCTTCGGGCGGGCCCGGGCCCGGTGCCCCCGCGGTTCCCGAGGCACCGTCATGTCCGTCGCCCCGCCTGCTCGGAGGTCCCGCTGACGGACGGTCGGCCTGACCCGTCCAAGGTTGGCCCAGTTGGCTCAGCTCCCCGGGAGATCGCCGCGGCCCTGTGTGATCGTCTTTCCACAGCTGAGCTTTCCTGGGTGGCGGTAGGTCCGACGTGGTGAAGAGCCGCGGCCCCCCGGCCCGGAGGGCCGTCGTCGATCGGCGGCCCGGTCTTCCAGGGGCTCGACCCCAGGAAGGAAGCCCCGTGATCAGCAAGCACTCGCTGACCGTCATAGTCCGTACCGCCACCGCGGCCGCCGTCGCCCTGCTGCTCGCGCTCGCCGCGCTCCCGGGGCAGGACGCGGTCGCGGCGCCGGTGGTGGTCCAGCTCCGGCTCACCCCGACCGGTGCCACCGCCGGCGCCGAGGTCTCGGCCACCCTCACCGTGCTGTCCTCGCGATGTCAGACCGTCCGGTCCCTCGGCGTCGGCGTCCGGGACTCCGCCGGCCACAACCTGGACTTCCCCGGTTCGGCGACCGACGTCCGGATCTGCCCCACCGGGGTGACCATGACCACCCGCGCCCGGACCTTTCCGGCCGGCACCTACCTCCAGTTCGGCTTCTACCGGGACGCCTCCGGCTACCACAACCTGATCGGCACGACGCTGACGGTCCGACCGGCCGCCGTTCCGACCGCCCCGACCGTCCCGACCGTCCCGGCCACCCCGGCGAATCCGGCCACCACGCCGCCGATCAGCGGCCGGTCGCCGGTCTTCCTGGAGGAGTTCAGCCGCCCGCTCGACTGGGGAGGCACCTGGGTCGGCACCCGGACCAGCGCCTACGAGTACGGCGACCACAACCCCAAGGACAACAAGCTGGACCTGCTCACCCAGGACGCCGTCACCGTCGCCGACGGAGCGGCCACCTTCACCGCCCGGCCCGGGTCGCGGGTGCTGGAGAACGGGCTGCAGTCCTGGACGACGGGGCTGCTCACCACCGAGGGATCGGCACGCGGCTTCAAGGTCCGGACCGGCGACTACATCGAGACCCGGGTGCAGCTGCCGACCCGGGCGGGCGCCTGGCCGGCCCTGTGGACGTGGAAGGACGGCGGCAACGAGGTGGACGTGTTCGAGTACCACCCCGACCACCCGGACCTGCTGGAACTCACCAACCACGTCCGGAGCGGCTCCGCCGACTACACCAACCCGAAGACGGTCGCCCCCGGCGGCTGGGTCACCGTCGGGGTGCTGTGCGGCGCCACCTCCGACGACTGGTACGTCAACAACACCAAGGTCTACTCCGACCGGACGGGCGTCGGCAGCCAGTGGTCGGCCTACCTGATCCTCAACCTCTCCGTCAGCGCCGGGCGCTACCACCCGGCCCCCGACAGCACCACGCCGATCACCTTCGCCGCCGACTACCTGCGGGTCTGGCGCTGACCCGGCCGGTCGCCGTGCCGGCCGGGGATGCCCCGGCGGCCGGCGGCCGGTCCCTCCTTCGGAGCAACGGGCCCCGCGGGCCGCACGGGCAGTCAGCGGGCCCCGGGAGGCGCCGGGACGG
This sequence comes from Kitasatospora herbaricolor, assembly GCF_030813695.1. Classification (NCBI taxonomy): domain Bacteria; kingdom Bacillati; phylum Actinomycetota; class Actinomycetes; order Kitasatosporales; family Streptomycetaceae; genus Kitasatospora; species Kitasatospora herbaricolor. The sequence goes on from NZ_JAUSVA010000002.1 coordinate 9,089,837, forward strand.
CAGGCCAGGGCCGTCCCGGCGCCCGTGCGGGCGGCCGGGCGGTGGCGCGGTCGGGTGAATCCGGCTGGCCGTCAGGGCCGCCCGGCGGTTGCATGAGGTCAAGCCATTCCCGTCTGACCTTGGGAGGGTCCCGTGCACGAGATGCGAGCCGAAGCCGACCACAGCACACAGGGGCGGAGTCTGCTGTGGCATGTGGTCGCGAAGGAGGACGGCGGCCGGTCCCTCTGCGGCAGCCGGTTGCAGCAGACCGGGCCGTCGCCGTCGCCCGGTCCCGGTGGCCCCGACGGGCTGCCGGACCGCTACTGCGCGCCCTGTCTGGACGCCGTGCGCCGCACGATGCAGGCGGCCGGTGGCGCGCCGGGTTCCGAAGTGGGTGCCCCCGCCGCCGTCGTGGCCGAGGCGCCGCCGGTCGGTGATCCCCAGCCCGCCGGGTGACGCCCCGGCCGGGGCACGGGCCTCCGGGAGCAGGTGAAACCCCGGATCGCGCGTGCAGGCCGTGCGGTGGGGGAGAGCGCGGAGTCCGCGCGTCGAAGCAGGACCGGTGCCCCGGCGCCCCGGGACGGTGCGAGCCGTCCCCGGGGCGCCGGGGCGTGTCCGCGCCCCCCCGGCGCGTCGGGCCGCTGCTCCCGTGCTCCCGGGAGCCGCCCGGCGCCCGGCTTGCCCGTGCCGGGGGCGGAGCGGTTTAATAAATGAACAGGCATTTATTAATGACGGACGGGAGCAGCGATGGCCGGACGCCCCCGAGGTGTCGACGACGTGGTGATCCTGCGCGCCGCGGCCGAGGTGATCGGGCGGGTGGGCCCCGCCGGATTCACCCTGGCGGCGGTCGCCGGTGAGGTCGGACTGGTGCCCGGCACCCTGGTCCAGCGCTTCGGCTCCAAGCGCGGCCTGCTGCTGGCACTCGCCGACCGGTCCGTCGCCGACGCGGCCGAGCTGTCCGCGGGACTGCGGCCCGAACACCCGTCGGCGCTCGCGGCGCTGGTGGCGGCCCAGGTCGGGTGGGCGGCCCCGATGGCCACCCCCGAGAGCTTCGCCAACCATCTGGCCTTCCTCTGCACCGACCTCACGGACCCGCAGTTGCACGAGCGCGCCCTCGCCGTCCACCGGGCGCAGCGCGGCGTGGTCGAGGCCCTGCTGACGGAGGCCGTGCACGCCGGCGAGCTGCTCGGCGGGACGGACGTCCCGGTGCTGGCCGGCACCGTGCAGGCGATCACCGCCGGCGCGGGGCTGACCTGGGCGCTGGAGCGGGACGGCACCCTGGCCGAACGGCTCCGGCGCGAACTCGACGCCGTACTGGCCCCGCACGTCCCGCCCCGCCACGACCACGACCTGGAGGGATCATGACGACGAAGGACCTGCCCCTGGCCGGACGGGTGGCCCTGGTGGCCGGCGGCACCCGTGGCGGCGGGCGCGGGATCGCCGTCGAGCTCGGCGCCGCCGGCGCGACGGTGTACGTGTCGGGCCGCAGCAGCGCGGCCGGCCGCTCCGAGCTGGGCCGCGCGGAGACCATCGAGGGGACCGCCGAGCGGGTCACCGCGGCCGGCGGCCTGGGCATCCCGGTCCGCACCGACCACAGCCGGCCGGAGGAGGTCCGGGCGCTGGTGGACCGGATCGCGGCCGAGCAGGGCGGGCGGCTCGACGTCCTGGTCAACTCCGTCTGGGGCGGCGACCCGCTGACCGACTGGGAACACCCCTTGTGGGAGCAGGACCTGGAGCGCGGTCTGCGCCTGCTCCGGCAGGCCGTCGAGACCCATGTGATCACCAGCCGGTTCGCGCTGCCGCTGATGGTCGCCCGGGGGAGCGGGCTCGTGGTGGAGGTCACCGACGGCAACACCGCCCGCTACCGCGGCTCGTTCTTCTACGACCTGGCGAAGTCCGCGGTCATCCGGCTGGCCTTCGCCCAGGCCGCCGAGCTGAAGCCGCACGGCGTCGCCGCGGTGGCGCTCACCCCCGGGTTCCTCCGCTCGGAGGCGATGCTGGAGCACTTCGGCGTCACCGAGGAGAACTGGCGGGACGGCGCGGCCGAGGACCCGAACTTCGCGTATTCCGAGACCCCCGCCTACCTGGGGCGGGCGGTCGCCGCGCTGGCGGCCGACCCGGCCGTGCTGGCGCGGACCGGGCGGGCACTGGCCACCTGGGGCCTCTACAAGGAGTACGGGTTCACCGACGTGGACGGCAGCCGGCCGGACTTCGCCGCCCACTGGGCCGCCGAGCTGGAGGAGGAGTACGGGCCGCTCGGCGATCCCCTGTGACGGGGCCGGGCCGTGTCGGTCGTGACGGGGCCGGCCCGCCCGTCCGGCCCGTCCGGCCCGGTCGGGGCCTCACGGTGCGGTGAGCTGCTCCAGCAGGGTGGTCAGCGTCGCGCCGAGGGGCAGCGCGAGCGTGGTCGTCGCGTACTCGTCCCCGCGGGTCGCCCCCTGGTTGACGATGGCGACCGGTTTGCCGGCCCGCGCGGCGTGCCGTACGAAGCGCAGCCCCGACATGACGGTCAGGGACGACCCGAGGACCAGCAGCGCCCGGGCCGCGTCGACCAGGTCGAAGCAGTGCTGGACCCGGGGCTTCGGGACGCTCTCGCCGAAGAAGACCACATCGGGCTTGAGGACGCCGCCGCAGGCCTCGCACGGCGCGATCCGGAAGGCCTCCACCAGCGCGCCCGGGAGCTGGACGTCCCCGTCCGGGTTGAGTGCCGCGTCCGGCACGAAGAGGGGGCCGTTGAGCGCGTGCAGCCGGCGGTCCAGGTCGGCGCGGGAGCTGCTGCGCCCGCAGTCCAGGCAGACCACCCGGTCGAGACCGCCGTGCAGCTCCACCGCGCCCAGGGTGCCGGCCGCGCGGTGCAGACCGTCCACGTTCTGGGTGATCACCGCCGAGACGTGCCCGGACCGGCGCAGCCCCTCCACCGCCCGGTGGCCGGCGTTGGGCTCGGCCCGGGCGATCGCCTGCCAGCCGACGTGGCTGCGGGCCCAGTACCTGCGGCGTCCCTGCTCGCTCGCGACGAACTCCTGGTACGTCATCGGGGTGTGGCGGCGCAGGCTGCCGGTGGCGCCCCGGTAGTCGGGGATGCCCGACTCGGTGGAGAGCCCGGCGCCGCTCAGCACCGCGACGTCCCGGCCGGCCAGCAGGCGCTCGACCTCCGCCAGGCCGCCGCTGCGCGCCGCCGGGCCGGTCTCCGGTCCTCCGGGTGTCCGATGCACATGCATAGAAGCAGCATAGTTCGGCCCGGGCGGGAACGGCCGGGAGACCTGTGCGGCCGGTGCGGGCCGGGGTGGGCCGCGCCGCCCGGTCAGAGCTCCGCCAGCCAGGGGTGCCCCGGATGCGCCCGGCCGAGCAGCCCGGCGAGCCTGGACCGCCGGGCGTCGTCCAGCAGGGGGAGGGTGGCGGTGAAGTCCCGCCGGTCCTTGGGGCGGTCCCCCTTCGCCTTGAAGAGCAGGACCAACTCCGGTGCCAGGTAAGGAATCCCCTCCGGCGAGTGCTCGACGACCTCGGTGTACGGCAGTCGGATCGACGGGTCGCGGCGGCAGATCCAGGTCGGGCCGTCGTGCGGCTCGCGGAACACGTCGACCAGGTAGTCGCCGGTCGAGGGGTCGCGGACCCAGGTCTGGTGGGTCAGCTCCAGCAGTTCGGGGGAGAGTCCCGTCCAGAGCCGCCCGGAGGCCACCACGTCGAAGTCGTGGCCGGGGAGGCAGGCCGCCACCTCCGGGAACCGTTCGGCCGGGGCGCAGATCTCGAGGTCGCCGTGCTCGCGGCTCCGGCGGCCCCGGAAGACGTCCAGGGCCCAGCCCCCGGCGACGCACCAGGGCGCCGAGAGCCCCGCCAGCCGGCCGGTCACCTCGGCCGGGGTCCAGGCCCTCGTCCAGCGGGCCGCGGCCTCGGCCTCGGTGATCGCGACGCCGCCCGGCGGCAGTTCTTCGCTCATCCGGCCAACCTACCGACGCGGAGGGCCTGGCGTAGCGCATGTCCAGCTCCCCGCCGTCGTCTTGACGCCGGATCAGTCCGATCCTTCGACGGGATACAGGCTGGGGAGGTTGACGACGATCGCCTCCTGGGTGCTGCGGGCGATCACCACCACGGCCTCCACGTCCGGGTCCGGGTTCTCCTCGCGGTGCGGGACGAACGGCGGGACGAAGATGTAGTCGCCCGGGCCGGTCTCCAGCCGTACCTCCTCCGGCTCACCGGCGGAGTCGTCCGCGAAGACGAAGACCGGGTGCCCGCTGACCACGTAGATGGCCGTCTCGGACTCGCCGTGGTGATGGTCGGAGGAGGAGGTGGCCGGCGCGACATGGGTCTGGCCCATCCAGAGCTTCTCCGACCCGACCGTCTGGCCGCTGACGGCCGCGAACCTCCGCATCCCGCCGGTCTGCGCGGTGTCACCGTCCAGCGCGCCGGCCCGGATGTGGTGCAACCTGGCGGCCAGAGGCGCGGGTCGGGCCTCGCGGTCGGGCAGGTGCGGGTGGAACCCGGCCCCGGCCTCGGTGGCGGGGCGGCCCTCGCCGCCGGCGGTGCCCTGCGGGCGGGCGGCGCCGCCCGCCTCGGCGGGGGAGGCGGACTCGGGGTGCGGGTGCGCTGAGCTCATGACGTTCCTTGTACGGGAGTGGACGTGCGGACGGGAGATGCCACGCGGAGGTGCAGGGACGCGCGCAGGAGTGGGCGCGTGAGAGGGCGGCGCGGCCTGGACGGAGCAGGGTGTGTCAGTGGTGTCCGGCTTGGGAACCGGGGGTGCCGATCCGAGGAGGGCGGGGCGCCGGGGGCATGGGTCGGCCGGCGGGCGGCCCGCCCGGGCGGCGGTGTCCTTCAGCTGGCGCGACAGAGCGCGGACGGCGCCGACGGACAGTCGGTGCGGTTCGCGGCGCGGAGCAGGACACGGCGGGGCATGAACAGGACGCTAGAGCCGCGGTCGAAAGGATGTCAAGAGGTGTCCATTGCGTCCGCCGCCGGCCCGGCCCGGGCCCGCGCACGGACTTCGTGCCCGCCGCCGCACCGGTCGCCGCCCTGGTCAGGGCCCCTTCCACCGCCCCGGCGCCCGGTCCTCCGTGACCGAAAGGCATTGTGACGGCGACCCGACAGGGGATAATGGTGCACATGCATATTTCCGCGAAGGCGGACTACGCCGCGCGGGCCCTGGTCGAACTCGCCCGCGACACGGCCCGTCCGCTCACCTGTGAGAGCATCGCCTCGTCCCAGGAGATCCCGTTCCGCTTCCTGAAATCCGTCGTGGGCGACCTCCGCCGGGCTGGGCTGGTGCGCAGCCAGCGCGGCTGCGAGGGCGGGTACTGGCTGGGCCGGCCCGCCGAGGACATCAGCCTGCTGGACGTGATGCGCGCGGTCGACGGCGGGCTGATGACCCTGCGCGGCGAGCCGCTGGCCCAACTCGACTACCCCGCACCGGCGCAGGGCCTGCCGGACGTCTGGCGCGCGGTCGAGGACAGCGCCGCCGAGATCCTCGGCCGGGTCACCATCTCCGCCCTGGTCGGCGCCCCCGGCGCAGCGCAGCCCGGTCCGTCGTCAGGTCCGTCGTCCGTCCGGCAGCGGGCGGACGTCCTGGTATGACCGCCGCCGCCCGTCCGGGCGTCCCCGAACCGCCCGCCGGCGGGCTGGAGGTGGTCGAGTACACCGACCCGCTCTGTCCCTGGGCCTGGGGCTCCGAGCCCAAACTCCGCAGGCTACGGGGCCTGTTGGCCGGCCGCGCCGTCTGGCGACCGGTCTACGCGATGCTCTTCGACGAGGAGGAGGACGACCCGGCGCCCGACCCCGCGGCCGAGACCGCCTGGTACGCCCGCTACATCGCGGAGATCAGCTCCCACACCGGCGCCCCGCACGCCGTCCGGCTCGCCCGGGTGGCGGCCTGCAGTCGCCCGGCCTCGCTGGCCGCCGTCGCGGCGGAGCGGCAGGGCCCGGCGGTGGCCGCGGCGGTGCTGCGCCGGCTGCGCGAGAGCGTCTTCGTGCTGGGCGAGCCGGCCGACACCACGGACCGCGTGCGCACCGCCGTCGCCGGTCTGCCCGGGCTCGACGAGGGCCTGCTGCTGGCCGACATGACGAATCGTCATGTCCTGGACCGGTTGGCGGCCGACCGGGCCGAGGCGCGCGCACCGGTGCCCGAGGTGCTCGGGATGAGCGGCCCGCCGCCCCATCCGGGTGCGGCCAAGGAGGCCGGCGACGGGTACCGCTACGCACTGCCGACGCTGCTCTTCGTCGGGCCCGCCGGCCGCCGGCCGGTGCCGGGCTGGCGAGCGCTGGGGGAGTACCTCGCGGCGGCGCGGGCGGTGGCCCCCGGGCTGCCGGCCGAGGCGGGGCGGCTCGACCCGGACACGGCGCTGGAGCTTCATCTGAGCCTGACCCGCGCCGACCTGGAGCAGCTGACGACGGACGGCCGCCCGCCGGCCCGTGCCGTCCGGCTGGAGAGCGGGAACGGGCCGCTCTGGCTCCATCCGGCGTACGCCGAGGGGCATCCCGCGTACGCCCAACAGGTTCCGGCGTACACGGAGCGGCGCCCGGCCCCGGCCGCCGACCGGTCGCCGGGGCACTGAGCAGGGCGGCCCGAGCGGGCCCCCGCGGCGCTCCGCGCGGCCGTCCCAGGGGCCTGACCGGCGGGTTCGGGCGGGCGCTGACGGTCCGACGAATGAGACACCGTTTGGTGTCCATTGACAGGGCGGCGCGGCCCGGACAGGATGAGCGCATGCTTTCGACGCACCCCGGTGTGGTGTGCCGCTTCGTGGACTTCCGGCGCACCAGCAGCGACCTCTGTCGCTGACCCAGCGCCCTCCGGCCGCCACCACACCTGCCGATCCACGGCCCCCGACGGCCTGACCGTCGCCCCGGCCGCACCCCGACAGGCCTGACCGGCCGCGCCCGTTGCCCTGTGCCGGGCCGAACCCCCCTTTGTTCCGGGCTCCCCGGGCCGCCGGCCCCTGCCCGCACCCATCGGCTCGCCCCTTCCGGCCCCGACGGCCCCGCCGTCGCACGGCCCGTCCCGGCACACCCTGATCCCGCACGCCCTGATCCCGTACGCCCCGGCACACCCCGTCCTGCCCCTCCAGCGCCGTCGGCCCCGCCCCGACGCGGCGCCCCTTGCACTGCCCGTCCGCCCCCGACGAGGGCCGGTCCGGCATGCACCCGAAAGGTGACGCAGCATCATGAACGCCCCGATCAGCACCCGTTCGACCCTCGCCAGACGCTCCTTCCTCGGCCTCGCCCTGGGCACCGCGGCGACCCTCGCCCTCGCCGCCTGCGGCTCAGGCACCCCCGTCACGGCCGGCGGCGCGGCCGGCGGAACCGTCAAGTGGGGCTGGGCGCTGCCCACTTCATGGGACCCGGTGCTCTCCTCGGCGGGCTGGGACGTCCACGACCTCTCGCTGGTCTACGCCGGCCTCACCAAGCTGAACGAGAAGGGCGACGCCGTCCCCGCCCTCGCCACCGGCTGGACGTACAGCCCGGACGGCACCGCCGTCACCTTCAAGCTCCGCGACGGCCTGAGCTTCAGCGACGGCACCCCGCTGGACTCGGCCGCGGTGAAGAAGAGCCTGGACCGCGGCCGCACCGACCCCAAGTCGCTGGTCGCCCCGCAGCTGGTGCACATCAAGGAGATCACCGCACCCGACCCGCAGACCGTGGTGCTCACCCTCACCCAGGCCGACTACCAGCTGCCGAACCTGCTGGCCGGCAAGACCGGGATGATCGTCAGCCCCAAGGCCTTCGAGGGGGACGCGGCCGGCCTCGCCTCCCGGCCGGTCGGCGCCGGGCCGTTCACGCTCAGCTCCTACACCCAGAACGCCAAGGCCGTGCTGAAGCGCAACCCCGGCTACTGGGACGCGTCCAGCATCAAGCTCGACAACTTCGAGATCTACCCGCTGCCGGACGCCTCCACCGTGGTCGCCGCCCTGCAGTCGGGTCAGTACAACGTCGCCCAGATCCCCGGCAGCCAGGTGGCCGCCGCCAAGGCCGCCGGCCTGGAGGTCCAGGTCATCCCGTCCCTGGTGGTCGCGGTGCTCGACATCAACCCCACCAAGGCGCCCTTCGACAACCCGCTGGTGGTGCAGGCCCTCAAGTACGCGATCGACCGTGAAGCCCTGCTCAAGACCCAGCAGTTCGGCTTCGGCGACGTCAGCTACCAGCCCTTCCCCAAGGGCTATGTCGGGTACGACGCCGGCTCCGCCGACCTCTTCCCGCACGACCCGGCCAAGGCCAAGGAGCTGCTCGCCCAGGCCGGGCACCCGGACGGGGTGGAGCTGACCATCACCACCACCGCCGCGCAGGGCCTGCCCGAGCAGCTCCAGGCCCAGCTGAAGGAGGTCGGGATCAAGACCACCATCGAGGTCATCCCGGCCGCCCAGGCGACCCAGATCATCTACATCCAGCACTCCCGGGCCCTGTTCACCGACCAGTTCGCCGGCCGCGACTCCGCGCCGCAGGCCTTCCAGGTGCTCTTCGGCGAGCAGGGGCTGATGAACCCCGGCCGCAGCACCCCGCCCGAGCTCAAGGCCGCCGTCGACCTGGTCTCCAGGACCCCGCTCGACTCGCCCGACTACCCGAAGAACCTCCAGGCCGCCACGGCCCTCGCGGTCCGCACCATGCCCAACGTCTTCCTCTACAGCGTGCCGCGGATCCTGGCCCGGCAGAAGAGCGTCTCCGCCATCCCCGAGTTCACCGTCGTCCAGCGCTTCGAGGGGGTGACCGCGCCGTGACAGCGCTCCTCGCGCCCGCGCCCGCCCGCCAGGGCGGGCGCGGCCGGGTGCTCGCCGCCCGGGCCGCGCGGGCGCCGCGCGGCCCGGTCCGGGCCCTGCTGACCACCGCCACCGTCTTCCTGATCTCCTCCCTGATCACCTTCGGACTCGGCGCGCTCTCCGAGGCCAACCCCGGCGCCGCCGTCCTCGGCGAGACCGCCACGCCGGCCGACATCGCGCGGATGAACCACGAGTTCGGGCTCGACCGGCCGCTCACCGAGCAGTTCACCGGCTGGCTCGGGCACGCCCTCGGCGGGGACCTCGGCCACTCCTGGTTCACCACCCTGCCGGTGGCCGACAGCATCGCCGCCGCGCTGCCCGTCGACCTGTCGATCGCCGGCCTCGCCCTGCTGTTCGCCGTCCTGCTCGGCGGCGCCGCCGGGATCGCCGCCGCCCGCAGCAACGGCGGGCGGCTCGACCTGGCCGTCACCGCCGTCTGCTCGGTGCTCGGCACCCTGCCCGCGTTCGTGATCGCCATCGGCCTGATCGCCGTCCTCTCGGTGCAGGCCGGGCTGCTGCCCTCCGGCGGCTACGTCCCGTTCGGCCAGGACCCGGGCCAGTGGCTGCGCTTCGCCGTCCTGCCCGCGCTGGCCCTGAGCCTGGACGCGGCGGCCGGCATCGCCCGGCAACTGCGCACCTCGCTGGTCGGCGCGCTGCGCGAGAACTACGTGACCGGCGCCGTGATGCGCGGCCTGCCCGCCCGCCGGGTGCTCTTCGGCCACGTCCTGCGCAACGCCGCCGGCCCGGCCGTCACCGTCCTCGGGATGAGCGTGCCGATGCTGATCGGCGGCGCGGTGGTCACCGAGCGGATCTTCAACCTGCCCGGCATCGCCCAGCTCTCCCTGCAGGCCGCCCAGCAGCACGACGTCCCGGTCATCCAGGGCACCCTGCTGGTCACCGTCGCCGTCGTGCTGATCGCCAACCTCGCCGTCGACGCCGGCCTGCTGGCCCTCAACCCGGCTGCCCGCCGGGCCGCCAAGGCCCGCCCCGGGCAAGGGGGCCAGCTATGAGAACGATCCGCCGCACGCTGCGGCTGCGGACCGCCCGGCTCGCCCTGCCGGTACTCGTCGCGGTCGCCCTGCTCGCCCTGTTCGGCGGCGCCCTCGCCCCGCAGGACCCACTCGCCCAGGACACCGCCCAGCTGCTCGGGGCCCCCGGCGGCGCCCACCTGCTGGGCACCGACTACCTCGGACGCGACGTGCTCAGCCGGCTGCTCGCCGGCACCGGCGACTCGGTGGCCGGTGCGGTGGAGGCGGTGGCCGCGGCGATGCTGCTCGGCATCGTCCCGGGAATCGCCTCCCTCTGGCTCGGACGGGTCTTCGAGTGGGTGTCGCTGCGGGCGGTGGACGCCCTGATGACCCTGCCGTTCACGCTCTTCGCGATCGCCGCGGTGGGAGTCTTCGGCAACGGCCTGCACCAGGCGATGCTCGCTCTCGGGGTGCTGCTCTCGCCCCTGTTCTTCCGGGTCACCCGGGCCGCGGCGCTGGGCTTCACGCAGGCCCAGTACGTTCAGGCGGCCGAGCTGATGGGCGCCTCGCGCCGCTGGATCCTGCGGACCCACCTGTGGTCCAAGATCCTGCCGACCGTCGCCGTCACCACGGCCCACGCGCTGGCCACCGCCCTGCTGACGGTCACCTCGCTGACCTTCCTCGGTGTCGGCGTCCAGCCGCCGGCCCCGACCTGGGGCGGCATGCTCGCCAGCGACCTGGGCTTCCTCGCCCAGCAGCCCTGGGCCCCGATCCTGCCGGCCACCCTGATCATGCTCACCGTCGGCGCGCTCAACCTGCTCGCCGACGCCGTCCGCGACGCCGGGGCGGCCGGGACGGAACCGGCCCGGGCCCGCACCGCCGCCACCGCCCCGGCGGGCCGTCCCCGCCGCGGCGGCCCGTCCGAGCAGTCCGCACCGAAGGAGCAGGCCGATGCCCCCCTCCCCGCCTGACCCGGACACCGCCGCCACCACCCCGGGCGCACCCGTCCTGACCGTGGAAGGGCTGCACATCACCGTCGGCGCCGGCCGCGCCGAGGCCGTCCGCGACGTGGGGTTCCGCGTCCGGGCCGGCGAGGCCGTCGGACTGGTCGGCGAATCGGGCAGCGGCAAGACCCTCACCTGCCGTTCGGTGCTCGGCGTCGGCGCCCCCGGCGTCGCCGTCTCCGCCGGACGGATCGAGCTGGCCGGCACCGAGCTCACCGCCCTGACGGAGCGCCAGTGGGAGCAGGTGCGCGGCACCCGGCTCGGCGCCGTCTTCCAGGACCCGGCCTCCTACCTCAACCCCTCCCTCACCGTCGGCCGCCAGCTGGCCGAACCGCTGCGGCTGCGGCACGGCCTCGACCGCGCCGCCGCCCGGACCCGCGCGGTCGAGCTGTTCGCCTCGGTCGGCCTGCACCGGCCGGAGGAGGTCTACCACCAGTACCCGCACGAGCTGTCCGGCGGCATGCTGCAGCGCGTGCTGATCGCCGTCGCGGTGGCCGGCGAGCCGGAGCTGCTGGTCGCCGACGAGGCCACCACGGCGCTGGACACCGTGGTCCAGGCCGAGGTGCTCGAACTGCTCGCCAGGCTGCGGACCGAGCGCGGACTCGCCCTGCTGCTGGTCACCCACGACCTCGCGGTGGTCGCCGAGGTCTGCGACCGGATCCTGGTCTTCTACGCGGGCGAGATCGTCGAGGACGGGCCGACCGCCGAGGTCGTCGCCGCCCCCGCCCATCCCTACACCGAGGCCCTGCTCCGGGTCGCCTCGATCGGCGACTGGCGGCGCCGCGACCTCGCGGTGATCCCCGGCCGCCCGCCGGAGGCCGGCGCCGCCCCCGTCGGATGCCGCTTCGCCGACCGCTGCGCGTTCGCCACGCCCGCCTGCTCCGACGCCCCCGTCCCGCTGACCGTCCGGCCCGACGGCCGCCGGGTGCGCTGCGGCCGGGCCGACGAACTCGCCCTGGCCGGCGCCTTCGACACCGCCGCCACAACCGCCACCGCCACCGGCACCGCCGGCCGGACCCACCGCACCCTCCAGGAGGTGACCGCATGAGCCCCAGCACCGCCACCGCCACGGCGGCCGCCCGCCCGGCGACCGCCGGCACCGAACCGCTGCTGCGGATCAGCGCCCTCTCGGTCGCCTACGGCCGCCGCCCCGGCCGGGCCGCCGAGCGCGTCCTCGACGACGTCTCCCTGGACGCCCGGGCCGGCGAGATCCTCGGCGTCATCGGTGAGACCGGCTCGGGGAAGACCACCCTCGCCCGCGCCGTCGTCGGCCTGGCGCCGGTCGTCGGCGGCCGGATCACCGTCGACGGCGAGGAGGTCACCGGCCTGCGCGGGCGCCCCCTGCGGGAGTTGCGCCGCAGCGGCCGGATCCAGTACATGTTCCAGGACCCGCTGCGCTCGCTCGACCCGGACCTCACGGTCGGCGAGATCGTCGGCGAACCGCTCACCGTCGGCACCGGAACCGAACGCGGCGAACGTGCCGAGCGGATCCGGGAGGCCCTCGAACTCGTCGGCCTGCCGCCCGAGTTCGCCGAGCGGACGCCCGGCCGGCTGTCCGGCGGCCAGCGCCAGCGGGTCTCGCTGGCCCGGTCCGTCGTGACCCGCCCGCGGCTCCTGCTCGCGGACGAGCCGGTCAGCGCGCTGGACGCCTCCAACCGCAACCACGTCCTGCTGCTCCTGGACGAGCTGCGCCGCAGCCTCGGCCTGGCCGTCGTGATCATCTCGCACGACCTCAGCTCGCTGGCCGGCATCGCCGACCGGATCGCCGTCCTCTACCGCGGCCGGCTGGTCGAGCAGGGGCCCGCCGAGGACGTCCTGACCGACCCCCGGCACCCGTACACCGCGCTGCTCACCGCCTCGGCCCCCAGCGTCCGGCGCGAACACCGGATCACGCCGGCCCAGCTGCGCCCGCGCGAGCCCCGGCCCGAGTGGACCCGCCGACCGGCCCCCGGTGCCTGCGTGTTCGCGCACCGCTGCCCGTTCGCCGGCGAGGACTGCCGGCAGGCCCCGGTGGCCGCGGAGCACGGCGGTCCCGGCCGCTCCGTCGCCTGCCACCGCGCCGCCGACTGGCGCGAGCGCCTCGCCGCCGACGCGCTCTGAGGCCGGCCCGGCCCCCACGCCCTCGGCGGTCACAGGCCGCCTCGCACCTCGTCGCACCACCCCCCCAAGAAATACCGACCCACGTCTGGAGTAGCGCCATGCCCGTCGAGTTCATCGGCCTCGCCGCCACCAAGCCGTTCACCGAGACCGACACCCAGGACACCGGCCCCGCCGTCCAGCCCGGCTACCTGCGCGAACTGGCCCTGGCCCACGAGGAGTCCGGCTTCGACCGGGTGCTGGTCGCACACTCCTCCGCCAGTCCCGACGGCTTCACCGTCGCCGACCAGGTGCTGACCCACACCACCCGCCTGGGCGTCCTGCTCGCCCACCGCCCCGGCTTCGTCTCGCCGACCGTCGCGGCCCGCAAGTACGCCACCCTGGACGCCTTCCACCCCGGCCGGATCGCCCTGCACGTGATCACCGGCGGGGACGACGCGGACCAGGCCAGGGACGGCGACTTCAGCGACAAGGAGACCCGCTACCGCCGCACCGACGACTTCCTCCAGGTGGTCCGCCGCACCTGGGAGTCGGCCGAACCCTTCGACCACCAGGGCGAGTTCTACTCGGTGAAGGGCGGTCTGTCGTCCGTCCGGCCCGAGCGGCCGATCCCGGTCTACTTCGGCGGCGCCTCCGCGGACGCCGTCCGGGTCGGCGGCCGGCACGCCGACGTCTACGCCTTCTGGGGCGAGCCGCTGGCCGGAATCGCCGAGCGGATCCGCCAGGTTCGCGCGGCGGCCGAACCCTACGGCCGGGAGCCGGCGTTCAGCGTCAGCCTGCGGCCGATCCCGGCCGAGACCGAGGCCGCCGCCTGGGAGCGCGCCGCCGAGATCCTGCGGCTCACCAAGGAGAAGGTCGGCGACCTTCGCAAGGCCTTCAACCTCGACCACTCCGCCCAGGAGGGCTCGCAGCGCCTGCTCGCGGCCGCCGCCGAAGGCGACGTGCACGACAAGCGGCTCTGGACGGCGGTCGCCAAGGCCACCGGTGCGGCCGGCAACTCCACCGCCCTGGTGGGCTCGTACGAGCAGGTCGCCGAATCGCTGCTGGACTACACCGCGATCGGCGTCGGCACGCTGCTGATCCGCGGCTTCGACCAGCTGGCCGACGCCCGGGACTACGGCAAGCTGATCACGCTGGTCCGCGACCAGGTGGACGCCGGCGGCGCGGTGCTCGCGGGAGCGGCGAGCGCATGACCTCCGTCCTCCCACCCCGGACCTCGCCCACCACCTCGCACTGGGGCGCCTTCGGTGTCCGCCCCGGTGCGAGGGGTGGCGTCGAAGTGGTGCCGCACCCCGCCGACCCCTCCCCTTCCCCGCTGCTCGGCGGGGTGGCCGGGGCGCTCGACCACCCGACCCGGGTCCGCCGTCCGGCGGTCCGGCAGGGCTGGCTGGAACACGGCCCCGGGCCCTCGACCGCGCGCGGCGCCGAGCCGTTCGTCGAGGTGGAGTGGGAGCACGCGCTGGACCTGGTGGCCGCCGAACTCGACCGGGTCCGCCGCGAGCACGGCAACCAGGCCGTCTTCGGCGGCTCCTACGGCTGGGCCAGTGCCGGCCGGTTCCACCACGCGCAGAGCCAACTGCACCGCTTCCTCGGCCAGTTCGGCGGCTACACCGGCTCCCGGAACTCCTACAGCCTGGGCACCTCGCTGGTGCTGCTGCCGCACCTGGTCGGCGACGCCGAGACGGTGCTGCGCGCGGCGTCCTCCTGGCCCACCATCACCCGGAACACCCGCCTGATCGTCGCCTTCGGCGGGATCCCCGCCAAGAACGTCTACGTCACCCCCGGCGGCGTCACCCGGCACGGAACCCCCGGACACCTCGCCGAACTCGCCGCCCGGGGCGTCGAGGTGGCCCTGGTCAGCCCGCTGCGGGAGGACCTGCCCGAAGGACCGGTCACCGACTGGTACCCCGTCGCGCCGGCCACCGACGCCGCCCTGATGCTGGCCCTCACCCACACCCTGGTCAGCGAAGGGCTGCACGACCGCGCCTTCCTCGACGCCTGCACCACCGGCTTCGAGACCCTGGCCGACTACCTGCACGGCGGGCCGGACGGCGTCGTCAAGGACGCCGACTGGGCGGCCGCGATCTGCGGGATCGAGGCCGGCCGGATCCGCGCCCTGGCCCGCCGGATGGCCGCCACCCGCACCCTGGTCACCGTCACCTGGTCGCTCCAGCGCGCCCGGTACGGCGAGCAGCCGGTCTGGGCCGGGCTGGCGCTGGCCGCCGCGCTCGGCCAGATCGGCCTGCCGGGCGGCGGCTTCGGCCACGGCTACGGCTCGATGGGCGACGTCGGCGACACGGGCCCGCAGCTGCGGCTGCCGTTCCTGCCCCAGGAGCCCAACCCCGTAAAGGACTTCATCCCCTGCGCCCGGATCGCCGACCTGCTGCTGCACCCCGGCGAGGAGTTCGACTACGACGGCGCCCGGTACACCTACCCCGACATCCGGCTCGTCCACTGGGCAGGCGGCAATCCCTTCCATCACCACCAGGACCTGGGCCGGCTGCGCCGCGCCTTCGCCCGCCCCGACACCGTCGTCGTCCACGAACCGCACTGGACCGCCACCGCCCGGCACGCCGACATCGTGCTGCCCGTCACCACCGCCCTGGAACGCGAGGACTTCGGCGGCGGCCGCCGCGACACCCACCTGATCGCCATGCACCGCGCCGTCGAACCGGTCGGCGAGGCGCGTGACGACCACGCCGTGCTGGCCGCCCTCGCCGGCCGGCTCGGCTTCGGCGAACGCTTCACCGAGGGCCGCACCCCGCGCCAGTGGCTGGAGCACCTGTACGCCGAATGGGCGGCCGAGCTGACCGCCTCGGGCCGTGCGCGGCCGCCCGCCTTCGACCGGTTCTGGTCGGAGGGGGAGTGGCAACTTCCCCAGGGACCATCTGAGTTCACCTTGTTCGAGGAGTTCAGGGCGGACCCGGAACGCTTCCCGCTGCGCACCCCCAGCGGGCGGATCGAACTCGCCTCGGCCACCGTCGCGGCGATGCGCCTGCCGGACTGCCCGGGCCACCCGAGCTGGCTGGAGCCCGAGGAGCGGCTCGGCGGCCCGGCCGCCGGACGGCACCCGCTGCTGCTGATCGCCAACCAGCCCGCCACCAGGCTGCACAGCCAGCTGGACACCGGGGCCGTCAGCCTGGCGGCCAAGGTCGCCGACCGGGAGGCGGTCCAGATCCACCCATCCGACGCCGCCGAACGAGGGATCGAGCAGGGCGGGTTGGTCCGGATCTTCAACGACCGCGGTGCCTGCCTGGCCGGCGCCCTGCTCACCGAGCAGGTCCGCCCCGGAGTCGTCCGACTGCCCACCGGCGCCTGGTTCGACCCGGTCCCCGGGGTGGAGCCGCCGCTCTGCGCCCACGGCAACCCCAATGTGCTGACCGCCGACCTGCCCAGCTCGCGGCTCTCCCAGGGCTGCGTCGGCCAGCACGCCCTGGTGCAGCTCGAACGCTGGAGCGGCGGCGAACCGCCCCCGGTCACCGTCCGCACCGCGCCCACCTTCGTCCGCCCCGCCGCCACCCCGCCCGCCGCACCGGCGGCCCCCACCGAGCCGCCCACCGACCCGAAAGCCCCGCGATGACCCAGCGACCGACCCAGCAGCTGATCCAGCCAGGGGCCCAGCAGCCGCCCGCCGCACCCGCCGTTTCGCCCTCGCCCCTGCCGCCCGCGGCGCCCGTTCGTCCCGCCCTGCCCGCCCCGGACCTCGACAGGCTGCCGACGGTCACCGCCGCCCTCGCCGCTGACGCCGAGCAGCACGACCGCGAAGCCTCCTTCCCCTACCGGGGCATCGAAGCCGCGCACCGGGCCGGGCTGCTCACCGCCACCGTCGGCGCCCGCTCCGGCGGCCCCGGCGGCGGGCTCGCCGACACCGTCCGGATCCTCGGCGCCCTGGGCGCGGGCGACCCGGCGGTGGCCCTGGTCACGGCGATGACCCTGTTCACCCACGCGGCCGAGGCCCGCACCCCGTACTGGCCCGCCGAGGTGTACGCGGAGCTGCTCGCCGAGTCCGCCGAGCGGCCCGCCCTGGTCAACGCCCTGCGGGTGGAGCCCGACCTGGGCACCCCCGTGCGCGGCGGACTGCCCGCGACCGTCGCGCGCCGCCGCGGCGAGCACTGGGAGCTGACCGGCCGGAAGATCTTCTCCACCGGCGCGGAGGCCCTGCGCTGGATGCTGGTCTGGGCCCGCACCGACGAGCCCGAACCCCGCGTCGGCAGCTTCCTGGTCCGCTCGGACGCGGCGGGCCTGACCGTCGAGCGGACCTGGAACCACCTCGGCCTGCGCGCCAGCCGCAGCGACGACGTGCTGCTCGACGCCGTCCGGGTCCCGTACGGGCACGTCGCCGGTCTCGCCCGGCCCGGTGCGGACGGCGGCCGGGACACCGTGGCCGGCGCCTGGAACTCGCTCGGGCTCACCGCCCTCTACCTCGGCGTGGCCCGGACCGCCCTGGAGTGGCTGACCGGCTTCCTGCACGAGCGCGTCCCCACCGCGCTCGGTGCCCCGCTCGCGAGCCTGCCGCGCTTCCAGAACGCCGTCGGCGAGATCGAGGTGGCGCTGGACGGCGCCGAACGGCTGGTCACCGCGCTGGCGCAGGCCGTCGACGCGGGCGAGTCGGCCGCCGCCGAACAGTCCGCCGGCGCCAAGGTGCTCGGCACCCGGGCCGCGATCGGCGCGGTCGAACAGGCCGTCGCCCTGATCGGGAACAACGCGCTCACCTACGACAACCCGCTCCAACGCCACCTGCGCAACGTGCTCTGCAGCCGCATCCACACCCCGCAGGACGACACCGTCCTGCTCGCCGCCGGGCAGCGCGCCCTGCTGCGCGCCCGCCCCTGACGGCCCCGCCCCTCACCGCCCTGCTCCCGACCACCCCGACTCCCGCTCCCCGACTCCCGCTCCCTGATTCCCGCTCCCCGGCCGCGCTTCCCCGCGGCCACCGCACGAAAGGCCTGACACCATGCCCGTCGAGTTCATCGGCATGATCGGCACCACCGACGTCTCCGAGACCCGCCCCGCCTCCGGCCCGGTCGTCGACCCCGACTTCACCAGGCGCTTCGCCAAGGCCCACGAGGAGGCCGGCTTCGACCGGATCCTGATCGGCTACGGCTCCTCCAGCCCGGACGGCGGCCAGGTCGCCGCCCACGTGGCCGCCCACACCGAGCGGCTGGGCCTGCTGGTCGCGCACCGGCCGGGCTTCGTCGCCCCCACCCTGGCGGCCCGCACCTTCGCCACCCTGGACCAGTTCTCCGGTGGCCGGGTGGCCGTCCACATCATCACCGGCGGCCACGACGCCGAGCAGCGCCGGGACGGCGACTACCTGCCCAAGGACGAGCGCTACGACCGCAGCGACGACTACCTGGACGTCCTCACGAAGGCCTGGACCAGCGAGGGCCCCTTCGACCACCAGGGGCCGCACTACCGGCTGGAGGACTTCCACGCCGAGGTCCGGCCCGTCCAGCAGCCGCGCATCCCGCTCTACTTCGGGGGGTCGTCCGAGGCGGCCTACCGGGTCGGCGGCAAGCACGCGGACGTCTTCGCGCTCTGGGGCGAGCCGCTCGCCGAGACGGCCGAGCAGATCGCCTCCGTCCGGGCCGGCGCCGAGGCGGCCGGACGCAGCACGCCGCCCCGGATCAGCGTCTCCTTCCGGCCGATCCTGGGCCGCACCGAGGAGGAGGCCTGGGAGCGGGCCCACGGCATCCTGCACACCATCCAGAACCGCGGCCGGGGCGGCGGCTCCTTCGTGGGCAAGCGTGCGATCCTCCCGGTCGGTCCCGACGCCCGCCCGCAGAACGCCGGCTCGCAGCGACTGCTCGCCGCCGCCGCCAAGGCCGACCGGCACGACCGGGCCCTGTGGACCGCCCCGGCCGCCGCCACCGGCGCCGCGGGCAACTCGACCGCGCTGGTGGGCACCCCCGAGACGGTCGCCCAGGCCCTGCTCGACTACGTCGACATCGGCGTCAGCACCCTGCTGATCCGGGGCTACGACCCGCTGGACGACGCGCTGGACTACGGGCGCCACCTGCTGCCGCTGGTCCGCCAGGAGGTCGCCCGCCGCGAGCGCGCGGAGGCCGCCCGCGAGGCCGCCGCCCGGCTGGCCGCCCCGGTCACCGCGGGGAGCGCCCGATGAGCGCCCCCGTCGCCCAGGCCCCGCTCGCACCCGGGGCCCCCGCTCCGGTGCCCGCGGCCGCAGCTTCCGGCCCCCGGCCCGGCACGCTCGTCTGGGAGCCCGCCGAGGGCGCCGCCCGGCGCGGCACCGTGGTGCTGCTCCCCGGCCGGGGCGAGAGCCCGGCCGTCTACCAGCGCTTCGGCCGCCGGCTGGCCGCCGACGGCTACGGCGTCCACGCGCTCGCCCTCGGCCCGGAGCCGGCGCCGGCCGAGGTGGCGGACGCCTTCGCGGCCGTCGCCGGGCAGGCTCCCGCACCGGTGGTGCTGGCCGGGTCGGACACCGGCGCGCTGCGGGCGCTGGCCGCAGCCCGGGAAGCCGGAGCGCGGCCGGACGGCCTCGTGCTCGCCGCACTGCCGCTGACGGCCGACACCCCGCCGCCCGGCGACTGGGAGGAGGAACTGGCGGCCCGGACGTCCTGCCCGGCCCACCGCGGCGTGCTGGCGGCCGATCCGGCGTTCGGCCGGGGCCGCTTCGCGGACCGCGTCCCGGACGCGCTGCTCGCTCCGGCGTTGAACCCGGCCCCGGCTGCGGCCCAGGCCCCGGCCGCGGCGCCTGCGGCGCCCGGGCCGCTGCCCGTCCTGGTCCTGCACGGCGCGGCCGACCCCGTCGCCCCGCCGCAGGCGGTCCGGGAGTTCGCCGCCGGGCTGCCCGCGGCCGTCCTGGTGCTGGTCGAGGACGGCCGGCACGACGTGCTCAACGACGCCACCCACCGCAGTGTCGCCGCGCAGCTCGTCCAGTGGCTGGAGCGCCTGCGCGGCGGCCCGGACCTGCCCCGCCTGCTCACGGTGGAGGAACCGGCCCGCTGAGGTCCGGCCCGCCCCACCCCCGCCACCACCGCCAGGACGGGTCCGGTCCGTCCGGAGCGTACGGACCGGACCCGTCCCCGCCGGTCACCACCGGCGCGTCCGCAAGCCTGCCGCCCGACCGCCGGCCCCGCCGGCACCGATCCACGTCCCAGGAAGGACATCCCGTGACCATCATCCAGGACCTCCCCGCCACACAGCTCCGGCCGATCGGGCCGGCCCCCGTGCCGGCCGACCGGCTGCGCCGCACCCTGCGCCGGCAGGCCGCGGGCGTCACCGTCATCACCGTGCCGGGCCCCGCCGGCTTCACCGCCACCTCCTTCACCTCGGTCAGCCTGGATCCGGCCCTGGTGTCCTTCTACGTGTCGGCCACCGCCTCGGCGGCGCCGGCCGTCCGGGCGGCGGCCGGCTTCGCCGTCCACATCCTCGGCCGCGGCCAGGAGGAGCTGGCGGCCCGGTTCGCCCGTAGCGGCGTCGACCGCTTCGCCGGCACCGACTGGACGCCCGACGAGCTGGGCACACCCGTCCTGGCCGGGGTCGCGGCCTGGCTGACGGCGCGTCCGGTGCTGCTCCAGGAGGTCGGCGACCACCTGCTGGTGGTCGGCGAGGTCGTCGACACCCTGGCCCGCGAGGACGTCGGCCCGCTGGTGCACCACGACGGCGCCTTCGGCGGGTTCACCTCCGCTCCGGGCGCCGGTGCCCGCCGGAGCTGACCGGCCCCCGTCCGGTGCCCCGGCCACCGCCCGGCACCTCCACGCGGCCCGCGCACCCGGCCGCCGCCCGTCCCAGGAGTCCGCAATGTCCCTCACCTTCCACTGGTTCCTGCCCACCACCGGCGACAGCCGCCACGTGGTCGGCGGCGGCCACGGGTCGACGCCCGGCACGGCGGGCGCCGACCGCCCGCCGAGCATCGAGTACCTGGGCCAGATCGCCCGCACGGCGGAGCAACTCGGCTTCGCCGGCGCGCTGACCCCCACCGGCGTCTGGTGCGAGGACGCCTGGCTGACCACGGCGATGCTCACCCAGGTCACCGAGCGGATCAAGTTCCTGGTCGCCTTCCGCCCGGGGCAGCTCAGCCCGACCCTGGCCGCCCAGATGGCGGCCAGCTACCAGCGTCAGTCCCACGGCCGGCTGCTGCTCAACGTGGTGACCGGCGGCGAGTCGGCCGAGCAGCGCGCCTACGGCGACTTCCTGGACAAGGAGGGGCGCTACGCCCGGGCGGACGAGTTCCTCGGGATCGTCCGGCGCCTCTGGTCGGGCGAGATCGTCGACCACGAGGGGGACCATCTACGGGTCGAGCAGGCCCGGCTGGCGCGGCTGCCGGATCCCGCGCCGGAGATCTACTTCGGCGGGTCCTCGGCGGCGGCCGGTACGGTGGCGGCCCGGCACGCGGACGTCTACCTCACCTGGGGCGAGCCGCCCGCGCAGGTCCGGGAGAAGATCGAGTGGATCAGCGGTCTGGCCCGGGCCCGGGGCCGCACGCCCCGGTTCGGGATCCGGCTGCACGTGATCGCCAGGGACACCTCCGCGCAGGCCTGGGCCGAAGCCGAACGGTTGCTCGCGGGGATGAGCCCGGAGCGGATCCGTAGTACCCAACTCGCCCTGGCCCGGAGCGAGTCGGACGGACAGCGACGGATGCGGGAGCTGCACGGCGGCGCCACCGACCGGCTGGAGGTGCACCCGGGCCTGTGGGCGGGCATCGGGCTGGTGCGCGGCGGCGCCGGCACCGCGCTGGTGGGCAGCCACCGGGAGGTCGCCGACCTGATCGGGGAGTACCACCGCGCGGGCGTTCAGGAGTTCGTCCTGTCCGGCATCCCGCACCTGGAGGAGGCCTACCAGGTCGGCGAGGGCGTCCTGCCGCTGCTCGCGGCCGAGGGACTCTGGCGCCACCCGGCGGTCCCGGCCGGCCGGTTCTGAGCCGGGGCCGGACCGGGCCCGGGCGGCCCCGCCGGTTCAGCGCCCGGCCGGGACCCGTCCCGGGTCCAGCGGCGCGGTGACGTGCACGGACAGGTCGTCGTTGTCGTCGTCCGAGCCGAAGGTGCCGGTCAGCGAGGAGGTGAGTGAGGCGGCGATCCCCACCAGGATGAAGACGACCAGCAGGCCGCGCCCGGCGCCGCTGAGCACCAGCGGCCTGGTCGCCGAGGCCACCGGCGCCGCGCCCACCGCGCCGACCGGCGGGTCCTCACCGAAGAGCTGCTTCGGGTAGGCGGCGGTGAGCATCAACAGGTAGGCCTGGAAGCGCATCCGGTAGCGCACGATCGCCGCGCTGGCCTCGAACAGCGGTCGCGGCATCCGGCCCAGGATCAGCACCACCAGCCAGCTGATGAACGACACCGTCCACCAGCCGGTGAGCAGCACGCTCTGCACGATCGCCGCGGGGATGGCCAGGATCAGCCGGAAGAAGACCGCCAGCCGGTTGAGCTCGCCCGGCTTCAGCCCGACCTGGACGGGGTACCCGGGCGCCTGGAAGGCGAACGGCGGGTACCGGTCGTGGGTCAGCATCGCGTAGGTGTTCACCCGCGTCTCGTACGCGACGAAGCCCGCCAGGTAGGTCGCGGCGAATTCCGGCAGCCGCCCCAGCACCAGCGCCCCGAACCAGCCGATCACGCTCACGAAGAAGGCCACCACCGACAGCACCCACAGCACGATGATCTGCGGGATCAGCATCAGCAGGCGCAGCAGCACGGTCAGCCGGTTCTGGTCCGCCGGTTCCGGCATGTCCAGCGTCGGCAGGAACTCGGCCGCGGCGGGCGCAGCGGCGGGGGGAGCGTCCCACATCCGGGCCTCCAGGCGTCGGGTCCAGGGCGGTGGCGGCGGGGGAGCCGCATCTTCCGAAGATCGCAGTCGCCCGGCGCCCGCGCCCGTCGGATGGACCGATCGGGCGAAGCGAGAGGGCGGGCCGGCGCCCGGGCTCCGGCCGCTCCGGGGGCGTCCTCCGCGCCCACCCCGGCATCCGGAGCCGGAGCCGGGGCCGGCCCCTCGCGCGGGTCGCCGCCGCCGACCCGCCGCAGGGCCGGCGGGTACGGGCGGCGCGGGCTCCCGGTCGGGCGGCGGTGCACGTCGCGACGGCGTCCGGTAGGGCGGCGCCGCCGGGGGGAGACCCCGATCACGACAGGCTGACGACCGGCCAACTGCTGCCCCGGACAAGGCGGGTACGACTGTCCGAAACGCCTGTGACAGGTGCCGGAACCGCTCGGTATCGTCGCGGCATGCCTGAACTGATCGCGCCCACCACCCGTCTGCGGTCCGCCTGGCTCGAAGCCCGTGCCGACTGGGGGCCCGGCGCCCATGAGGACGGCTTCGGGCTGCGGGCGGCCGACGAGGTCGACTCGCCGGACGGATTCGCGGCCTGGGTGGCCCGGCTGGCCGAGCCGCCGAAGCCGGACGGGAGCCAGGGGCGGCCCGGTCCGGTGGGTTGCGTGTACCGCTGGATCGTCGAGGACGGCCGGGTGCACGGCGGGATCGCGCTGCGGTACGGGCCGGGTGATTTCGTGCTGCCGTTCGGCCACATCGGCTACGGCATCCGGCCGTCCTCGCGCCGGCGCGGGCTGGCCGCCTGGGCCCTGGGCCGGATGCTCGACGAGGCGCGGGCCCGTGACCTGGGCCGGCTGCTCCTCGTCTGCGAGGTCGGCAACGTCGCCTCCGTGAGGACGATCGAGCGTCTGGGCGGCGTCCTCGAAGGCGTCCAGGACACCGAGTTCGGGGCCGTGCGGCGGTACTGGATAACGCTCTGAGGCCGGCCGGGCCACTCCCGGCGGGGCCTCGCCGGGGTCGCCCGACCAGGCCGGGCTCCGCGTGAACAGTCGCTTTGTCGACGGAAGTTGAGCGTGGGCCCGGACGGGAGCAAGATGGGCCCGGACGCGGTGGCCCGGTGCTGGGCCCGGTGGCCGTCAGGCGTGCGAGGAGGCCGGCTCCCGAGGGGTTCGGCCGGGCCGGCGGCCGCCACGAGGCCGGATCGGGCGCTGCGGAACGTCACCGATCACGCCCCGGCCGGGCCGTGACGACTGATCGACGGACAGGGCAGGGTGGATGGCACAGCGCAGCTATTGGCGTGAGGCGGACGGGTCCGCGGTGGGGGCGGCGCAGGCCCAGCAGCTCTGGGCCGACGAGGCCTATCCGCACCTGGTCACCGTCGCCGGGACCTATCACGCCGTCATCACCTACAAGGAGTTGGCGGAGGCGGTCCAGGCGGCGTCCGGGGTCCGGACGACCGCCCTCCTGCACAACTGGATCGGGGGCGTGCTGGGCCATGTGGTCCGCGAGGCCCATCGGCGTGGCGACCCGCCCCTGACGGCACTGGTCGTCCGCACCAGCGACGGGATGGTCGGCGAGGGCTACCGGGAAGTCCTCGCGGTCGCCGGGCAGGAGGCCGCCGCCGAGGACATCGACCGGGAGAACCACGCGGCGGCCGCCCGGCTGGACTGCTACCGCCGCTTCGGCGCCGCCCTGCCGCCCGGCGGCGGCGTCCCCGCGCTCGCGCCCCGGCTGCTGGCCGCGATCGAGCGCCGACGCGCGCGGCTCCCGGAGCCGGCCGCACCGATCTGCACCGGCTGCTACGTCCAGCTCCCGGCTACGGGGATCTGCGACTCCTGCCAGTAGGAGGAGCCCGCCCTGGGCCGGCCCGCCGAGGACGGGCGCCCGGGGCGAGGACCGTCCTGTCCTCGCCCCGGACTCCGGTGTCCGGCCCGCCCCGGACTCCGGCCCGCGAGACCCTGCGGCCCCGCGAGACCCTACGGAGTCAGCCGGTTGGGCCCGCGGAACAGGAAGGTCGCCTCACGGATCGAGTCCAGGCCGAGGAGCACCATCAGCACCCGGCCGAGGCCCAGGCCCAGACCGCCGTGCGGAGGGCATCCGTAGCGGAAGCAGTTCAGGTAGTCCTGGAGCGACTCGATGCCGATGCCCTTCTCCGCGGCCTGTTCGAGCAGCACGTCGTACCGGTGTTCGCGCTGCGCGCCGGTGGTGATCTCCAGCCCCTTCCACAGCAGGTCGAAACTGAGCGTCAGGTCGGGCTCGCCCGCTGCCCGCATGTGGTAGAAGGGCCGGATCCCGGCCGGATAGTGGGTCACGAACACGAACTCGTGCCCGGTCTCCCGCCGGATGTGCGCGGCGAGCGCACGCTCGCCCTCGGGGTCCAGGTCGGCCCTGGCGCCCTCAGGGTCCCGGCCGCCCGCCCGCAGGATCTCCTGGGCCCGGGCCATGGTGACCCGGGGGAAGGGCAGCGCAGGGACGGTCACCTCCACCCCGAACTGCTCCTGGATCGCGGCTCCGTGCCGCTCCGCGACCCGGCCGAGGGTGTGCGCGAGCATCCGCTCCTCGAAGGCCATCACGTCCTCGACGTCCTCGGTCCAGGCGAGTTCGACGTCCACCCCGGTGAACTCGGTCGCGTGCCGCGAGGTGAAGGAGGGTTCGGCGCGGAACACCGGCCCGATCTCGAAGACCCGGTCGATACCGGCGGCGATCGCCATCTGCTTGTAGAACTGCGGGGACTGCGCGAGGTACGCGCTGCGGCCGAAGTAGCCCAGCTCGAACACCTCCGCGCCGGACTCCGAGGCGGTGCCCATCAGCTTCGGCGTGTGCATCTCGGTGCAGCCCTCGGCGTACGCGAACTCCCGCAGGGCCTGTTCGACGGTGGTCTGCACCGCGAACAGCAGCTGCGCGGCGGGGCGCCGGCGGACGTCCAGGAACCGCCAGTCCAGGCGGTGTTCCAGCCCGGTGAGCTCGTTGAGGGGCAGCGGTGCCTCGGCCCGGTTGAGCAGCTCGACGTGCTCCGGGACGATTTCCAGGCCGCCCAGCCGGACGGCGGGGTTCTCGACCACCAAGCCGGTGACGCGCACCGCCGACTCGACGGTCAGCTCCTCGATCCGTTCCTCGACCGGGTCGTCCGCGCCCAGGCGCCGGTGGGTGACCTGGGCGGTGCCGCTGTGGTCCCGGACCAGCACGAACTGCATCGTGCGTTGCAGGCGCAGGGTGTTCACCCAGCCGTGGACCGAAACCGTGCGGCCCAGGTGTTCCCGCAGGTCGGCGACCAGGACACGGGGGGTGGGGTGGATCATCGCAGTCCTCCGTAGGACGTCGGGTGATCCCTTGGGAGTGCGGGCGAGAAGGGGCTCGCGGTGCCACCGCACTTTCGCTCCCGCCGACGGCGGCAGCCTCGTTCGGGCCCGATCACGGGGGCCGGCCGGCGGGGCATTTCCTCCCCGCGCTCAGGAGTGTCTTCGCCTCGGGCGCGATGCCGCCTTCACAGCTGCCGGCGGCTCTCTCGACTCGCGGGATCCCTCGGGTACTCGTCTCCCTCATCGCGTTGGGCACAGGCTAGGCGGCCCGGCGCGATCGTCGCAACGCCCTTTCGGGCACTCGGGGCGTCCCCTTCGGGCACGCGGCCCGGCCGTTCCGGCGGCGGCAGGGCCACAGGTGGTCCGCCGCCCGGCCGCTCCACCGGGACCGGCCGGCGCGCTCCTCCCGCCGCGGGCCGCACCGGTCCGGCCCGCGGCGGGAGGAGCGCGCCGCCGCTCCGCCTGGGCCGGGGGTGTGCACCGACGGCGTGTCGGACCCCGTCCGGCGACCCCGGTCGCGGGTCGTGCTTACCTGGGCTGGTAGAACGGGGCTGGTGAGAACGGGGGCGGGACGGATCGGGAGACCGGGGCCGGGGCAGGACGGATCGGGGCGCGGGGGCGGCGGGGGAACCACAACCATGGCTGGACACGTCGACATGCAGCAGGGCTTCGCCCTGCCGCGTTCATGTCGGACGTCCCGGCGGTGCGGTGCGGGGCTTCCGGCGGTGCGGTGCCGACGGTACGCGCGCCCCGGCATCCGGGTGTCCCGCAGACCGTGACAGGTGGCGCCGCGCGCGAGCGCGGCACCGAGCCCGGGCCGTTCGTGCCGGTGCTCCTGTTGGTGGGTGTGTAGGACGGCCGTGGCGGCGACGTCGCGGCGTAGTGGAATTGCGGTGCGTACCGGCGCCGCGAAGCAAGGAGCATGATGACCCTGGCGCTCGCCGCCACCTGGAACCCGCTGGACTGGCCGCTGACGCACGGGCCGATCGCGTACGCCGTGCTGGCGGCGGGCTGGGGGGCGCTGCTGATGCTCGCCGTGGCCCGCGGCCGGCGGTGGGGGCTACGCCTGCTGCCCTGCGCGGTGGCTCTGGCCGTGGCCCTCACCCTGCTGATCGACGTGGCCGTCGACGACTGGTGGCAGCCCTTCCCCGAGGGCCTGCCGGACGAGGTGACCGTGTGGATCGGCACGGCGGTCCTCGGGCTGTCCCTGGCCGGGTTCCGGCTGCGCCGGCTGCCCTGGTGGCCCGGCCGGGCGCTGGTCGCGCTCGCCGCCGGGCTGGCGGTGCTGATGGCGTCCTCCCAGGTCAACCGGCTGTTCGACCAGTACCCGACGGCACGTGTG
Organism: Kitasatospora herbaricolor; assembly: GCF_030813695.1. NCBI lineage: Bacteria > Bacillati > Actinomycetota > Actinomycetes > Kitasatosporales > Streptomycetaceae > Kitasatospora > Kitasatospora herbaricolor. Next base: position 9,116,981 of record NZ_JAUSVA010000002.1, read on the forward strand.
CTGCTCGCGCCCTGGATCAGTGACACCGGGACCCTGGACACCACGCAGGCCGACCGGACGATCGGCGCGCCGCCCGGCAGGACGCTGGCCGACGTCTGGAACCCGCCCGCCGACCTGCCCGCCAAGGGCACCATGGCCGGCGTCCGGATACCCGGCCCGCGGTCCGCGTTCAGGACCCGCCCGGGCTTCGTCTACCTGCCGCCCGCCTACCAGGCCACCCCGCGGCCGCTGCTGCCGGTGCTGGTCCTGCTGCCCGGCCAGCCCGGCGCGCCCGAGGACTGGATCAACTCCGGGGGCCTGCAGGACATGATGGACACCTTCGCGAGCGCCCACCGGGGCCTGGCCCCGATCGTGGTCGTCGCCGACCCCACCGGCTCGCCCTGGGTGAACCAGCTCTGTATGGACTCCCGGCTGGCCAAGGCGCAGACCTACCTCGCCCACGACGTCCCGGCCTGGGTGCGCGACACCCTGCAGACCGCGACCGGACGGCAGTCCTGGGCGGTGGCCGGCCTGTCGTTCGGCGGTACCTGCTCCCTGCAACTGGCCCTGAACGCACCCGAGGTCTACGGCTCCTTCATCAACATCTCCGGCCAGCAGGAGCCCACCCTGGGCAGCCACGGCAAGAGCGTGAAGGAGGCCTTCGGCGGCGACGAGGCTGCCTTCGACGCCGTCGACCCGATGCACGTGATGGCCCGCAAGAAGTTCCCCGACACCGCCGGGATCTTCGTGGTCGGCTCGAACGACCAGGAGTTCCGCCCCCAGCAGGAGAAGGTCTACGCGGCCGCCGTCCGGGCGGACGTCGCGGTCCAGCTCCAGGTCAAGCCCGGCTGGCACGACTGGACCGTCTTCCGGGCGGCCATCAGTGACAACCTGCAGTGGCTCGCCAAGCGGACCGGACTGATCGGATGAGCGCCCCGGCCACCACCCCGGCCGACGGGCCCGCCGACACCCGCTCGACATCCTCCGCCGTACCGGCCCCGGCCGGCCCGCGGCCCGGGCCCGATGACCCCGCCGCCAGGCCCGCCGATCCCGGCGCCGGACCGGGCGGGGGACCGACCGCGCCGACCCCCGAACCGGCCCGCTCCCGCTGGCTGCGCCAGGCCCGCCGGCTGCGCGAGGCGCCGCTGACCCTCGGCCTGCTCGCGGCCCTGTGGATCATCGGGGCGGCCACCGGCAGCCTCCGCCACGGCCCTTCCGGCCCGCTCCTGGAACAGGTCGGCGTGGGCCTGCCCACCCTCGACGCCGGCCGCTGGTGGACCCCTCTCACCTCGCTGGTCTGGTGCTCCGGCCTGAGCGCCTACCTCTTCACCAGCGGGCTGCTCCTGCTGGTCGGTCCCGTGGCCGAACGCCGGCTCGGCCGGCGCCGCAGCGTCCTGGTGCTGGTCACCGGCCAGATCGTGGCCACGCTGCTCGGTACCGCCCTGGTACGGCTGGGGATCGCCGCCGGCGAGGGCTGGACCCTGGACATCGCCGACCAGATCGCCACCGGACCGGGCGTCGGACTGTTCGGGCTCGCCGCCGTTCTCGGCTACCGCCTGAGCGCCCTCTGGCGCCGACGGATGCACCTGCTGGTGGTGCTGATCCCGCTGGTCGCCACCCTGTACATCGGGCACCTGCAGGGTCTGCAGCGCTTCACCGCCGCCGTGGTCGGCCTCGCCGTCGGCGGCCTTCTGCACCGCCACGGCCCGTACCGCGACGCCGACCGGGCGGCCGACGGCACCCGCCGCCTTCGCCGCCTCGGGCTGCCCCGGCGCGGGCGCTCCTCGCACAACGAGACCCGGGTCCTGGTCGCCCTCTGCCTGGTCGCGGCGGCCGTCGGCCCGCTCTTCGCCTCGCTGTACGACAACGCCATCGGCCCCTTCAACAGCCTCTCCGACCTCTACCTCTCGCGCTCCTACGCACCCGACGAGATCGCCGACCTCTGCTCGATCTCCGTCCACGAATGCGCCCGGGCGCACGCCGTCCAGGACTTCTTCGACTCGCCCGGACGCCTGATGGCCGCCGCCGTCCCCGCCCTGCTGCTGGTGCTCGCGGAGGGCCTGCGCCGCGGGCTGCGCGCCGCCTGGCGGATCACCGTCCTCACCGAGCTGATCTGGATCTGCCTGCTCGTCCGGCTGCTCGCCGACGACCTCTCCGTCCTGCAGGATCCGGCCGACACCGCGGCCGTCGTCGAGTTCTTCGTCGAGGCCCTGCTGCTGCCCGTGCTGACCACCGCCCTGCTGATCCGCACCCGGCACCGCTTCCAGCTGCGGATGGCCCGGCGGGTGGTCCGCCGCCTGCTCGCCGTCATCGCGACGGCCCTGGTGCTCACCGCCACCGCCTACGTCGGGGTCGGCGGCCTGGTCCGAGAGCAGTACGACCCGGCCGTCACCGTCGGCCGGCTGGTCGCCGGGCTGCCCGCGGCCTACCTGCCGCCGGCGTACGGCGAACTGCTCTCCGACTACCCGATCGCCACCGGCCCGGTGGCCCGGCTGCTGGTCACCTACTGCGGACTGCTGTTCTGGACGGTCACACTGTCCGCCCTGCTGGTCGCGCTGCGCCGGCCGGTGGTGCACGTGGACGCCGAGGACGCCGCCCGCGCCCGGGCTCTGCTCACCGCCCACGGCGGCAGCACGCTGTCCTTCATCAGCACCTGGGACGGAAACCACTACTGGTTCGACGAGGCCGGCGAGGCGGCGGTGCCCTACCGGGTGCTCTCCACCGTCGCCCTGACCACCGGTGACCCCTTCGGCGAGCCGGCGGCCAGGCGCCGGGCGGTGGCCGGGTTCGCCCGCTACTGCGACGCGCGAGGCTGGACCCCGTGCTTCTACAGCGTCACCCCCGAGATCCGCGAGGCCGCCGTCGAACTCGGCTGGCGCTCCCTCCAGGTCGCCGAGGACACCGTGGTGGCGCTGCCCGAACTCGCCTTCACCGGGAAGAAGTGGCAGGACATCAGGACGTCCCTGAACAAGGCCGGCAAGCAGGGCATCGTCGCGGAGTGGTGGAGCTACCGGGACGCGCCGGCCGACATCAAGGACCAGATCCGGTCCATCTCCGAGGAGTGGGTCTGCGACAAGGGCCTGCCGGAGATGGGCTTCACCCTCGGCGGCCTGGACGAACTGGAGGACCCGGCCGTCCGGGTGCTGATCGCCGTCGACCCGGAGCGCCAGGTGCACGGCCTGACCAGCTGGATGCCCGTCTACGAGGACGGCCGCCCGGTCGGCTGGACCCTGGACTTCATGCGCCGCGGCTCCGACGGGTTCCGCGGCGTGATGGAGTTCCTGATCGCCTCCGCGGCGCTCGGCTTCAAGGAGGAGGGCGCCCGGTTCCTGTCCCTCTCGGGCGCGCCGCTGGCCCGCGCCGACCGCGGCCAGGACCCGACCTCCCTGCAGCGGATGCTGGACTGGATGGGCAAGGTGCTGGAGCCGGTGTACGGCTTCCGATCGCTGCTCGCCTTCAAGGCCAAGTTCCAGCCCGAGTACCGGCCGCTGTTCATGGTCTACCCGGACCCGGCGGCCCTGCCCAGCATCACCCGGGCGATCGGCAAGGCCTATCTGCCGCACCTGACCGCGGCCCAGGGCGTGCGCCTGATGCGGAAGCTGTCGGCCTGAGACCCGTCGGCCCGAGACCCTGCCGGCCCGGCCGCATCGCTGCGGCCGGGCCGGCAGGGTCCGGTGTGCGGGGTGGTGCGGTGTCCTGGGGTGGTGTCCGGCGGCGCCCGCCGGGCGGTGTCAGTTGTCGGCGATCTGGCGCAGCTCGGCGGTGACCGTCATGTGCGTGTCGTGGACCTCCAGGAACCGCCTGGTCCACTCCAGGGCCTCGGCCTTGTCCTCGGTCCGGATGATGGCGTAGCCGCCGACGACCTCCTTCCCCTCCGCGAACGGGCCGTCGGTGCAGGTGACCCGGCCACCCGACCAGGTGAGCCGGGTGCCCTCGGAGGTGGGGGCGAGCCCGGCCGTGTCCACCATGACCCCGGCCTTGGTGATCTCCTCGAACAGTGCGCCCATCCGCTGCTCGAACTCCGGGCCGGGCGCCTGCGCGGGGGCGCTCTGCTCGTCGACGCGGATCATGGACAGGAAGCGCGGCATGATGACTCCTCGGTCGGTGCGGCGGGGGCGTTTCCCCGCCTCTTCACCCTTGCGTCGAACGGGCCCGGCCCGGATCGACACCTCCCCGGACATTCTTCGGAGAATCTTCCGCGCCGGCCCGTCGGCCGGGGCCGGTCCGGCCCGCATCCGCCGCCGGCGCCGCTCAGAGCCGGACGATGACCAGGGCGGTGTCGTCGGTGGCGGTGCGCTGCGAGAGCAGTTCGGCCAGTACGGAGTCGGCCAGCGCCTCCGGATCCTCTCTCCGGTGCCCGGCGAGCGAGTCCGCGAGCCGGGCCAGCCCGACGTCGATGTCCTCGTACCGGCGCTCGATCAGGCCGTCCGTGTACAGGACCAGCGTGTCCCCCTCCGTGAAGGTGGTGGTCGCCTGCGGTCTGGGGACGTGTTCGGGCCGCGCGCCCAGCGGGGGGTCGGTGGCCCGGTCCAGGAACTCGACCCGGGCGTCCGCGTGCAGCAGCAGCGGCGGCGGATGCCCGGCGCTGCTGTACGTGATCGTCCGGGTGTCCCAGTCGATCAGGGTGCTCACCGCCGTGGTCGACTCGGCGCCCGCCACCGACCGGGCGTACAGCCCCAGCACCTCCAGGGCCTGCGCCGGGCCGTCGGCGACCCGCGAGGCGGCGCTCAGCGCACTGCGCAGCTGGCCCATCACGCAGGCGGCGCGAAGCCCGTGCCCCACCACGTCCCCGACCGCCACGCCGATCCGGTCACCCGGCAGGTCGACCAGGTCGTACCAGTCCCCGCAGACGTTCAGCGCGTCCACCGCCGGCCGGTAGCGCACGGCCACCCCGTGGTGCCCGACCGGGCCGGGCGCCGGCAGCAACGCCTCCTGCAGGGCCAGCGCCACCTCCCGGTCCCGGGCGTGCGCCCGCCGCAGCCGCTCGTTGACCTCCTGCAACTCGCGGGCCCGGGTGTAGAGCTCCGCCTCCAGCACCCGGGCCCGCGACCCCTCGGGGCCGCCACGGGCCCGGATCAGCTCGGTGACCTCCTCCACCCGGTGCACCAGCAGTACCACCCGGCCGTCCGGGCCCAGCACCGCGTCGTTGACCGGACTCCAGTACCGCACCTCCCACACGCCCGGCCGCTTCGCGGACTCCACGTCGTACCGCTGGAGCGCCATCGCGTCCCGCTCGCCGCTCTCCAGCACCCGCTTCAGCGAGGCCGCCAGGTTGCGCGCACCGGTGGCGGAGGGGTCGTTCGGATTGTCGGGGAAGACGTCGAACAGGTAGCGGCCCACCACCTGCTCACGGCTGCGCCCGGACAACCGCAGGAACTCCTCGTTGGCGTCGGCGAACACCAGGTCCGGGGTCAGCAGCGCCACCATGCCCGGCAGGGTCCGGAACACCGCCGCGTAGTCGATCGCTGCTTCCGTCATCAGTGCTGCCCGCCTCGGCTCGCCGACCTGTACCACCAACGATAGGAGCCGTGGCCGCGGCTGCCCTGCGCGACATCGGGGACCGGGCCGTACGGTGCTCCGTATCCGTCCCGTTCAGCCGGCCGGCCGCAGGAAGAGCTCGTCGGCGTAGCACCAGGCCCAGTCCTCGCCCCGCTTGAGCGTCCGGGCCAGGTCGTGGCCCGGCACGGTGTGCGCGTGGGCGTAAGCATGCTTCCCGGGCGAACTGTCGTCGCAGCCCTGATGCCCGCAGACCAGGCATTCGAGCAGGTGGACCCAGCGGCTCCCGGTCCGCAGGCAGCCCTCGCAGCCACGTCGGACGGCCTTCGCGGGCGGCTCCGCCGCCTCGTCCAGATGGGTGCAGTCGGGCCGGACGGAGGCCCCCGGTACCGGGGCGACCTGCCATGCGTGGTGCTCGCTCACGCCGTCCACGATACGCAGGCGGAGCGCGGTCGGCCCGCGTCCGCCCGGCCGGCGGGTCCCACGCTCGTCCGGGCGGGGCCGGCGGGGCGAAATCCGTTGCGCCCCGGGTCGAGCCTCTGCCAGGGTGTGGGTCCAGCCGTGCACCGAGAGGACTCCATGCCGTCACCGTCCGGATTCAGCTACGACCTGCGACCCGACGGCACCGTGGTGGTGTGGCACCACGGCCGGGCCGCCGCCAAGCTGCGCGGCGACCGCGCCACGAGGTTCCTGGCGGAGAGCGCCGGCGGCGACCCCCAACTGGTGATGGCCCGCTGGACGGGCAACTACAAGCGCGGCAACGAACGCACCGCCTCGCGGCACCCGCGCAACGGCCGCTGACCGGGCGGGCACCCGCCCGGCTCCGGCCCCCGTCGCGACGGCCCGGCCCTGGCACGGGCGCGTCCTGCCCGTCATGACCGCCGCCCCTCCGGATGTACCGGGCGGGCGGCGGTTCCGTGCTCTCCGGGGTCTGATCAGGTGCCGAGTACGTCGCTCACCAGGGTGCGGGCCTCCTCCTGCACCTGGGTGAGGTGTTGGGGGCCGTGGAAGCTTTCGGCGTAGATCTTGTAGACGTCCTCGGTGCCGGAGGGGCGGGCGGCGAACCAGGCGTTCTCGGTGGTGACCTTGAGCCCGCCGATGGGGGCGTGGTTGCCGGGGGCCTGGGTGAGGATCGCGGTGATGGGCTCGCCGGCGAGGGTGTCGGCCTTGACCTGTTCGGGGCTGAGCCGCGCCAGCAGGGCCTTCTGCTCCCGGGTGGCGGGTGCGTCCACCCGTGCGTAGGCGGGGTCGCCGTGGCGGGCCGTGAGGTCCGCGTAGCGTTCGGAGGGGCTGCGGCCGGTGACGGCGGTGATCTCGGCGGCGAGGAGGGCGAGGAGGATGCCGTCCTTGTCGGTGGTCCACACCTCGCCGTCGCGGCGCAGGAACGAGGCTCCGGCGGACTCCTCGCCGCCGAAGGCGACCGTGCCGTCGGTCAGGCCGTCGACGAACCATTTGAAGCCGACCGGCACCTCGACCAGGGTGCGTTTCAGTTCCTCGGCGACCCGGTCGATCATGGAGGAGGAGACGAGGGTCTTGCCGATGCCGGCGGTGAGGGACCAGTCGAGCCGGTGGCGGTAGAGGTAGTCGATGGCGACGGCGAGGTAGTGGTTGGGGTTCATCAGGCCGCCGTCGGGGGTGACGATGCCGTGCCGGTCGGCGTCGGCGTCGTTGCCGGTGGCGACCTGGTACTCGTCGCGGCGCGCGATGAGGGAGGCCATCGCGTACGGCGAGGAGCAGTCCATCCGGATCCTGCCGTCCCAGTCGAGGGTCATGAACCGCCAGGTGGGGTCGGCGAGCGGGTTGACGACGGTGAGGTCGATGCGGTGGGTCTCGGCGATGCGTTGCCAGTAGGCGAGGGAGGCGCCGCCGAGGGGGTCGGCGCCGATCCGTACGCCGGCGGCGCGGACGGCGTTCAGGTCGAGTACGGCGGGCAGGTCCTCGACGTAGTGGGTGAGGAAGTCGTGGCGGCCGGTGGTGTCCGCGGCCAGGGCCCGTGCGTAGGGGGTGCGGCGGACCCCGGTGAGGCCGTTGCGGATGAGCTGGTTGGCGCGGTCCTGGATCCAGCCGGTGGCGTCGGAGCCGGCGGGGCCGCCGTTCGGGGGGTTGTACTTGAAGCCGCCGTCGCGGGGCGGGTTGTGGGAGGGGGTGACGACGATGCCGTCGGCGGTGGCGTGGGGGTGGGTGCGGTTGTGGGTGATGATGGCGTGGGAGACGGCGGGTGTGGGGGTCCAGCCGCCGGCGCTGTCGAGGAGGACGTGGACGCCGTTGGCGGCCAGCACCTCGAGTGCGGTGGCGGTGGCGGGTTCGGACAGGGCGTGGGTGTCGGCCCCGAGGAAGAGCGGGCCGGTGGTGCCCCGGGTGGTGCGGTACTCGCAGATGGCCTGGGTGGTGGCGGCGATGTGGTCCTCGTTGAAGGCGGTGTCCAGGGAGGACCCGCGGTGGCCGGAGGTGCCGAAGGCGACCCGCTGGCCGGGCTCGGCCGGGTCGGGGTGCAGCGTGTAGTACGCCGTGACCAGTTCGGCCACGTCCACCAGGTCCCCGGGCTCCGCCGGGGAACCGGCTCGTGCGTGCACCATCGCGATCTCCTTCACCGATCGTCGGACCACTCGGTCGTGCCCCGGCCAGGGCCGACGGGTCCGCTGAAATCTTCATAACCCAACATATTCGAACGTGATACGACATATGCAATCCCGGTGACGGCGCCCGCGTCAAGCGCCCCGCCCGTCTGCCGTCTCCGCCCGCGGCATCCGCCCGCCGCATCGCCCGGATGCCGTACCGCGCCGCCGGCCCGGCCGTGGGACGGATGCGCCCCCGGCGTGGAGGCGACCCCTGCGGCCAGGCACTCCTCCCAAATCCCTGGCGTCGCAGGCCCGTCGGCCCGACCATTGACGGCACGACGAGCCGTGACAGGAGGACAGCCTGTCGCACCGTCAGTTCATTTCCGGCCCGAAGAGGACGAGGATCCAGATGCCCTTCATCGAACCCGCGCCCCCCAGCAAGGCACCCTCGGCCGTGCTCGCGGTGGTCGCACTCGTACTCACCCTGGTCGGCCTGTACCTGTGGCCCTGGTGGTCCTCCGGCTACCGGGACTCGACCTTCCTGGAGTTCCGCCAGGAGTACGCGGACGGGCCGGCCCTGCCCTCGCCCTGGTGGAACGTCTTCTACACCAGCTGGTTCCAGTACGGGTACGTCGTCCAGACCGTGGCGGTGCTGGCGCTGCCCTTCACCGTGGTGCGCCAGGACCGCTGGCACTGGCTGTCGTTGCTGGCCGTGCTCACCTGCGGCTGGCAGCTGATCGGTGTCCTCGGCAGCACCGTCTTCCACACCACCCCCGTCCCCTTCCTGGGCCCGCTCGCCGGGGTCCTCGCGCTGATCGCCTGGGCGCTCGGACGTCGGACGGCGCCCCGTCCGGCCTGAGGCCGTCGCGGCCGCTCCCTCTGTCGGGGGAGCGGCCGCCGCGCCCGCCCGACGGGCTGTCAGCACCGCCCGGTTGAAGGGGATCGTCACCGTCCGCGCGGGCGGGGACCGGCTCCGCCCCGCCCGGACGGAGCCGCGCCGTCCTGCTCCGGCAACCGGGCCAGGGCGCGGACAACTCCTGCTTCTGGGCGCCCGTCCTGGAGCACCTGCCGGAGGAGTACGCGACGAGGCGTAGGACGCGCGGCGAAGCCGTCCGGCGCCGCCCACCGGTGTCCGCCCGGACCAGGCACCTCCGCCCCGGTGCTGGTGCCCCTGACGGCACGAGGGCAGGCAGGGGGCGCCCGGTTGTCGGTGCCTCCGCCTAGCGTGACCCGCATGACCGATTCCCCGCCCCTGCCCGCCGAACTGCGCCCCCTCTTCCGGCGCGTCGCGGCCGGCCACCACGCCCTGAACTCCTCCCTCCCGGCCGGCCGCCTGGTCGGGGCCGAAGAGGGCAGGGACCCGAGGCCCGTGCTGTGGATGAGTGAGGGCCCGGCACCCGTCGGGCTGTGGGAGGCGCTCCACCGCGAGCGACAGACCTCGGGGCTCTGGCCGCTGCTGCTGGCGCCCCTCCGGGACGAGCCGGACTTCCGCCCCTGGGGGTCCCAGGAGCTGTTCCCGGACCAGATGTCGTCGCCCGACAGCCAGGACGCCCCCGACCTGCTGCGCCAGTGGTGGGAGGGGATTGCCGGGTGGGAGGACGAGGACCCTGAGGAGGAGGCCGAGCGCCGCGCGATCACCGCGCCGTTCGGCCCGTCCTGGCCCGGTCTCGCACCCGCCGGCGCCCTGACGCGGAGTCCGGACGAGCACGCGCGGGCCTGCGCCGCCGCCCTGCTGCAGGTCCGGCCGGCGCTCCGGATCGGGCTGGTCGCGGGCACGGACGGCGCGGCAGCCCTGGCGTCCTGCGGGTGGAGCGGCCCGCTGAACCACGAGAACGACATGGGCAGGATCGCCGGTGTGCTCCGCAGTTGGGAGCAGCGATTCGGCGCCCAGGTCGTCGCCGTGGGCTTCGACACCCTCGACCTCGGTGTCGCGGCCCCGCCCGCGAACCTCGACGAGGCCCTGCTGGTCGCCGCCGAGCACCTGGCGCTCTGCCCGGACAACATCCTCCAGGGAGTCGGCACCCTGTCCGCCTACGCGGAACACCTGGTCGACACCGACGTCTGGACGCTGTGGTGGGACTGACGCGTCGGCGCGGCCGGCCGGTGGGGCCGCGCGGCGGGGGAGAACCACCCGCGCGGGGCGGCTCCCGGCCGCCGCACCGGGTGTGCCTGCAGATCCCCCTTGCCCCGCAGGTCACCTGAGGCACTGTCAGTACCGGATGAGATGGTCTGCCACAAGGCGGAGCCCCCCCTCCGCGGCCTCCGGGACAGGAAGAGGAGTGCATCCCGTGCGCATCGTGATCAGTGAGTTCATCAGTCTTGACGGCGTCGTGCAGGCACCGGGCGGACCGGAGGAGGACACCGACGGCGGCTTCGCCCACGGCGGCTGGTCACACCCGTTCTTCGACCCGGAGGTCGTGGGCGGTGCCTTCACCGAGGCGCTGGCGAAGGCGGAGGCGCTGCTGTTCGGGCGCCGCACCTGGCAGTCGATGGCCGCGGCCTGGCCCGAGCGGGCCGGCGACCCGTTCGCGGACCGGATGAACTCCATCCCCAAGTTCGTCGTCTCCAGCACGCTCGACGACGCCGACCTGACCTGGCACAACACCACCCGCGTCCCCGGCGCGGAGGCGGCCGCCCGGATCCGCGAGCTGCGCGACCGGGACGGCGGGGACCTGGCCGTGATGGGCAGCCCCACCCTCGTGCGCTCCCTGCTGACCGAGGGTCTGGTGGACGAACTGCGGCTCATGATCATGCCGGTGCTGCTCGGCGGCGGAAAGTCCGTCTTCCCGGACGACGGCGCGCTGCGCACCCTCGAACTGGTCTCCGCCGTCAGCAGCGGCGCGGGTGTGAACGTGTGCACCTACCGTCCGGTCGCCCGGAAGTAGCGCGGAGCGGACGCCGCGGTGTCAGCCCAGTGCGTCCAGGAGGTCCTGTTCGCGCTCGGCACTGAGCCCGGCCCGCCGGCTCCGCCCCAGGCCCTGCTCGCGCTCCCAGGCCAGGGTGTCGGCCAGCAGCTCGACCCGGGCCCGGTGGCGCAGCCCGGCCGCGCGCGCCGCCGCGCCGCTGCGGGCCGACCAGCCCTCCCAGCCCGGTTCGGCCAGCCACATGGGCAGCGATTCGGGCCCCATGAACTGGGCCACCTCCTTGGCCACCAGCCAGTCCGGCTCGGCGGCGGCCAGCGGGCCGGTGTGCCCGCCGACGGTACGGGACAGCGCGATCCAGTCCCCGAGGGCGAGCACCGGGCCGACGGCGTCGAAGGTGCCGGTGGTCCCGGCCTCGGCGGCGTCCAGCAGCCAGTGGGCGAGGTCGCGCACGTCGACGACCTGGGTCGGTGCGTCCGGCGCCGCGGGCACCAGCATCGGGCCGTGCGGATCCCGGGCGGCCCGGGCCACCCAGTAGCCGGAGCGTCCGCTGTGGTCGCCGGGCCCGCCGATCAGTCCGGCGCGGACGATCAGCAGGCGGTCGCCGAGAGCCGCTGCCGACGCCACCTCACAGGCGGCCTTCGCCTCGCCGTACGCCTCACGTCCGGCCTCCGCCAGCTCGGTCGGAGCGAGCAGGGGAGTGCTCTCGTCCGCGTCCAGCTCGGCATGCGAGGCGTAGGCGCTGACCGAGGACACGTACGTCCAGTGCCCGGCCCGGCCGGCCAGTGCGCCGAGGGCCTCACGGACGAAGCCGGGCTGCCACGAAACCTCGACGACCGCGTCCCAGTCCCGGTCGAGCAGCGCCTCGTAGGCCGCCGGATCGCCACGGTCGGCGGCCACCAGGACCGCTCCCTCCGCCACCGCCCCGCTCTCGCCGCGCGCCAGACAGGTGACCCGGTGCCCGCGCCCGATCGCCTGCCGGGAGACCTCCCGGCCCAACCACGCCGTCCCGCCCAGTACCAGAATGTCCATCCCGCCACTGAAGCACCGAACGCCCTGGAGGCCCAGCCGCTTTCGCTGAGAGCGTGCAGCCGGGCGACCGCGACGGAAGGCTGCTGGGCGCCGCGACGGACCGCGCCGGCCCGGGCGCCGGCCTCGCCGCCCGGTCTGGTTCCCGCCCGGGCCGTGACGCCGGCCGGGGCGCGACTCCCGCGCGGTGGTTCGGCGGGAAATCCGCTGGGCCCGCAGGTCACCGGGGCGGTTCAATGCCGACGTGGAGAACTCTCTGTGGGACAGGATCTCGGCCGAGGGGAAGGCCGAGGTGGACCGGCTCGTCGCCGCCGGCCACTACGTCCAGGCGATCAAGTGGATGCGCGACTGCGCGGAAACGCCGACTCCCGGCATCCATGAGTGCGTCGATCTGCTGAACGAGCGCATCCTCGCCGCCCGGCCGAGCGATTCCGGGGAAACGCGCTGATGTGCCGTCGGTTCCATCACGCCGGTCCGGGCTGGATCGCCCGGGCGCGTCGTCTGCGAGCCCGACGATCATGAAGATCACCGAAGGCGTCCACGCCGTGAGGAGGGTCGCCGGCGCAGGAGTTCGTCAGCCTCCGAAGACCTCGTCCATCGACATCGACCCCGCCTGGCTGCTCCCGCCGGCCACCCAGTGACGGTAGGCGGCGGCGGCCAGCGCATCCGCCCGCGCGGCGCGCTCGGCCGGACTGCCGGCGGCCGCCGCCTGATCGGCGGTCAGGACCCGGGTGACGTAGTCGCTGACGCTGAGACCCGCTTCGGCGGCTGCCGCGCGGACGGCTGACTCCAGCTGCTCCGGCAGCTCGACCAAGGTGGACATGCTGACCACGATACCGACGCAGGCCCGACTCGAAACGTCGCTCGCCGCCTTGCCCGGGCCTTCGGCGGCTCCACGCGCCCCCGTGGCCGCCGTCGGGGCCGGCCCTCCGGCGCTCCGACCGGCGGGAACGGCGTGGGGGCCGGCCCGGATGCGTACGGATGCTCATGTGCGCGAGGACGCCGGTCCCTGGGGTGGCGGTCGGAACCGACAGTGGACCGAGGGGATGTGGTGGGCGAGCAGCGGGCGTTGAGTCGGACGGGTACCGCGGCCGGGGCGGTGGGCCTGGTGCCGGCCGCGGTGGCGCCGCCGGCGGGTGGGTTCGTGCTGTTCCAGGTGCTGGTCCGGAACAGCCTCGACCTCCGGTGGGGGCTCCCGCGGCGCTCGGCGGGCCTCCACGCCGGGCAGGGGCCCAGCGCGCACCGGGCCCCGCCTGCCTCAGTAGCCCCTGACGACGAGTTTGGCCCTGGTCTGGGGCCAGGTGGTGTGCAGGTAGTGGTCCTCGGCGGCGCGCCAGCGCCCGATCCACTCCTCGGGGTTCTCGCCGCGTGCTCGTACGCGCTGCAGGCAGACCTCGCGCGGGGTGTCGACGTAGGCGGTGAAGTGGTAGTAGGGGGCGAGTTCCGGGCGCGCCGCGTAGACCCCTTCGACGATCACCGGGGTGCCGGGGGCGATCTCGCGCCAGGCACCGAGCCGTTCGGTGGGCCAGTCGTAGAGCTGGTACCGGGCGGCCCCGCCGTTCCGCAGCGGGATCAGGACCTGGTCCCGGAGGCGTTCCCAGTCGAAGTAGCGGTGGTAGCCCTGTTCGGCATCGAGCAGTTCCCGCTCGTGGTCGGGCATCGGGCGGTAGAAGTCGTCGACGTGGACGACGTCGGCTCCGTCGAGGAGGCCGGCCACCGCGGCGGCCAGGGTCGTCTTGCCTGATCCCCCGGCGCCGTCGATGGCGACGATCCTGCTGCTCCCCCGGGTGCGGGGCAGCTCCAGGAGGCCGTCGGCGACGTCCTTCGCCCGCTCCGTCACGTCCGCGAGCTGCTGGCGCGTCCGCAGCTCGACGGTCCGTGCGGCGCTCGACAGCACGCTCTCGCCCGCTTCCCTCAGGCCGACTCCCAGCAGCGCCCGGGTGACGGCGACCGAGTCCTGGACCCCGGTACCGAGGTCCCGCAGCAGGCGCTGCACGTCCTCCATGTCCTTGCCCTGCTCCAGCAACCGCTCGCATTGCTCGACCAGGGGGCCGAGGCGTGCGGCACTCTCCGGAGAAAGGTCCTGGACGTTGTCGGACACGAGGACTCCTTGCGGTCGGCGTGCAGGGCGGGGACAACCTACTGTCCGCCCGCCTCAGGAGACCACTCCTTTCCCGTCCTTTCCCGGCCGAGCCGGAGCAGGACCGGCCGCCTGCCGTCAGCGCGCCGGACGGTCCCGCCGAGGGGCCGTGGGCGGTTGTCCTGCTCGGGTTCGCCGCCCGCACGGTCTCGGTCAGCGGCGCCGTGACCTGCCCGGCCGTCGCACCGAAGGACGGGGGACATTTCGGGCGCCGTACGTAGCGGCAGGCATACTGAGCTGCAGGTGCGAGGAATGGGGAGACGGTTCGCATGGAGAAGCCCACGGACTCGATCGAGTACGAGACCATGCTGCTGGGCCGGCACGTCCACATGGGTGCGCGCAGCAAGCGCACCGGCGGGAACCTGGACCGCAGCGCCTACATCCTGCTCAGCCGGCTGCGCATGCAGGGCCCGATGTCGATCGGGGGGCTCAGCGAGGCGTTCGGGCTGGACGCCTCGACCCTCAACCGGCAGACGGCGGCGATGATGCGCGCGGGCCTGGTCGACCGGATCCCCGACCTGGAGGGCGGCATCGCCCGCAAGTTCCGGATCACCGAGGAGGGCGCCCGCCGGTTGGAGGAGGCGCGGACGGAGCTGGTCGGCGGCCTCGACAAGGTGCTGGCCGACTGGTCGGCGGAGGACGTGGCCGAGTTCGCGGCGTTCCTCAAGCGTTTCAACACGGACATCGAGAACCTGCACGGGCGGCCCTGGCCCCGGCCCTGAGGCCCGCCCGGCAGCCGGCTGCGACGGGCGTCGACCGGGGGTGACGACCGGACGGTGTCGAGCCGCCGGGAGTGTCGGTGGCGGGTGCGATGCTGCGGTGATGGACGAGGAGGAGCGGTTGATGCGGGGGCGGGTGTACGGGGCGGACCACGAGGATCCCGACCCGGGGCCGAGGGTGGGGCACGCGTACCGGGAGCTGGTGGCCGGGCCGCTGGACGGACTGCTGCTGGACGTCACCGGTTGGAGCGCCGCGGAACTGGCGGACGGAGCGGCCCTCCCCACCGAGATCGGTGCCCACGGGGCCGGTGGCCGGGCCTGCTACGGGCCGCGAGCAGGCGATCCGTCGCGATGGGACTGGGAGGGCGACGTGCCCTGACCGTTCCGGGCACACGGGCGCACAGGCACACGGGCGCACAGGCACACGGGCACACGGGCCCCGGTCACCCGGAACGGGTCGGCAGTGCGTCCCGGGGCGGGTGCCGGACCGTCAGGGGCGCCGGCCCCAGGCCGTGACCAGCCCGGGGGAGAGGTCCGCGACGGTGCCGGAGGCGATCGACTCGGCGGCCTCCGCGAGCAGGCCGGCGTCCACGTGGCCGGTGGCCAGCATCGCCTCGCGGGTGCGCTCCCAGGTCTCCAGCCAGAACGCGCCGATCGGGCTGCCGGCGGTCAGTTCGGGTACCTGGATCTCCGCCCCGACCTCGGTCAGCCCCAGGTCGCGGAGCAGCCGGGGGTATTCGGGCGTCCAGCTGACGTCCGTCCCGATCGTGCTGCGCAGGGCCTGCCACATCGCCCGCATGGCCAGCCGGTAGGGGGTGTCCGGCGGGGCCGCGGTAGTGAGGTCGACGGCGTCGCCGAGCACCAGGCGGCCGCCCGGGTTGAGCAGTTCGCACAGCCGGGCGGCCACCCGCCGGTGTTCGGGGAGGTGCATCAGCACGAAGCGGGCGTGGACGATGTCGAACCGGCCGGGGGCGAAGCCGGGCTCGGTGACGTCCGCGGCCAGGGTCCGCAGCGCGCCGCCCGTGTACGGCTCCAGGAAGCGGACGTCACGGTCCACCGCGAGCACCTCGTCGACGCCGGCTTCGGTGGCGAGCCAGCGCGCGATGGTGCCGGTGCCGGCACCGATGTCGAGGCATCGGGTGCCCGGCCCGGCGCCCAGGGCGAGCAGCCGGGCCCGGGTGAAGGTGTCGTAGGCCATGGAACCCAGGTCGATCCGCTCGCCCTCGCCGGGTTTCCACGGCTCGAAGAGGGCCTCGCCGTAACCGGTGCCGACCATGTCCACCCGGCCGCCGGTCGAGCGTGTGCCGTCGCGTGCCCCGGAGGGGGCGGCCGGCCGGGTGTCGGGGCCGGATCTCGTCCCGCCTGCCGTGTGCGCCGCCTCGCCGGTGCCGGCGGGACGGGCCGCGGCCGCCGGACGGGTCGTGCCCGCCTCGCCGCCGGGCGGCCCGACGGGCCCTTCGTCTGGGGACACCGCGTCCTCCGTCCGTCGTCCACGGCCCTCGGGGGAGCGGTCGCGGTCTGTCGCTGCGGACACCTACGAGCCTATCCGGCATCGGCCTGGCGCACCGGTCCCACCGGTAGGGCGGGCGGCGGCCCCGTCCGGGCGAGCATCACGAGCGCGGTGCCGGTGCGCGCCGCCGGGAATTCGCTGGCCGGGTGGCGGCCGGTGCTGATCTCATGCGGGCATGGACCACGACCTCCCCGCCGATTACGAACTCTCCACCGACCCGGCCCGCCTCGACAAGGACCTGGTCCACCGGTGGCTTTCGCAGGACGCCTACTGGGCACTGGGCCGCCCGCGCGAGAAGCACGACCTGGCCGTCGAGAGCTCCCTCAACTTCGGCATCTACGAACGCTCCGCCGGTGCCCAGGTCGGCTACGCCCGGGTGGTCACCGACCGGGCCACCTTCGCCTGGCTGTGCGATGTCTACGTCGCGCCGCAGGCCCGTGGCCGGGGATTGGGCACGGCGCTGGCTGCCGCCGTCCGCGATCATCTCGCCCCCTACGGGGTGCGCCGCGTCCTGCTGGCCACCGCGGACGCGCACGGGGTGTACGCCAAGGCGGGCTTCGTGCCGCTGCCGAAGCCGGACTGGTGGATGGCGATCGTCAACGAGTGAGCCGGCGGCCGGACCCGGGCCTCCGGCCGCGGACGCGTGGGGGCGCGAGCGTACGCCGCCGCGCCCCACGCGTCTCAGCAGTGCCGGCCCGGGGCCGCGCCGCGGGTGACCAGGACGGGGGTGTGGTGGCCCGGGGCGTGGTGGCGGTCGTGAACCGTCCTGCCCGCCTTGATGGTCTCCTCGACGGTGATGTCCTTGATCTTCGCCCCGGGGACGGTGAGCGGGTTGTGGCTGAGGACGACCAGGTCGGCCAGCTTCCCTACCTCGATGCTGCCCTTGTCCCGCTGCTCGAAGTACTGGTGGGCGGCGTTGACGGTGAGGGACTTCACCGCGTCCAGCGCTGAGACCCGCTGGTGCTCGCCGAGCACGTACCCGGAGCGGGTGACCCGGGTGACCTGGCTGGCCAGGATGGCGATGGAGTTGGGCAGCGCGACGGGGGCGTCGTGGTGGGAGGTGTAGATCATCTTCCGGTCCAGCGCCCAGCGGGCGGGGGAGATGTCCTTCGCCCGCTCCGGGCCGAGGACGGTCTTGCGGTACCAGTCACCCCAGTAGTACGTGTGCATGGAGAAGAACGACGGGATGACGCCGAGCTCGGCGAAGGCGTCGATCTGGTCCTCGCGGGCGGTCTGGGCGTGGATCGCCACCGGTCGCCGGTCGCCCGGTTCGGCCTCGGCGCTGACGGTCCGGACGGTGGTGATGAACTGGTCGACGGCGGCGTCGCCGTTGACGTGCGCGATGACCTGCCAGCCCTGCTCGAAGCCGGTGCCGAGCTGGGCCAGCGCCGTCGCGTCGTCGAGGACGGGGTAGCCGCGGTAATCCGGCCCGGTGCCGTCCGGCGGGGTGGTGTAGGGCCGGGTGAGCCAGGCCGTGCGGCCCTGGGGCGAGCCGTCCAGGACCATCTTGATCCCGGCGGCCCGCAGTCCGCCGTCGTACTCCCGGCTCGCCCGGACCCGCTCCGGGTGGGTGAGGGCCTCGTCCGCCTTCACGTAGACGACCACGTCGATCGGCAGGCCCGCCACGGAGTCCTTCACGGCCTCCCGCAGTGCGTCCAGCGTGTCGAGGGTGGCGGCCCCCTCCTGCACGGTGGTGAAGCCGAAACTCGCGGCGGCCGCCAGACCCGTCGACAGGAACCGGGCGATGTCGTCCTCGTGCATGCCCGTCACGGCCAGGCCGTAGGCCGGGTTGAAGGCCGACTCCTCCAGGACGCCGTCGGGCGTGCCGAACGGCTGGGCGTCGTCCTCGCGCCGGATCACACCACCGCTCGGGTTCGGCTGCCCGGCGTCGTACCCGAGGAGTTCGAGGCCACGGCTGTTGACCGCGCCGAGGTGGAAGGACTGGTGGACGGCCAGCACCGGCCGGTCGCGGCTCACCTCGTCCAGGTCCTGGCGGGTGGGGTGCTGCTTCCCGGCGAGCATCGAGTCGTCGTAGCCGAATCCGATGATCCACTCGGAGCGCCCGCCCACCTCGCCGGCGGCGAACTCGCGCAGCGCGGCCTGCAGCGAGGGGATGTCGGTGACCTCGCCGTCGGGTTCGGGCAGCAGGTTGGCGATGCTGGCCTGCAGACCGGTGCCGGTGAGGTGGCCGTGGGCGTCGATGAAGCCGGGCAGCAGCGCCCGTCCTTGCAGGTCGCGGAGCCGGGTGTGCGGGCCCTGCCAGTCGGCGACCGCCCGCGCGTGATCGCCGACATGGACGATCCTGCCGTCCTTGACCGCCACCGCCTCGGGCGGCGAAGTCTCCGGCCCGTCGGCCACCGTCACGATCTCCCCGCCGAAGAAGATCACATCCGCGTCCCCGGGTGCCGCACCGTGTGCTGAGTCCATCGCCATGACCAGGCCGTTCCTCGCGTCGATCACCATGAGTGCCGTCGACGACACTCTAAGTGGTCATGCGGGTGCGGATGGTTCCGGCACGCACCGTCGAACGCGTCGGACCGCGCGGACCGTCGGTTCCCGGCCATTCTCCAGCGGGCGGGCCTGTCGCCGGGGGCAGGGGGCAGACGGGCTGCGGGCCGCCCGACCGCTTCGGGGCCGGCCCCCGGACACCCGAAGGAGACCACCGTGAGCAATCCCGTACCCCCAGGCCTGTCGATCGCGGAGCTGACCGCGGAGGCCGCCGAACTGATGCGCAGCGCCGCGCTGTCCACCTCCCGGAGCAGCCACCCCGGACTGGTCCACCCGTCGGACGCCGCCGAGACCGCGGCGGCGCTGGCCGGCCTGACCGCGCGGCTGCCGGAACTCCTCGACGTTCTGGCCGGCTTCCTCAGCAGTGAGCAGGCCGCCGGGCGGATCGGGCCGGGCCCCGGCGAGGATCCTGGCGCCGGCTCCGGCTACGACGCCCTGCGGTCCGCCCGTGACGCTCGCGAGCAGCTCTACGAGGCGGGCCGGACGGCGGCCCTGCTCGCCGAGTCGCTGGCCTCGGCCGCCGTGGTGCTGGCGCCGCTCGGTTCCGCCCATCCGGCCGGGCGGCCGGCCGAGCCGCACGTCTGAGGGTGCGGGCGCTCAGGGTTTGTCGCGGCCGTCGGAGCGGTGCCGGGAGATCTGCTCCCGGGCGGTGTGCCACCGTGAACGGGTCTGGTCGACCACGTTGGCCCACTGCCGTCTGATCTCGTCGTCGGCGGGGCGCTGCCCGCGGCGGATCCGGTCGAGTTCGTCGCCCACCTCCCGCCCGAGCGCGGCCGAGGCGACGATCACCAGCATGGCGCCGAAGAGCGCCGAGATCAGCGCGAGCACGGCGCCGAGGGAGCCGTAGCGGGTGGCGTAGGAGTTGAAGAGGCGCGGGAGGTAGAGGCTCGCGCCCATCGAGTAGACCGCCGTGAGAGCGGAGGCGACGATGCCGAACGGCAGCAGCAGGCGGCGGGGGATCCGGCGGGCGGAGAGGATCCAGCCCGTCCAGCAGAGGAAGGCCCCCGTCACCGGGGCGGAGCAGAGGGCCGCCCCCAGTTCCAGCCGGCCGCTGCCGAAGAGCACCCGGATCCAGCTCGTGACGGTCAGGTAGGCCCCCAGGGTGAGGATCCACCACAGGCCGTTCGGGGTGTTGCGCACGCTCAGCGGCTTGAGCTCCCAGGTCTGTTCGAACAGTCGCTGGGCGGCCCGGGTGAAGCTGAGGACCGAGATCATCAGGAACAGTGCCCCGAGGACGCCCACGCCCGGGTCCGCCTCGCTGGTGGTGGGGGCGAAGAGGCTGCGCACCGCCTCGGCGCCGCCGCCGGTGAGGCTGTAGCGGCTGATGATGCGGCTCGCCACGTCGTTGCTCCCGAACCGGCTCAGCACCGCGGCGCCGAGGATCGTGAAGGGGATCAGCGAGGTCAGCGCGCTGGAGGCGAGTGCCATCGAGCGGTCGAAGCCGACGATCTTCTGGAAGCGGTTCACGACGCGCAGGGCGAAGTCCGGGCGCAGCCAGAAGGTCAGCGTCCGGAGAACGCGCTCGCGGTCGATGCTGGCCGTCGTGCCCTCCTCGGGGCGGGACAGGGCCGGCGTCCCCGGTGCTACCGGGGGCGGGCCGGGTCCGTCGGGTCGGCCGGGTCGTGGGGCGGGTGCGGGCCGGGCCGCCCGGGGGCGGGGGCTTCGGCACCGGGCGCGCGGGGCTGGGTCGCGGGGATGCGCTGGGTGAAGAAGAGGGCGCCGAGCCCGGCGAAGGCCAGGACGGCGAGCGCGGCCCGCAGGCCGTCCAGCCTGGCCTCGGCGTTCGCGTCCAGGGCGGCGGCGGTCACCTCGGGCGAGGCGTTCGCGTCGTCCAGCGCGGTGGTGAGCTGGGCGTCCGAGAGGAAGGGCACACCGGCGGCGAGTTCGGTGCTCGCCCGCGTCTTGACCTGGTCCGGGACGGCCGGGTTCTGCTCGACGCTGGTGAGGAACGAGGTGGTCAGGGTGGCGATCATGATGGAGCCGGCCAGGGCGGTGCCGATCGAGGCGCCGAGGTTGGTGACCGTGTTCTGGACACCGCCCACCTCGGCGCTCTTCTCGTCCGGCACCGCAGAGACGGTGACCGAACCGAGCTGGGAGGCCAGCGCCCCCATCCCCAGGCCGATCAGCAGCAGCGGCACGGTGACGACGGCCGCGTCCGCGTCCGCGTCCAGGGCGGCGAGCATCACCAGCGCCCCGGCGAGCATGGAGAGGATGCCCAGGCGCACCACCCGCCGGGGAGAGACGTCGGGCAGGAACCTGGGGATGGCGAGCGCGGCGGCCAGCAACGTGAGGGAGAGCGGCAGGATCCGCACGCCGGTCATCAGCGCGGAGAGGCCGAGGGCGACCGACAGGTAGAGCGGGACGAGGAAGAACACGCCCATCTGCACGAGGTACTGGAAGAAGAACATGGTCAGACCGCCGGTGAGCTGCCGGTTGCGCAGCAGCGCCGGATCGACCAGCGGCTCGGTGCCCCGGCGGGTCAGGCGGCCCTCCCAGCGGAGGAAGAGCCAGGTCAGCAGCAGGCCGGCCAGCATCAGCCACACCGTCGCCGAGACGCCCAGCCAGGCCGGGGCGTCCGGCTTCGGCAGGAACCAGCCCCAGGTGCCGGAGCGAAGGACCCCGAAGACGAAGAGGCCGATGCCGAGCGCCGAGAGGACGGCACCGACCACGTCCAGGCGCGGGCGGTGGTCCGGCGGAGCGTCCGCCAGCTTGCGCGCCAGCAGCAGGATGCCGAGCACCACCACGACCTCGCCCGCGAACACCCAGCGCCAGGAGAAGTACGTGGTCGCGACGCCGCCGATCAGCGGCCCGAGCGCGATGGCGATCGCTCCGGCCGCGGTGACCAGGCCGTAGGCGGCGGGCCGGCGCTCGACGGTGAAGTTCCCGGCCACCAGGGCCACGATGGCCGGCAGGATCAGCGCCGCCCCGATCCCCTCCAGCAGCGACCAGCCGAGCAGCAGGACGGGGAGGTTCGGCGCCAGCGCGGTGGTGGCGGAGCCGGCCCCGTAGATCACGCAGCCGATGGTGAAGGCCCGCTTGCGGCCGATGATCGCGCCGACCTTGCCGCCGGAGATCATCAGCATCGCCATGACGAGCGTGTAGGCGGTGATGGCCCCCTGGAGCCCGCTCACCGTGGTGCCCACGTCCTCGGCCACGGTGGCGATCGACACGTTCATCACGGAACTGTCCAGGGCCATCAGGAACTGTCCGGCGGCCAGCGTCGCCAGGACGAGGGTGGCTCCGGCTCTACCGGCGGTCTCTGTTCCGGCGCGCATAGGCGAAGCCTGCCACGTGGCCGGGAAACCGGCCGCAGGCGTTCCGGCCGGTTCAGCCGAATGGCGGCGGCCGGTCCGGGCCGGTCCGGGGGAGTCCCGCGTCCATGGCCCCGGCGGTGGACGACCGTCGTCCGGGACCGTCGTCCGGGGCCGTTGTCGGTGGCGGGGCCTAGCCTGGCCCTGGCCATGTTCCGGATGACAGGGAGAGCCCATGACCACGCTCGCCGACCGACCTGACACCGCGCTGCTCGTGATCGACGTGCAGAACGGCGTGGTGGGGGACGCGTACGACCGTGACAAGGTCGTCGCCAACATCGCCACCCTGGTCGACCGGGCCCGGGCCGCCGGGATCGAGGTCGTCTGGGTCCAGCACAGCAGCGCCGAGCTGCCCCGGGAGAGCGACCGCTGGCAGTACGTGCCCGAGCTGCGGCGGCGCGACGCCGAGCCGCTGGTGCACAAGACCTACGCAGACTCCTTCGAGGAGACCGACCTGGAGCCGGTGCTCGCCGAGCGCGGCATCGGGCGGCTCTTCGTGGCGGGCGCGCAGACCGACGAGTGCATCCGCTCGACCCTGCACGGCGCGATCGTCCGCGGTTACGACGCCCTGCTGGTGGCCGACGCCCACACGACCGAGGACCTCTCCTCCTTCGGCGCCCCGCCGCCCGAGCAGGTGATCGCCCACACGAACCTGTACTGGACGTACCACGCCGCCCCGGGCCGGACGGCGGGGACGGTGGCCACGGCGGACGTCGACTTCGCGGCGGCGCCACCCGCCTGACCCGCGCGGACCCGGCCGCCCCTCGAAGCTCCTCGGACGTCCACGTACGGCCCTTGTGGGGCAAGGCATGGGTCTGTGCTGGGCGCACCTGTCCGAGGCCTTGGGGCGGCCCGCCCGTGATCAGCGCCACGGGTGAGGAACCGCACGTTCGTCCCCCGCCGGCCCGGTGCCACCCGTACCGTTCCTCCACGGCTGCCCCGGACAGGGACGGTCCAGGACGGGACGGCGGGAGCGACGGTGGCGGCAGGCGGCCAGGACGCGGCGGCGCAGATGGAGATCTGCGCCGCCTGCCTCGCCGTGCGCGAACGCACCCCGCACGGCGGCTGCGCCTGGCCCTGCCCGGACCGCCCCCGCCCGGCCGGGGACCGGATCGACGACCTGCTGCGGGTACCGCCCGACGAACTGGAACTCCCCGGCGGCGCGGCCGGCCGGGCGCAGGAACCGAAGGGCCCGGACGGGCAGGCTCCGAGGCCGACCGGGTCGGGCTGGGCCCGGGGCAGGCTCGCGGCCGCCTTCCCGCTGCGGCGGCGCCGGCCGCCGTCGGCCGGGCCGGCCTAGGCGGCCGGGCCCGGCCTCAGGCAGGCGGTGCGGTCGATCGCAGGGCGTCGGCGACGCTCGCCAGGAAGCGGGGCAGGATCTCGGGACGCCCGGCGGCCCGTGCGGGGTTCAGCTCGCCGATCGAGAGCACCCGGGCGCGGGGGTCGTGGCAGGCGGTGTCAAGCACCCCGGCGATCGCCTGGAGCGACGGGCCGCTGTTGCGGCCGTCGGTGCTCTCCGCGAGCGGCGCGTCGGTGAAGTCCAGCACGTCCACGTCGATGTGCACCGCCAGCGCACCGGGCGGGAGGGCGCCGAGGGCCCCGGCCACCGCGCCCTCCGGAGCCGAGGCCAGGTCCGCGCCGGAGACCCACCGCAGGGACAGCAGCCGGGCCTGCTCGCGCTCCCAGGGGGTGGAGCCCGCCGGGTCGGTGCCGAGCAGGTACAACTGCTCCGGGGTGAGCAGCGGACGGCGGTGGAAGGCCGCGGCCAGCTGCTCCGCCGCTCCGGGCAGGTCCAGTCCGTGGGCGAGGCCCATCCAGTCCAGGGCGCCGTCGATGCTGCTCACCGGCGTGTTGAGGTCGAAGTGCCGGTCGATGTAGAGCAGACCGGCGTCCGGGTCGTGCCGGATCAGGGCGTCCATCACGCCGAGCGCGATGGTGCAGTTGCCGCCGATCAGCAGGACGTCGGCGTCCTGTTCCAGCGCCGCCGCCACCTGCCCGGCGACCGTCCGCACGGCCAGGACGGCCGCTGCGAGGTTCTGGGCCCGTGCGTGCGCAGGGTCCGGCGCCCAGACCTGGAGCGGTCCGTCGCCGGCGTCCCGGACCTGGCGGCCCGCGGCCCGGAGCCGGTCGACCAGGCCGAGGTCGCGCAGGACCCGTGGCGCGGCCTCCTGGCCGGGTGCGTAGCTGCCCGCACTGGTCGGCGCGCCCACCAGGACAAGATCCCGTGGCATACCTTCATCATCGCCGCCGGCCCCGGCGGGTGCGAGCGGGGGCTGACGGGGGCCGGGCCGGCAGCCGCCCCGGCCCGGCCCCCGTCCCGCTTCAGCTCAGTTCCAGCACCAGCTTGCCCACGTTCTCGCCGCGGAAGAGCATCTGCAGCGTCGCGGGGAAGTCGTCCAGCGAGCCGCTGACCACGTGCTCCTTGACCTTGATCTGCCCGGTGGCGATCCAGCCGGCGAGCTCGCGGGCGGCGGCGCCGAAGCGGGGCGCGTAGTCGAACACCACGAAGCCCTCCATCCGGGCGCGCCGCACCAGCAGGCTGAGGTAGTTCGACGGGCCCTGGACCTGCGTCTCGTTGTTGTACTGGCTGATCGCCCCGCAGACGACCACCCGGGCGTGCAGCGCCAGGCGGGTCAGCACCGCGTCCAGGATGTCGCCGCCGACGTTGTCGAAGTAGACGTCCACGCCGTCCGGCGCGAGTTCGCGCAGCGCCTTCCTGACGTCGTCGGAGCGGTAGTCGACGGCCGCGTCGAAGCCGAGTTCACCGGTCAGCATGGCGCACTTGTCGGCGCCGCCGGCGATGCCGATCACCCGGCACCCCTTCACCTTCGCGATCTGGCCGACCATGGTGCCCACGGCGCCCGCGGCCCCGGAGACCACGACGGTCTCGCCCTCCTTGAGTGCTCCGACGTCGAGCAGCCCGAAGTAGGCCGTCATACCGGGCATGCCGAGCGCGCCGAGATAGGTCGACAGCGGGGCGAGCGCCGGGTCGACCTTGAGCACGCCCTTGCCGTCGGAGACCACGTACTCCTGGACGCCGAAGGTGCCGACCACGTGGTCGCCGGGCCGGAACCCGGGGTGCTCGGACTCGGTGACCTCGATCACCGATCCCGCCCGCATCACCTCACCGATGCCGACCGGCGGCAGGTAGGAGGGGCGGTCGTCGAGCCACCCGCGCATGGCCGGGTCCAGCGAGATGAAGCGCGTCCGTCCGGCGAACCGGCCCTCTCCGGGTGCCGCCGCCGGCTCGGTGACGTGCTCCCAGTCCTCGGGCTTCACCTCGCCGACCGGTCGCGCGGCGAGGCGGATCTGGCGGTTCGTTCCGGACATGACGTCTCCTGTCGTTCGGGGTGGGCCGGTCGAGGCGCCGGTCACCCGGCCGGCCCGGCCGGTCCGGGCCGCGCGGGCCGCAGGTCGGGTGGGCGGCCCGTGGGGTTGCGGGAGTAGTCTAAGCAAGCGCTTAGTCACCTGGCTAGGCACGTCCCGGTCACAAGGGTCACCGTGGTCACAGGAGTCACTGCGGTCACAGGGGTCGCTGCAGTCGGAGGGTCACCACGATCGGCAGGGGCGCCACGGGTCGACGGCGCCGGCCAGGCCGCCAGGGCGTCTCCCGGCGTGCGGGGGCCGGCCACGCCGTGGTCACGGAGCCGCACCGGGGTCCGGGGCCGCCGTCCAGCCGCCGTCCGGGGCGGAGACGGTGCCGGGGCCGCCGTCCAGGACGACCCGGAGGCCGTCCGCAAGGACCTGGACGGAGCCGGCCCGCAGGCCGAGCGGGTACGGGCGGCCGTCGGACGGGCCCCACCCGCCGCCCCGCCCCGGATCGTCCGGCGGGAGGCCGCGGCCGAGGACGGTCAGGCTCGACACCGTCAGGGACACCCTGCCGTCGGCGATCACCGGGCGCAGGGTCAGCCGGCCGAATCCGCCCTGGCCCAGGGCCACCTCGACCGTCCCCGCCGCCGGGTCGGTGCGCACCTGGCCGACCGGCGTCGACCCGGCGGCGGCGCGGACCGCCGCGCCGAGGGACCGGACGGGGACGGTGACCTCGGCGTGGGTACGGGCGACGGTCGTGGTGCCGCCGAGGCGGACGTCGTCCAGCCTGGCGCGGACGGCGGCCTGCGGGAGCGGTCCCAGCCGGGCGTCCTCGCTGCTGATGTCCAGCCGGGGGATCCGCCGGTTCGCCAGGTCCCAAAGGGCCGAGCCGTCGCCGGTGCGGGCCGTCAGGGTGTCCCCGAGCGCGGGCGCCGCCCGGGCGATCCTGCTCCGGATGAGCTGACGGGCCGTGAACTCGCCGGCCCCCGCGCCCGCCGCCAGCACCAGGGCCAGTGCGGCTGCGAGCAGGCGGGTGCGACGCCCCCGCGCGGCCGGCCGGGGCCGGTCGGTCCGGAGCCGGCCGGGCCCGGACCGGAAGGGCCGCCGCCTCACCGCTGCTCACCCCGGGCGGCCGGGACGGCGGGGCCCTCGGGGTCGAAGTGCGGCAGCAGCGCGTCCAGCCGGCGGGGCAGCCACCAGTTGGCCCGGCGGAAGAGGTACATGCTCGCGGGCACCAGCAGCAGGCGGACCACCGTCGCGTCGATGATCACACTGACGCCGAGCCCGAGCGCCAGCATCTTGACCACCACACCGGTGGAGAGCAGGAAGGCCAGGAAGACGCTGGTCATGATCACCGCCGCACAGGTGATCACCCGGGCCGTGGCGGCCAGGCCGGTGGCGACCGCCAGGTGGTTGTCCCCGGTGCGCAGCCAGGTCTCGCGGATCCGGGAGAGCAGGAAGACCTCGTAGTCCATCGAGAGCCCGAAGACGATCGCGAACATCATCATCGGCACGTAGGACTCCACCGGGACCCGGGCCGTCACGCCCAGCAGCGACGATCCCCAGCCCCACTGGAAGACCGCGACCACCACGCCGTGGGCGGCGGCGATGGAGAACAGGTTGAGCAGCGCGGCCTTCACCGCGATCAGCACGCTGCGGAAGACGGTGAGCAGCAGCAGGAACGCGGCCGCGACCACCACACCGACCACCAGAGGCAGCCTGCTGACCAGGGTGTCGGTGAAGGTCAGCCCGGTGGCGGTGCCGCCGGTGACGTAGCCGACGGCGCCCGTCCCGGCGAGCGCGTGCGGCAGGCCGGTGTCCCGCAGGGTGTGGAACAGATCCGCGGTGCGTTCGTCCTGCGGGCCGGTCCCGGGGGTGACCGTGGCGATCAGCAGGACGTCGTCGGGGCCGGAGGTCGGCGGCGAGACGGCGGCGACGCCGGGCAGGGCCGCCAGCTCCTGGCGCAGCGAGGAGGCGAGGGCCTCACGCCGGGCACGGTCGGCGACCAGGGCGCTGTCCAGCTGGACGACGACGGTCAGCGGCCCGTTGGCGCCCGGGCCGAAGTTCTCGCCGATCAGGTCGTAGGCGCGCCGGTCGGTCCGGCTGGTGGGCTGCGCGCCGGCGTCGACATGGCTGAGCCGCATGGAGGCCACCGGAACGGCCAGCACGCCGAGCACCAGCAGACCGCCGACCAGGTACAGCCACGGCCGGCGGCCGAGCGCCCCGGCCCAGCGGTGCCAGACGTCCGGGTCGCCGACCGGTTCGGCGACCGGCGTGCGCACCCGGAGGCGGTCGATCCGGTCACCGAGCAGCCCGAGCAGGGCGGGGGTGAGGGTCAGCGAGGCGGCGGCGCCCACCAGGACGGTCAGCCCGGCGGCCGCGCCGAGGGTGCCGATGAACGAGACCCCGCCGGCGTACAGGCCGGCCAGCGCCATCGCGACGGTGGCGGCCGCCACCAGCACCGCCCGCCCGCTGGTGGCGACCGTGCGCCCGACCGCCTCGGCGGGCTCCGGGACGTCCCGCAGCAGCGCCCGGTAGCGGGTGGTCAGGAACAGCGCGTAGTCGATGCCGACCCCCAGGCCCATCATCGCGGCCAGGGTGGGGGCGGACCGGGCGAAGTCGACCCGGGCGGCGAGCAGGCCGAGCCCGCCCAGTCCGGCGGCCAGGCCGGCCACCGCGGTCAGCAGCGGCAGCCCGGTCGCCGCGACACTGCCGAAGCCGACCAGCAGCACCAGGACGGCGACCGCGAGGCCGATCGCCTCGGACGCCCGGTCGGCGGCCTTGGGCGCGGTCAGCTGCCCGAGCGGCGCGCCGTACTCGACGGTGAGGTGGTCGGCGCGCAGCGGCCGGACGGCGCTGTCGAGCCGGGCCAGGTAGGCGTCGCCGTAGCCCGCCGGGTCGGCGCCGAAGTGGACGGTGACGATGCCGGTGGAGCCGCTCGCGGAGAGCGCCCCGGGGGTGCCGAGCGGGTCGGTGACGGAGAGGACGTCCGGCAGCCGGCCGAGGCCGCCGACGGCCGCCTCGACGGCGTCCCGGTGGCCGGCCAGCGACCCGGTGCCGGCGCTGATCACGATCGGCGCGCTCACGCCCGCCGCGCCGCTGCTGTGGGCCCGGAGCAGGTCGGCGCCGGTCTGGGCGCCGGTGCCTGGCAGCGAGAAGCTGTCCGCGTAGTCGCCGCCCCAGGCGCGGTCGGCCACGGCGAGCCCGGCCAGCAGCAGGGCCCAGACGGCGAGGACGCGCCAGGCGTGCCGGGCGCACCAGTGGCCCGTCCGGTGCAGCAGGCCGGGTCGTCCGGGCGTCGGGGAGCGCGGTGGCTCCGGGAGGGGTGCCGGGGAGTGCGGGGTTCCGGTCCCGGTCGGTTCGGTGCCGGTCGGTTCGGCGCCGGTGGATGCTCTCTGCATGGGCGGCACTCTGCCGCACCGGCGTACGGGGACCATGGGCGCACTGTTCGGGGAATGTACGGGCCGCCGGGGCCGGGGGCCGGCCGCGGGGCCGCGTGGTTAGCATCGGTGGCGTCCCCGCACGTGAGCCCCCTCACGTCCCCGCAGGTGAGAGTGGCAGCCGTGACGCAATCCATGGGCCCCGGGCCGCAGTCCAAGGGCCTGGTGCTGATCGTCGAGGACGAGCGCCACATCGCCGACGTGCAGCGGCTCTACCTGGCCCGCGAGGGCTTCGGCGTGCACGTGGAGGGCGACGGGGCGGCCGGGCTGGCCGCGGCCCGGCGGATGCACCCGGTCGCGATCGTGCTGGACATCGGCCTGCCGGGTCTGGACGGCATCACCTTCTGCCGCACCCTGCGGGACGAGGGCGACTGGACGCCGGTGCTGCTGGTGACCGCGCGCGGCGAGGAGGCCGACCGGATCCTCGGGCTGGAGCTGGGCGCCGACGACTACCTGACCAAGCCCTTCTCGCCGCGCGAACTGGTCGCCCGGGTCAGGACCGTCCTGCGCCGGGCCGGCGGACCACCGACGGCACTGCCGGGCAGCGTCGGCCGGCTCTCCGTCGACCCGGTCAGCCGCACCGTGCGCAGCGACGGCCGGCCGGTGGAGCTGACCACCACCGAGTTCAACCTGATCGAGCACCTGGTGCGGCACCCGAACCAGGTGTTCACCCGGGAGCAGCTGCTGGCACGGGTCTGGGGCTACCCGGGCTACCGCGACACCCGGATGGTCGACGTCTTCGTCTCGCAGCTGCGCGCCAAACTCGGCGACGCCAGTCCGATCCGCACCGTGCGCGGGGTCGGCTACAGCGCGACGGACCCGGCCGGATGAGCGGCGGGCGCACCCCGCGCGGCTCCCTCACCCGCGCCGTCGTCGGGCTGACCACCGCCGTGGCGGCCCTCGCGGTGCTGCTGACCGGGCTGGTCACCTGGCAGAGCGCCGCGCACGGCGCCGAGCAGCGCGAACGCGAGCAGCTGACCCGGCAGGCTACGGTGCTCAGCCGGGTGCCCGACCTCTCGCCGCTGCTCTTCGACGGCGCCCAGGTGCTCGGCGGCCCGAACGGCGAGGAGTTCGCGGTGCTCACCCCGGACGGGCGGGTGGCCGGCGTCGCCACCCCGGCCCTGGACACCGCCTCCAGGGCCGCGCTGCTGGCCGGCCGGCCGGTCTCCACCACCGGTGTGCTGGCGGGGCAGGAGGTGTTGCTTGTCGGCCGGCCGAGCCTGCGCGGCGGCGCCGTGGTGCTCACCGAGCCGTACTCCGTGGTCGAGCGGAACACCGGCCGGATCCGCCGCAGCACCGTCCTGCCGCTGGTGGTGGGCATGGTCGGCGCCGCGCTGGCCGGCGCCCTGCTGGCCCGGCGGACCGCCCGCCCGCTGGTGGCCGCCGCCCACGTCGCCCACCGCCTGGCCGGCGGTGAACGCGGGGTGCGGGCCACCGTCGACGGGCCGCGCGAGGCGGCCGAGATCATCCACGCCCTCGACGTCCTGGACGCCGCCCTGGCCCGCAGCGAGAGCAGGCAGCGGGACTTCCTGCTGTCGGTCTCGCACGAGCTGCGCACCCCGCTGACGGCGCTGCAGGGATACGCCGAGGCGCTCGCCGACGGCCTGATCGAACCCGGGCGGATCCCCGAGGTCGGCCGGATCCTGGCCGACGAGACCCAGCGGCTCGACCGCTTCCTCGGTGACCTGCTGGACCTCGCCCGGCTGGAGGCCGAGGACTTCCGCCTGGACACCGGCCGGACGGACCTCGCCGCGCTGGTGGCCGAGGCCGCCGCCTTCTGGGCCGGCCCGGGCGCGGGCCACGGCGTGTGCCTGCGGGTGGAGCCGGCCGCGGGCCCGGAGCCGGCCGGGCCGCCGCCGGTGGTCGACACCGACGCCTTCCGGGTCCGGCAGCTGATCGACGGCCTGGTGCGGAACGCCCTGCGGGTCACCCCGGCCGGCGGCGACCTGGTGCTGGCCGTCCGGCCCGCCGCGGGCGGCGGCGCGCACCTGCAGGTCCGGGACAGCGGGCCGGGCCTGACCGACGACGACGTCCGGGTCGCCTTCGACGCCGGAGCGCTCTACGAGCGCTACCGGGCCACCCGTCCGGTGGGCAGCGGCCTGGGCCTGGCCATCGCCCACCGGCTGAGCGGTCTGCTCGGCGGCACGATCGGTGTGGAGGGCCACGGGCCCGAGGGCGGCGCCGCGTTCACGGTGACGCTGCCGCCGACGGCCGGCCGAGCGGACCGCGCCGGTCAGGCGCTCTGAAGGTCCGGGCCGGCGGTCACGCAATGGCGTCCGCCCGCCCGAGACGTCTCGGTCGCGCCCGGAATCCGCCTGCCCGCCGCAGGGATTGACGGGGCGTCGTCACAATGGTTCAGTGGCTCAGCCACTGGACCACCGAAGGGACAGGCCTGATGACGACCAAGCCCCGGCGCGGCACGGCGTTCGACGAACGGATGGTGGGAACGGTGCGGCTCACCGGCGAGGCCGGGGCACGCCCGATCCGGCTCGACCTCGCCGCCGGTGCCGACCGGGTGGTCCTGCCGCACCGCACCACCGAAGCCCGCCTCACCGGCCGGGTCCGGATCGAGGGGCTCGCCGACGACCCGGCGGCGACCGGGGAGTTGGAGATCTCACCGCTCGCCCGCCGACGGATCCGCTACCGGCTCCACTTCACCGCCGCCGGCCGCCGGCTCACCCTGCACGGCTGGAAGTCGCTCTCCCCGCGCCGGCCGCTCACCTCGCTGACCGTGCTGCCGTTCACCCTCCTGGAGGACGGCGCCGAAGCCGGCCGCGGCACCCTGCGATTCCCCCCCGCCACCGGTCTGCTGCCCTTCCTGGCCGGTTGGCGCTTCCCGCGCCCGCGCCCCGCGGACGCCGACCTGCTGCCCCGTCCGGACGGCGGACCCGGCCGGACGGAGGTCTGGTACACCACCCTCACCGACCCGGCCACCGGCACCGGCCTCTGGCTGCACCACGAACTGACCACGCCCACCGACGGCCGGCCCGCCCACGCCCACGGCTGGATCGCCGTGTTCCCGCCGGACGGCCGCGCCCAGCACGCCCGGTACGGGCCGCAGGCACCGCCTGGCCCCGACACCCCGCCCGAGTGGCTGCGCGGCGCGGCCGGCCCGTACAGCTGGGACCTCACCGAACGACCCGCCGGGCCACCGCTGCACACCTTCCCCCGGTGGGCCTGGCGCCGCCCGGTGCTGCCCGCCGCCCACATGCTGCCGGCCGCCACCGCCCGCTACACCGGCACCGTCCGCCACCCCGGTGGCACACTCACCCTTGCCGACGCCCCCGGCGCCACCGCCCGCATCCGCGGGCACGGCAACGCCCACCGCTGGGCCTGGCTGCACGCCGACCTCGGCGGCGGCGACGTGCTGGAGGTGATCGCCGCCGTCGCCCACCGGCCCGGGCTGCGGGGCCTGCCGCCGGTGGTCCTGCTCCGGCTGCGCCGCGACGGCCGGGTCTGGCCGCGCAGCGCCGTCCGCTCCGCCCTCGGCGGCTTCCGGGCCCGGATCGGCCTGCCCGGCTGGAGCGTCACCGGCCGCACCGCGCTGCGCCGGATCACCGTGACGGTACGCCAACCACCGGAACGCACCCTGACCCTGGACTACACCGACCCGGACGGCAGCCGCGCGGTCTGCCGGAACAGCGAGGCGGCCGACGCCGAGATCACCGTGGAGCGCTGGTGGGGCCGCTGGCGCCCGCACGCGCGCTGGGAGCTGACGGGCACCGCGCACGCCGAGGTCGGCCGGCGATGAGCCGCGAACACCCCGACCTCCGGAGCCGGCCGGGGAGCAGCGGCCGGAGCGGCAGCGGCCTGGTCGCCGCCCTGCTCGCCGACGACGGCCGCGACGCCTGGGTCCCCGGCACCGCCGGCCGCCTGGACGACCTGCTGGCCGCCATGCCGCGCCCGGCCCGGGCCGCCCACCGGGCCGCGACCGCCGCCCTCGACGGGTACGCGCTGCTGCGCACCGGCGCCCGGCTGGACGACCTGCCGCCGCCCGACCGCGAGGCGCTGATCGCCGGGCTCGCCCGCCGGCCCGCCCTGCTGCCCCTGCTCGACGTGCTCAAGGTGCCCGTCCTGCTGGCCGCCGGGACGCAGCGGCTGCTGCACCGCAGCCCCTTCCCGGCGCCCGCGCCCGGCGCCCCCGAGGACCCGCCGCTGGACTGCGTCCCCGCCGCGGAATGGCCGGACCGGGCGACCGCCGACGCGGTGGTGGTCGGTTCGGGCGCCGGCGGCGCCGTGGCCGCCCGCACCCTGGCCCTGGCCGGCCTGCGGGTGGTCGTCGTGGAGGAGGGCCGGCACCACAGCACCGCCGAGTTCGGGCGCCGCGCCCCGCTCGACCGCTTCGCCGAGCTGTACCGGGACGCCGGCGCCACCGTGATGGCGGGGGTCCCGCCCGTGCTGCTGCCCACCGGTCGCGCCGTCGGCGGCACCACGGTGGTCAACTCCGGTACCTGCTACCGCACTCCCGACCGGGTGCTGGACCGCTGGCGCTCCGCCCACGGTGTGGACCTCGCCGACCGGGCCGCGTTCGGCGCCGGCCTGGACGAGATCGAGCGGACCCTGCGGGTCGCCACCCAACCGCTGGACGTGCTCGGCCGCAACGGCCTGCTCGCCCTGGCCGGCGCTGCCGAACTCGGCTGGCGGGCCGGTCCGTTGCGGCGCAGCGCCCCTGGTTGCCGGGGCTCCTGCCAATGCGTGGTCGGCTGCCCCGCCGGGGCCAAGCAGAGCGTGCAGCTCTCCGTGCTCCCGGCGGCCTGCGCCGCGGGGGCCCGGATCGTCACCTCGGCCCGGGTCCGGCGGATCCTGGTGGACCGGGACCGTCCGGGCGGCCCGCGCGCGGCCGGGGTCGCCGTCCGGCGGCCGGACGGCACCCGTCTGGAGATCCTCGCCCCGCTGGTGGTGCTCGCCGCCGGGGCGCTCGAAAGCCCGACGCTGCTGCGCCGGTCGGGGCTGGGCGGCCACCCGAGGACGGGCCGCAACCTCGCCGTGCACCCGGCCACCAGCGTGGCCGGCCGGTTCGCCGAGGCGGTGGCGGCCGGGCCCGCGGTGCTGCAGAGCGCCGGGGTCGAGGAGTTGCACGAGCAGGGCATCCTGATCGAGGCGACCGCGCCGCCGCCGGGCATGGGGTCCTTCGTGCTGCCCGGTCTCGGGCGGGAGCTGCGGAGCGAGCTGGCGGACGCCGACCGGCTGGCCACTCTCGGGGCGATGATCGCGGACCGCCCGGGCGGCCGGGTGCACGGCAGCCGCCGGACGCTGCTGAGCTACCGGCTCGACCCGGCCGACGGCCGCTCGCTGCTGCGGGCGGTCGGCGCGATGGGCGAACTGCTCTTCGCGGCCGGCGCGCAGGAGGTGCTGACCGGGCTGCCGCGTGCTCCCCGGGTGCGGTCGGCGGCCGAACTGACCGCCTTGCTCGACCGATGCCGGGCCCGGGACCTGCACCTGTCGGCCTTCCACCCGTCCGGCACGGTCGCGCTCGGCGCCGATCCGGCCGTCGCCCCGGCGGATGCGCGGGGGTGGCTCCGCGGGGTCCGCGGGGTGCTGGTGGCGGATGCCTCGGGGCTGCCCGACTGCCCGGGCGTCAACCCGCAACTCACCGTCATGGCAATGTCGTTGGCCGTCTCGCAGGCGGCTGTTGAGAGCGGCTGACGCTGGGTAATATCGATGTTGTGTCATGTACGCACTGGATAGGATGCGGCCGCACCGCACCCGGTGCCGTCCGCCCTCCCCGACCCGTCAGGAGTGCACACCCATGTCCCGCTCCCGCACCCGTCGCGGCGCCCTCGCCGCCGTCGCCGCCGTCGCGTTACTGACCATCACCGCCGGCCCGGCGACAGCCTCGCCGGCCCCCGCCGCGCCGCCCGCCAAGGGCGGCGAGGTCACCCGGATCGAGGAGCAGGTCGCCCGCGACCTCGCCCGTTCGCTCGCCGACCCCGCCTGGCGGGCCGGGCTGCGGGCCGGCGCGGACGCGGGGACCGCGCAACTCGCCCCGCTGGCCTCGCGTTCCTCCGCGCCCGCCGCTCGCGGCCTCGCCGCCGGTGTCGCGGACGCCGACCGGCGGATCGCCGCCGCGAAGGGCCTCGGCGCCGAACCAGGCCCGCTGCTGCAGGTGCAGTTGGCCGACCCCTCGATGCGGGCGGCGCTCGACGCCGGCCTGGCCCCGCTGGTCGCGGCGGCCACCGCCGACGACCACGCCCGGACCATCACCGCCTACGACACGGCCGGCCGCTCGCACCTCCTTCGGACCGAGGAGATCCCGAACCGACCCGTCTACCTGGTCGACCTCGACTCCGCCCGGACCACGGCCGCGGGCCTGCGGGTGCTGGGCGCCGAACTCGCCCGCCAGGGCCTCGGCCTGCCGGTCGCCCGGCCCGCCGCCCCGGCCGCCGCCGGCTGGTGGGCCACCAAGATCGACGCCGTCGAGGTCAAGGACGACGAGGAGCCCTGGTTCAAGGGTGACGCGGAGATGTTCGCCCTGGTCACCGGCTTCGGGCTTGACGGCAAGGTACGGGTCGACTCCGTCGACATGCCCTATCTCAACAACGACGGGACGGTCTACCGCCCCAACCAGATCCTGGTCAACTGGTCGAACTACAAGTACAACCTGGCCGACGTCGTGCTGATGGAGGACGACGGCGACACCAACTACCAGGCACTCGCCACGGCCATCGCCGCCGTCCTGCTCACCATCGCCGACCAGGGCGCCTACATCCCGCTGGTGAACGCCGTCCTGTCGGCCGTGCCCGCCTCCTGGTGGACCGACGACCCGGACTACGTCGACTCCTGGTACACCCTCGCCCGGACCAGCTCGGGCCGCCTCGACGGCGCCGCGGCCAACGGCTGGCTCAGCGTCTCGCCGTACTTCGTCGAGCAGTTCTGACCCCCGGCCGCCGCCGGCACCGGGCCGTCCGGAGCGCCCCTCGCCGGGCGCCCCGGACGGACCGGGCCGTCCGCCCCCGGGGGTCGCCCCGGGCGGTGCTTGACGGCCGGCCCGCCGGCGGCTTGACTCCGGTCACCGGTGGCGGAGCCACCCGGACAGCGCCACGACCGGTGCGACGGCGGGCGCCCGAGCGGCGGCCGACGGCACCCCCCCGCGACCGAGGAGACCGTCCGTGCCCGTCGAGATCATCGCCCGCCAGTCCGTCGTCGACGTGCTGGAGCACCGGCTGCGGGACGACATCCTCGGCGGCGCCCACGCCCCCGGGGAACTCCTGCCCCCCGAACGGGAACTCGCCGCCGGCTACGGCGTCACCCGGACGACCCTCAAGCACGCCCTCTCCCGGCTCGAACAGGCCGGACTGCTCAGCACCCGGCACGGCATCGGCACCAGGGTGCGGGACTTCCTGCGGCTCGGCGGCGCCGACCTGCTGCCGATGCTCGCCGCCCAGGACCGCGGCTGGCTCGCCGAGATCTTCGAAGTGCGCCGCCACATCGGCGCCCTGATCGCCCGCCGGGCCGCCGACCGCCGCACCGACCGGCAGGCCCGGCGCCTGCGCGACCTGCTCGACGAGATCGCCGCGGCGGCCGACGGCGACGCCGCGCAGCTCGCCGAGGCCGAGGTCCACCGCGAACTCGCCCGCGCCACGGGCAACCGCGTCTACCTGCTGCTCACCAACACCCTGTTCAACGCCTACCTCCCGGTCCGGGCCGCCCTGCGGGCCCCGTTCGAGGACCCGGCCGCGGCCGCCGCCCGGCTCGCCCCGGTGGTCGCGGCGGTCGCCGACGGCCGGGCCGTGCAGGCCGGGACGGCCGCCGAGGCGTACCTGGCCGAGACCGAACGGCTGATGCTCGGCGCTCTCCAGGCCGGCCGCGAGGGCTGACCGGGCTGCCGGGCTGAACGTGGTGCCGGATGCGGCGGGCCGGCCTGCCGGGTGCGGGTCCGCGCGGATCGGTGATGATCCACGGCCGCGCCGACGGTCTACACTGATGTAGACGTGTGGATGTGACAGCGGCCCGGCGACGAGAGGTCCTCCGCGGATGCCCCAGCCCAGCGGTCGGCCCCTGGTTCCTCCGCGCGCCGCCGCGCTCACCGCCGGCATCGCGCTGACGGCCTTCGGCGTGCTGGCCCTCCTGCTCGCCCTGCACGGCTGGGGACCGTTCCCCGCCGAGTCGTGGCTGCACGACCGGGCGGTGACGCACCGTCCCGGGTGGGCCGTGCGCCTCGCGGGCGCAGTCACCGACCTGGGCACCGGCTTTCCGCCGTACGCCGCCGCGGTCGGGGCGGGCGTCCTCCTGGCGCGGGGCGTCGAACCGGTGCGGCGGCGGATCCTGTGGATCTGCGGTCCGGTGCTGGTGCTGGCGGTGGGGCAACTGCTCCGCAGGGGTCTGATGCTGGCCTTCGCCCGGCCGCGCCCGCCGGCGGCCGACTGGGTCGGCGCCTCGCCGAGCGGCTACGCCTTCCCCTCCGGCCACGCCTTCACCGGTGCGCTCGCGGCCGGCCTGCTGGCCTGGGCCGTCCTGTGCACGGTCCGGCGCCGGGTGGCGGTTCCGGTGGCGCTGCTGCTCGGGGTGGTGGGGGTGGCCGTCGGCCTCACTCGGGTCTACCTCGGCGTGCACTGGCCGTTCGACGTGCTGGGGGGCTGGCTGCTCGCGGTGGGCTGGTTCGCGCTCTGCCTCGTGCTGGTCCCGCCGGCCTTCCGCCGGACGCGGCGCGTCACCGGCGAGGCGGCCGAGCCCGCGGACCGGGGCGGCGGGGCGAGCGCGTAGCGTGGGCCGCCGGTAGGTGATGCTCGCGTGGATCGTGGTCCGGATCGGGGGAGCGGGCCGGGCCGCCGGCGACCACCCGTGCGCCGTGCCGCGGCCCTGCCGTGGTGCCGGTGCGGACGGGTAGGGTCCGGCCATGGAGAGGGTGGAGTTCGTCCCCGAGAAGGTGGCCTGGGTTCTGGTGCGTGGCGGTCGGGTGCTTGTCACGCGCGACCGCGGGGTTGACGTCTTCTACTTCCCCGGTGGGAAGCGGGAGCCGGGTGAGTCCGATGCCGAGACCCTGGCACGCGAGATCGACGAGGAGCTCCGGTCCCGCGTCGACACGGACACGATGGTCCATGTCGGTACCTTCGAGACGCGGCGGGACACCGACGGACGTACCGAGTTCCGGATGATCTGCTACACCGCCGATGTCACCGGTCCGCTGACCCCGTCCGGCGAGATCGCGGAGTCGGCCTGGTTCGGTTACGGCGATCGTGCCCGGGTCTCGGCAGTGGACCGGTTGGTGTTCGACATGCTGCATGCGTCCGGCCGGCTGGCCTGAGCCCGATTCCGGCGATGATCCCGGCGTTCGGCCACCAGAGCTCACGGTGCCCGGCGAGGCCGGGGACGGTCCTGCCGTCGCCGCGCGGTGACGGTGCACCCGATCTCACAGCCCGCCCCGGTGCGGGCTGCCGTGGCGATCCGCCGGGCGGCTGCCGGCCGCTCCGCCCGGGGTTCGGTGGGCGGGGTGTGTGGGGATTCGGGGTGGAGTTGCCGCGTCGTTCACCCCGTACGGCAAATTCTTGGCAAAGCTCGGTGGTGGCCTCCCCGGTTCTCCGGGGGCCTCGGGCCAGTCCACCGGCGGGTTAGAGGGGCCCCGGACGGGTGTTCGGGTACTTCGGGGCCGGTTTGATCTGCGCGCGTAGAGGTGGTCTCCTAGGTGCCCTCGGCGCACGGAAGGGGCTGGTGATGCGTCTTCTGAGCACGCTGCCCGTACCGACGCTGACGGATGGTCAGGTGTCCATCCGGCGGCCGGAGGTGGACGACGCCGCCACGCTGCTGGCCGGATCGAGGGATCCGCTGGTCCGTGAGTTCATGCAGGGGGTGATCCCCCATCGGGACATGGCGGAGGCGCGCCGCTGGCTGGCGGAGGTGCCCGGCGCCCTCTGGGCACGGGACCGGGCGGCGTACTTCTCGGTGGTGGTGGGGGACGGGCCTTCGGTGGGCTGGGCCGAGCTGGTCGACCTGCGGCCGGCGGAGGGCGCGGCCGAGGCTTCGATCTGGCTGCTGCCGCAGGCGCGCAGCCTCAAGGTGGCGAGTTCGGCACTGCGGTTGATCTGCAGGTTCGGCTTCGAAGGGCTCGGCCTGTGTCATATTGACGCGTACGCCGCAAGGGATAACATGCCCGTTCAGGTGGTCGGCGCGTCCATAGGTTTCCGGCGTGCGGGCTACCGCCCGGGGCTGTTCCGCAGCTCCCGGACCCAGACGCTGCACGACGCCGTGCATGCCACCCTGCAGCCACAGGATCTGTGCTGAGACAGGGATTGTGTTCCGAGTACGGGGGTGCTCTGTGAGGACAAGGCGACGGCCATGCCGTCCAGGAGGAGAACGTGATGTCGGGGGGAACCGGGATTCCGGTCTTTGCGGCCGGAACTGACGAATCGTCGGTACACGGCCTGTCGTACGTCCACGGGAGCTCACAGCTCCCCTCGGGCCGGGTCGCGCTCACCGTGGCGGCGGACGGCCGGCTCCGGGTGGAGGCCCTCGTCGGCACCACCCGGACGGTCCGGACCGGCCGACTCGATCTGGCCGTCCTGAACCGCGTCCTGGGCGCGCTGCTCGCGGGCCCGCCCGGCGCCGCGCCCGGCCGGGACGCCGCGCCCGACGGCCCCGCCGCCGCGGCGGACACCGGCCGCCGGCTCACCGTCACCGGCCTGCTGCCGGACGGCGACGCGAGCTGGGACGACGCCACCACCAGCCCGGTCCCGGGCGTGGGACGGGCCCTGGAGGCGCTGGCCGCCCAGGTGCTGGACCCGGCCGCGGCCGGCCGGCTGCCCGGCGTCCTGCTCGCGCTCGACGAGATCGACCCGGCCGAGGCCGGAACCACCGCCCGGCCCGCCGCCGCGATCGGCACCGTCGGCGGTCGCGCCGCGTACGCGCTGGCCGAACCCGAGCAGGGCTTCGGCCTGGTGGCCCTCGACGGCGCCGACCCGCTCGGCGGCTCGGGGACCGAGGCGGGCGTGCTGCCCACCGCCCTGGCACTCGGAACGGCCGGCGGCCGCGAACTGTTCGCCGTCGGCGGCGCCGACGGCGCCGTACAGGTCTGGGACGCCGTCAGCGGCGCACTGCTGCACGGCACCGCCGGCGGCGAAGGGGCCCAGGCGGTGACCGCCGGACTCGTCCAGGGCGTGCCGCTGGTCTTCTCGGCCGGCCGGCAGGGCGAGGTGCAGGCCTGGCACGCCGAGGACGGCCGGGCCCTCGGGCTGCTGTCGGTCGCCGGCCAGGGCGCGGCGGTCCTCTGCCACGCCCGCTGCGCCGGACTCGACCTGGTCGCCGCCGCCGGCGACGACGCCCTGGTCCGCGTCTGGGACGCCGCCACCGGCGAACAGCTTCACCTGCTGGTGGGCCACGGCGACCGCGTCACCGCGCTCGCCGTCCTCAGCCTCGGCGACCAGGCCCTGCTGGCCTCCGCCGGGCAGGACGGCAGCGTCCGGCTCTGGGACCTCGCCACCGGGCAGCCGCTGGCCGTGCTCACCGGCCACTCCGGCACGGTCACCGCCCTCGCCTTCCTGCGCACCGGCGGCGACCCCCTGCTCGCCTCCTGCGCCCTCGACGGCACCGTGCGCACCTGGGACGTCTACACCGCCCGCGCCCTGGACGGCCGTCCCGTCGCCCGTGGCTGGCTCACCGCGCTGGCCGCCGTCCCGCACGACGGACGCGACCTGCTGGTCACCGGCGACGAGAGCGGGCAACTCACCTTCTGGGACCCGGCGACCTGGACGGCCGTCGGCGACTGCGCGCCCGGCCCCGGCCAGGACTTCCCGGTCAACGCCCTGGCCGTGGGCGAGCTGGACGGGCGGCCGGTGCTGGCGGCCGGCCACGGCGACGGCACCCTGCGCCTGTGGGACGCCGCGACCCGCACCACCCTGCACACCGCCGCCCCGGAGGGCGGACCGGTCACCTCCGTGGCGCTCTGCCCCGCCGGAGACCGCACACTCGTCGTCTGCGGCACGGCCACCGGCGCGGTCCGCTGCCTCGACCCCCGCAGCGGCGCCCCGCTGTCCGTCCCCACCTCGCACACCGGGCCGGTCTCGGCGGTCGCCGTCGGCGCCCCGGACCAGGACGGCCGGGCCCTGCTGGCCTCGGCCGGCACCGACGGGACCGTCCGGGTGCGGGAGGCGCTCGGGGGCGCCCCGCTGCTGCGCCTGACGGCCGATCCGGCGGGGGTGACGGCGCTGGCCGTCGGCTCGGTGGCGGGCCGTCCGACGCTCGCCACGGCCGGCCGCGACGGCACGGTCCGGCTCTGGGACGCCACCGACGGCGCCCCCGGCCCGGCGCCGGCCGGCTCCCTGCCGGGCCCGGTCACCGCGCTCTCCTTCGGCCTGCTGGACACCCGCGAGGTGCTGGTCGGCGGCGGCGCCGACGGGTCGCTGCGGATCTGGGACGCCCGGGACGGCAGCCCGGCGGGGGACTTCGCCGGAGGCGGGTCCCCGGTGCGCAGCCTCGTCCTCCAGGACCTGGGCGGCGAGACCCTGCTGGCCGCCGGCGACCAGGGGGCGACCCTGCGGCTCTGGCACGCCGGGAGCGGAACACTCTTGAACGAGGCCGAGTTGGACCGGCTGCCGCTGGCGGTCGCCTTCGGCGAGGCCGGCCTGCACGTGGTCGGCCCGGGCGGGGCGACCACGCTCTGACCGGCACGGCAGACGCAAACGGATCGTGACGAAGACCGCCTCCGGCCCCCAGCGGGCCGGAGGCGGAAGGGGACGGGCGGCGGCAACGGCGCCCGGGAAAGTGGGGTGGGCGGCCATGAGCGGTTCGTCGTTCCAGATCGACCTCGACGAGGTCGAGGCTGCGGCCAAGAAGATCCGGACCATGCTGGACGACCTGGAGGCCCCGGCCGCCCGGCTGGACGCCGTGATCAAGCAGATCCAGCCGACGGTCTACGGCACCGACAACGTGGGCAAGTCGCTGACCGGCGGCACGTCCTCGGTCGGCGGACTGTCCGAGCACCAGAAGCAGGTCTTCGAGGGCGTCAAGCGCTACCTGCAGAACTCGGCGCAGCTGGCGGCGAACCTGGAGCTGATGTGCCAGCGCTACCGGGCGACCGACGAGGCCCGCGCGGTCGACCTGCGGGCCCTGGACGGGGGCCGCGGCGAGACCGAGCCCGTCCCGGCGAGCCTGCCCACGGTGCAGGAGCCGCCGATCCCGCAGAAGGACCCGGTCACGCTGCACGTCCCGCACGGCCAGGCGGACATCTACCACGACCCGACGGCCCCCGAACTCGACTACAACGAGCGCGATCCGGACCCCGAGCCGATCCCGCGCCCGGCTCCCGGCGGCGCGCACAACCAGCTGATCTGATCGGTCGGTCCGTCCGACCGGCGGCCGCCCACGCGGGCCGGGGCCGCCGCCCCGGGGGGCCCGGGAGGCCCACCGGCGCCGGGCGGCCCGGCACCGCACCCGCTCCGCCGTACCGGTGACACGGCGTCGGGCCCGGGGACCCCGGGCCCGGCCGTCCGTCGCCCCCTCATTCCCCTCATCCGTCCCAGGCCAGCCGGCCAGCCGAAGAGAGCGACTCGTCATGATCGAGCTGCCGTCCGACCTCGCCGAGGTGCTGAAGGTCGTCCAGAGCAACGAGCACGGCTCCGGCATCGTGTTCCCGAACGCCAACGAGGAGTTGCTGGCCGAGCTGGCAGCCGCCTGGGAGGCCTGGAACACCGCCGCCGAACCCGCGGTCCGCACCATCGTGGCGAGCGCCAACCGGGCGATGGCCAACATGTCCGGCGCCGCCGCCGACAGCTTCGAGGCCTACCTGCGCAAGTACGCCGGCACCGACCAGTCGCACGCGGTCACCACCCTGGACGCCGGGGTCGCGATGGCCCAGTCGCTGCGTGGGGCCGAGCAGGCGGTGACCCAGACCAAGAGCGAGATGGTCCGTGAACTCCGTTACGCGAAGGAGTACATGGACCAGAACCCGGCCGGCAAGCACGACGACATCGCCCAGTCCGAAGGCATCAAGACGGCCGCGGACACCTACAACCGCTACGTCGGCCAGGTCGGCACCAGCGTCGACTCTATGCTCCGGGAGAGCGCCGGCCACATCGAGCGGATGACCGGTGCCGGCCAGATCGCCACCCTCGGCAGCCACGGCGACGGAACGACGGCCCCGACCCGGGGCACTGCGGCCGGCGCCTCGTTCGACCCCTCCACCCTCCAGCGCCCGGACGGCGTGGACCTGGCCTCCTACTCCGGGGCCGTCCCGCCCGGCGGCTCGGCGGCCGAGTTCTCCCCCTTCAGCGCCGCGGACGGAGGGCCCGGCGGGATGCCGGGCACGCTTCCGGACGGAATGGGGGGCGTCGGAGGGTCCGGTGGCAGCCCCTACCGGCCGCAGCTGGCCTCCTTCAAGCCCTTCGAGCCGCCGGCCCCCGGCGGCCTGGGCGGCTTCGGCGGCGTGTCGGGCGGCGGGTCCGGCGGCGGCATCGGGATGGGCGGCGCCGACCTGCCCGTCTACCGGCCCAACCCCACGAGCCTCAGCCTGGCAGGACTCTCCGGGTCGCAGAGCAGCTTCGACCCGAGCGGCGGGATCGGCGGCGCACTGAGCCCGTGGAGCGGGACCGGTCGTGGCTCGTCCGGATCGGGACCCACCCTCGCGGGGGGATCGTTCGGCGGAGCCTTCGGCGGGGCGTCGCCGTTCGGGGGCCTGGGCCTGCCGGGTGGCCTCGGCTCCGGCGCGACCCGGCCGTCCACCGGCGGCAGCCGGTTCACGCCGGGCTCCACCACCGCCGCGTCGGCCGGACGGGGCGTCACGGGGACCACCGGACGGAGCCTCGGCGGCGGCATGCCGGGTGCCGGCGGTGCCGGCCGCGGCTCGGCCGGGGGTGCGGCCGGCGGCTTCGGCGGCGGTCGCGGGGGCGGCAGCGGATCGGTCGCCGGCGCCCGGGCCGGCAGCGCGCGATCGGGGCTGGGAGTCGCCGGCAGCGGCGAGGGTTCCACCCGCTCCGGTCTCGGCTCCGGCGCGGGCTCGGGGCGCGGCGGTGCGGGCGGGGCCGCCGGCGCCGGTGCGGGCACCGGCCGCAGCGCCTCGGCCGCCGGTGCGGGCGGCGCCCACGCGGGCGGTCACCCGGGCGGCGGCGGTGGCCGCGGGGGCAAGGGCAAGGGCGAGGGCAACCGCTTCGTCCGGCCCAGCCGGTTCGGCGAGTGCGGAGCGGAGGACGAGGACGGCTCGGCGCTCACCGACTCCGGTGTCCAGGGGCAGGCCGTTCGGCACGAGCAGGGCGACCGCCGGATGGAGCAGATGCGCCGCCGCTGGCTGGACGCCGCCCGCAGCGACGACCAGGGCGCCCCGCAGGGCACGGGCGCGCAGCACGCGGGCCGGCCCGGCCCGGACGGCGCGGACGGCGCCGACACCGCGAGCAGCGAGCAGGCGCTGCTGACCCAGCTCGCCAGCGCGGTGCTGGGCACCGCAGCGCCGCAGGCCGATGTCCCGGACACCGGCGCGGCGACCACCGAGCCGGCGGGCACACACCTCGCGTCCGCCACGCCCACCGCGACGGCCGCACCGCAGGGTGCGGCCGACACCACGGCCACCGGCGACGACGC
Source organism: Kitasatospora herbaricolor (assembly GCF_030813695.1). Classification (NCBI taxonomy): domain Bacteria; kingdom Bacillati; phylum Actinomycetota; class Actinomycetes; order Kitasatosporales; family Streptomycetaceae; genus Kitasatospora; species Kitasatospora herbaricolor. The sequence continues at coordinate 9,161,342 of NZ_JAUSVA010000002.1, forward strand.
CTACCTCGACCGGGCCCGTGCGGCGGCCGCCCGCCGCGGCCGGCCCGACGAGGAGGCCCCGGCGGGGCGCGCTCCGGAGGCCGGCGCGTCGCCCTCCACCACGCCCGCCGCCGAGGCCGGGCGCCCCGCGCCCCTGCGGGAGGAGGGCGGGTTCCAGGTGCCCAGCCCGTTCCTCCGCGCCGCGCTGTCCCGGCTGGCCGCCACCGGCTCGCTGGAGGGCGCCGACGCCGCCCGCCCGGCACCGGCGGCCGGCCGATGACGCCTGCCGACCGGCCGCAGTCCCGTCACCCCGCCGCTCTTCCGACCGGCACCCCGACCAGCCAGAGGTGGAACCGCCGTGGATGAGCAGCCCGAGCTGCAGCCGACCCGGGTGACCCAACGGGTCGTCGCACAGGCTGAGCCGGTACGGGAGGCTTTGCGTCCGACGGACGTCGAGCCGATGCAGGCGCCTTTGCGTGCGATGGAGGCTGAGCCGATGCAGGCGCCTTTGCGTGCGATGGAGGCCGAGCCCATGCAGGCCGCCTTGCGTCCGTTGGAGGCCGAAGCGGTGCATCCGCTTGCCGCCCGGACCCGTAGCACCGCGCTCCGCAGCCCCGAGGGCGAGTCCTTGGCGGCGCAGGACTCGCTGGGCGCGGAGCAGGGAGAGGCGACGGCTACCAAGCGGCTGGCCACCCCCACGGGTCAGGACGGCCTGCCCACCTCCCCGACGGCGGCCGCCGCCACCGTGCCCGGGTCGGCGGGCAGCGGGTTCCAGATCGACCCCGAGCAGTACAGCGCGGCCATCGGGCCGATCCTGGCCGCCTCCGACCAACTGGCGCAACTGGTCACCGGCCTGACGGCCTACCTGGACCACACGCACTCCACCGCCCCCTGGGGCAACGACGAGTCGGGCAAGAAGTTCGCCGAGGGGGAGAAGGGCTACCTGACGTACAGCACGGGCACCCTCAAGGGACTCAAGGGGATGCCCGAAGCCGTGCGTTACATCGCCGACGGCCTGAAGGCGATGACCGAGAACTACCGCAACAGCGAGGCGGCCACCGCCGAGGTCTTCGGTGGCGGCAGCGCCGAGGCGGACGTCGCGGCCGTCCGCCAGCCCGCGTCATGGAGCGCACCGGTGGACCCGACCCTGCCCACCGCCACCCTGCGCGGCATCGCCGACGCGCCGTCGCACACCAACCGAAAGGCCTGATCCGATGGCGGTCGAGCTGCCCGAACCCCTCCAGTGGGTGCTCCTCCTGCTGGCCGGCACCCGCTGGCCGGAGGCGGACGAGGACATGCTGCGCGACATGGCGGAGCGCTGGCGACAAGGGGCCGAGACCCTCAAGGACGCCGGTGAGGCCGCGGACTCCGCGCTGAAGCGAGCACTGGAGGGCCAGCAGGGCGTGGCCGCCGAGGCGTTGGCCAAGCACTGGGCGCAGTTCACCGTGGGCAAGGGCACCGAGCAGGACCCGGGTTACTTCCCCGGGCTGGTGCAGGCCTGCAACGGCATGGGCGACATGCTGGAGGCAATGGCCAACTCGGCGGAGACCGCCAAGATCCAGATCATCGCGCAACTCGGCATCCTGGCCTTCGAGGTCGCCACGGCCGAGGCTGAGGCGCCGTTCACCGCCGGTCTCTCGCTGGCCGAGATCCCGGTGTTCGTCGGGATCAGCCGGACGGTCGTCCAGCAGATCCTCAAGCAACTGCTGAAGGAGGCCCTGGAGTTCGCCGCCAAGCAGGCGGCCCAGATGGCCGCCATCAACCTGATGGCCCAGAGCATCGAGCTGATGGAGGGCCACCGCAAGAGCATCGACATGAAGGAGCTGGGCCAGAACGCCCTCGGCGGCGCCGTCGCCGGCGCCAGCGGACACCTGATCGGCAAGGGGCTGAGCGGCGCGGGTTCGAAGCTCGGCCTGGCCGGCGCCATGCAGACCACCGGCGGAAAGATGGTCCACGGCGCGGCCGTCGGAGTCGGTGCGGACGTGTCGACCCAGCTGATCACCACCGGCCACGTCGAGGGCGGTAGCCTGCTCGGGTCGGGTCTCAGCGGCGGTGCCGCGGTGGGCCTGCGGGCCGGATCGGCGAACATCAAGGGCCGGTTCAACGGCCCGCCGGCCGGTCCCACCCCGCACAGCGCTCCGCCCACGGGTGGTGGAGCCGCCACCAGCACCGGGGGCAAGCCCATCGGCGGTTCCCTGTCGGGGGCCGGTTCCGGCTCGGGTTCCCTGCCCGGTTCGGGAGCCGGTGCCGGGCCGTCCGGTGCCGCCTCGGCGGGCGCTGCCTCCTCCGGTCCGGCTTCCACCGGCGCCTCCTCCGGCGCTGCTTCGGCGGGCGCCGGCTCGACGGGCGCCGCTTCGTCCGGCGGGGCCGGGCACGGTGACAGCACACCGGCCTTCTCCAGGCCGGATGCCGCCACCTCCGCCTACCAGGGCCCCGCCGGGGGGACCGGTACCCGAGGCACCCTCGACGGCGCCGACGCTTCCTCGGCCTCCGGGGCCGGGCACACCACGTCCGGCGGCCGTTCGACCGACACCGGCGCAGGCAGTGCGTCCGCTGCAGGCAGTAGCGCCGGCGCAGGCGGCCGAGGAGCGGGCGGCCTGGTCCCGTTCGGCTCCGACCGAACGGCCACGCCGGGCCCGGTCGCCGACCACACCACCGGGACGCCCGCCACCCCCGCGGCGGCTTCGGCCCCCGCGCACGTCCCGGCCCAGGAGAGCGCGCCGCGCGGTACGGAACCGGCCGCCCCGCGCGCCACCGCGCCGGAGGCCGCCCCGCACCAGGCGGCTCCGGCTCCGTCGCACACCCCGGTCGCGGAGAGCACTCAGTCGCACACCCCGGTCGCGGAGAGTGCGCCGGCACCGTCGCACACCCCGGCGACCGAGAGCGCGCCGCGCAACGCCGCGCCGGAGAACACCGTGCACCCCGCCGAGCCCGCCCCGGCGGCGGACCGGCGCGCCGACACCCAGCCGAGCACCGGCGGCCTGCAGCGGCCCGAGCCGCAGCAGACGGCGGCAGCCGACGCGCCGACCCGCACCACACCGGACGCCGTCCCCCGGCAGTCTGCCCCCGACCCGACTCCCGTCGACACCGGCCGGACGGCCGAGAGCCGTACCGAGCCGACCCCGGCGAACCACGTCCCGACTCCGGCCCCGACCGTGACGCCGGCGCTGCACAGCACGCCGGAGCAGGCTCCGAGCGCCACGCCGCACGAGGCGCCCGCCGCCTCGCCGTCGCGCTCCGAGACCCCGGCCGCCGCTCCCTCCCGGGAGACGTCCCCGCCGCCCCCGCCGACGCACAGCACGCCCGACCACACCCCGAACGCGGCTCCGCACGAGACGCCGGCCGCCGCCTCCGCCACCCCGCCGCCCGGCCACGCCACGCCGTCCGCCGCCCCGGCCGCCCACGCGACGGCGGCGCCCGGCGGTGCGCCGACGGCCCACGGGCCTTCCCAGGGGCCGTCCGGCCCGGCGGCGCCCCACCCGTCGGCGGGGGACCACCCGGTGCCGACCACTCGTGAGCCCGCCGACACCGGCACGAGCCGGCTCGACACCGCAGGCATGCCGCCCGGCATGTCCGTCCCCACCGCCCGGCCGGCGGCCGGCGACCAGCCTTCCCGCTCGACCGAGACCCCGTCCGTACCGCCGCCGCCCCCGGCGGACACGAGCGCGGCCGCCGCCGGCACGCCGCACGGCGTCCAGGGCGGCGCCGCTCCTCGGAGCGGGACCCCTCACGGCCCGTCGGCCGCCCCGCCGCCGCAGTCGACCCGGACGGCTCCGCCGATTCCGCCGCGCCGCCAGGCGCAGCCGTCGGGGCAGCAGCCTCCGGTTCAGAATCCGGTGCAGCATCCGGTGCAGCCTCCGGCTTCCGGTGGGGGTCGGACGGCTCCGCCGATTCCGCCGCGTCGTCAGGCGCAGCCGTCGGGGCAGCAGCCTCCGGTTCAGCACCCGGCGCAGCACCCGGCGCAGAACCCGACCCAGCAGCCGGTCTCGAACGCCGGCCGGACCGCGCCGCCGATCCCCCCGCGCGCCGCTCCGTCCGCGCCGGGCCGGACCGCCCCGCCGATTCCGCCGCGTACGCAGGCGCAGCCGTCCGCGCAGCACCCGACGGCCAACCCCACCTCGAACCCGGCCCAGCACCCGACCCAGAACCCGACCCAGAACCCGAACCAGGGCAACACCGCCGGCACCCCGGGCGGGTCCGGCACGCCGCACCGCCCGCTGACCTCGCAGGCGGCCGACCAGATCCACCAGACCGAACGCAACCAGCGGCAGGCCGAGCTGGACGCGCTGCGTCAGGGAGGCTCCGGCCGGGTCGGCCGGACGGCCCAGGAGATGGGCCGGGAGCAGCAGTTCACCATCACCCGGCCGCCCGAGGCGGCCCAGCTGGTCCGTGACGTGCCGACGATGTCCGCGCAGGAGCGGGCCCAGACCCTGGACGCGCTGCGCCCGGAGTACCGGCGCTGGCTGGCCAAGGACCCGGCGTTCGTGGACGCGCTGCGCGGCGCCCTGCCGGCCAAGGAGTTCGCTACCACGGCCGCCCGGCTGATGGTGGACGTCGACAGCCGTACCGCCCAGCCGGTCTCGGCCCGGGCCCAGGCGCGCGCACAGGCCGAGCGGATGCTCCAGGACCCCGACGTGGCGGCCAGGTTGCTGAAGGGCGGCGCCGGGATCGTGGTGGTCCCCAAGGACGTCTCGATGACCTCGGTCAACGCCTTCCACGGGCTGCGCGGGACGACGGCCGGCGGCGCGTCCGGCGGCGGACGCGGCTGGGACGACGTGCGCGGCTCGGGCGGGCGGCGGGCCGCCGTCACCGAGGAGAACCTGCTCGGGGAGAGCACCTCGGTCGGCAACGCGACCCACTACGCGGACGGCTACTCCACCACCACGCACGAGTTCGCGCACACCGTCCACCAGTACGGCCTCCCCGCCCCGGACCGGGCCACGATCACCAGCAGTTACCAGAGCAAGCTGAACGACCCGAACGCGGCCTGGACGGACGGGCCGCGCCAGGACCTCCACGGCAACCCGGTCGACAACTACGGCTCGCGGGACGAGTTGGAGTACTTCGCCCAGGTGACCAACGCCTACCTGGGCACCAACCACGGGACCGACCCGCACACCGGGCAGCAGCGCAACAACGGCCCGGCCTGGGTGCGGGCGAACGAGCCGGCCCTGCTCCCGCTGCTGGAGCGGCTCTACGGCCCGGACCCCGTCCCGGGGACGCACGCCCCGGCGAACCCGGTCGAGGCGACCCGGGCCGAGAACGACATGTACCAAGGGCTCCGGGACTTCATGGAGGGCGTCGAGCACCAGCCCGCCGCCGCCACGCCCGCGCCCGCCCACACCCCGCCGCCGGCCCCTTCGCACGCCCCGCCGCCGGTACCCGGCAGTGCGGCGCCCACCCCGGGGACGCACGGCACGCCCAACCCCGCCCACCCGGTGGCGCCCCCGCCGCCGGCTCCCACGACCTACCCGACGCCCGACGGCATGACCGACCGGGAGACGGCGGAGTCCGAGTTCCGGCTCGGCACCGCCGCGCTCCTGGAGCAGACCGTCGTCGAGCGGCTCGGCGGGAGCGGACTCGGCCTGCCGCCCGGCTCCCTCGTGCTCGGCGGCGGCGGAGGCGTCGCCGCCCTCCAGTTGCACCGTCCCGTCCAGGACCTCGACATGCGCCTGTCCTTCGGCGGCGACGGGATCAGGAACCCCAACGAGGTGCTCCGCTTCCTGGCGGACGAAGTGCTCACGGACAGCCAGGTGGTGCCCGGCCGGCGTACCGCCTCGACCACGGTGACCGGTCGCTTCGGCGGCCTCGACGTCAGCATCACGCTGGCGCCGGTGCGCTCCCAGGAGCACCCGATGGAGGTGGTCGTCAACGGCGAGACCCACAACGGCGAGACCGTCCCGCTGAAGGTGGTGGCGAGCGAGGACCTGCTGGGCGACAAGCTCGCCGCGCTGGCGATGCGCAAGCAGGACGCCAAGGTTGACGTGGCGATGCTCCGCGAGAAGCGGGTCCGCGACGCCCTGGACGTGCTGACGCTGCACTCCAAGCTCGACCCGGCCGCGCTGGACCACCTGCGGGACGGCCGCGAGTCGATGCGGCCGGCGATCGGCAAGCTGGCCGACGTGGTCGCGGAGGTCTCCAGGCACTCGGCGGACCGGTTCACCCCGGCGCAGTTGCACACCCTGGAGGAGATCTCCCAGCGTCTCGGCAGCGAACCGACGGCCCGGCCGGTCAGGGAGCCGAAGGGCGCCAAGCCGACTCCCGAGCAGCTGGCGGAGCTGCGTGCCGCGAAGGAGGAGGCGAAGCGCCTCAAGGCGGCCGCCGCCGCCGCTGCCGGCAACGGCAACGCCAACGCCAACGCCAACGCCAACGCCCATGCCAGCGGGTCCACTTCGACCACCGACCGCGGCAACCCGGCCAACCCGCCCACCCCGACCCCCCCGGCCAACCCGGCCAACCCGCCCCATCCCACCCCGAGTACCGACAGCCGCACCACCTCGGCACCGCCGCCCCCGCCCCCGCCGCCGCCCGCCTTCACCACCGGCCCGGTCTCCCGCGGGCTGCACCCGACGCAGGCCCCGCCGCCCCCGCCGCCCGCGCCGACGGTCAACCGCAACGACGCGCCGATGGACACGGACATGGGCTCCCGCACCCCGAGCCCCGCCCTGGACGAGGACATGGGCGTGCACTCCCAGAGCTCCGAACCGGGCCCGGTGCAGCCGGCGACCGTCCCGCCGCGCCGGCCGCTGCCGGTCGCCGTGCAGACCGGCTTCACCGGCGATCCGCGGTTCCCGCTCCGGGGCGACCAGGTGTGGCTGACCGAGGTGCTCCCGTCCAACGACCGGCCGATGACCCGGTTCGGGTCCGACCAGCGTTCGCACACCGTGCCGTGGGTGCTCACCCGGCGCGCCGCGGAGGGCCTGGCGAACCGTACGGCGGACTCCGTGTGGAACGAACTGGTTTCGGACATCAAGGAGTTCCAGAACTACCCGCCGCTGCCGAAGGGCGCGGCGGCCGCCGAACACCAGACGGTGGTGGCACGCTGGAACGACATCATGGGCCGGCTCGGCGAGCTGCCGGAGCATCCGCCGGCCGACCTGCCCCTGCAGGAGTGGCACCGCAGCCTCGGCGACCTGGTCTCCGGCTACATCGAGTTGTCCCAGATCACCTCCTTCGCCTCCTTCGCCGACGGCGCCGCCAAGGGCCGGGGCGAGGCGAACATGATCGACCGGATCGACCGGTACGTGCGGGGCGAGGGCCTGCCCCCCACACCGCAGGAGGTGGTGGGGACCCTGCTGGACCTCAAGGAGAACAACGCGCTGACCAAGGAGGACGCGGCCGCCGCCAGGGAACACCTGATCAAGAGCCTGCACCGGGCTTTCCCGGACTACCTGACGGCGGGCCGCAAGGCCGAGATCGAGGGCCTGCTGCGGATGGACACACCGGTGACGGTGCAGCCGCACACGGACCTGCCACCGACCGTCCAGGCCTTCCGGCGCTACGGCGCCGACAGCGACCTGGTCGCGGACATCGCCCTCGACCGCCGCGACCCGTCCCTGATCGGCCGGATCATGCTCAGCGAGCAGGCCCGGCCGGACACCCAGTACCAGACGCAGAACTCGCACGCCGCGTCCTGGTCGTTCATGCGGGCCTCGCTGCTCTCCTTCGAGGGGAAGAGCCCGCAGGTGCTGGAGGGCTGGCTGGGCGCGCGCTTCGACGAGATGCACGGCATCCAGGACCTGGACGGGCCCACCCGCGCGGTGGTCGACCACGCCCGGCGCGAGCTGGCGGACATCGGGAACACCCCGCCCTCGCTGCGCCCGGCCCGGACCAGCGATCTCATCCGGCTCTTCGTGGTCGCCCACCAGAAGCTGCCGCACACCACCTTCGTGGACGACTTCCAGCTGGCCCGGGCCACCGCGAGCGGTGAGCTCGACCTCGGGCAGATCGGGACCGACCGTCACCACCGGGTGGTCGCCAGCCACTTCGACGGTGCGGCGCCGTTCGGCATGGCGGGGGAGCGGCTCGACCGGGCCTACCTGAGCTGGGGGCACCTGGCGGGCACGCTCGGCCCGGTCAACGGGGAGACGATCGGCCACCTGGCGGAGCGGACCTTCAGCGACAAGAACATGCAGGCGCTGCTGGAGGCCGGCCGGCTCCGGCCGCTGGACTCCGCGCTGGGCGCCAAGTACCTGTCGGGACTCGGCGCCTGGGAGCGCTCGCTCACCACGGTCTTCGGGGACGACGGGCGTGCCGGGGTCGAGAAGGCCTGGGCCGACTGGCGCGAGGAGTTCACGATCGACCGGTTCAACGTGCCGGAGCGGGCGCACCGGGCCCAACTGGAGCAGTGGTTCCAGGAGGTCCAGCAGGCGGACCGCCCCTCCGACGCGGCCGGCGCGCTGGCGGGGCTCACCGCCTACTACCAAGGGTTGGGCGCCACCACCAGCCGCTCGGAGCAGCAACGCGCACTGCGGACCCTGCTGGAGCGGGCCAACGCCGCCGCCGCGGCGGCCACGGGCTGAACATGCCGCGCCGCCCGGGCCTGCGTCCTGCACGCCCTGGCGGCGCGGCGGGTCGAGGAGCCGCCGGGGCCGGCGCGCGCACGGGCACCGGCACCGGCACCGGCGCGCACTGCGGCGTCGTCCGGGAGCGGACCGGACACCGTGCCGCTCCCGGACGTCAGGGGGACGGCCGGGAGCGGCCTTCGGCGGCGGTCGACGACAGCAGGCCGCCCGGGCCGGGGCCGGCGGCGCCGGACGGGGAAGGAGGACCGGGGAGCGCCCCGGTTGTCGCCCGGACGGGCGAGTCGTCGGGTGCGGGCTCCTCCGGGTGCGCGGCGCGGGCCGTCCGCCGTGCCGCGACGGTGCCCTGCAACCGTCCGACGCCCAGCTGGAGGGCGAGCGTGCAGACGACGGCGATGCCGAACGCGGCCGCGCCGTCCAGGGGCCCGGTGAGCACGGCCACCAGGTAGCAGAAGGCGGCGAAGCCCACCAGACCGCGCAGCACGCCGCGCAGGGTCGCCTCCGCGACCGCCGCTCCGCCCTGGGCGAGCGCGAAGGTCGCCACCACGCTGGTGCCGATCGGGAAGGGCGCGAGCACGCCCGTCAGGTCGGGGCCGAGGTGTGAGGCGGCCGTGGTCAGCGCGGTGACCAGGAGCGCGGTCGCCGTCCCGCGGGCCGGCAGGTCCCACCGTGGGGGCGGCGGCGCCTTCGGCACCTCACCCGCGCGGGCCCGGCCGAGGGCCTTCGCGCCGCAGGCGGTCGCGGCCAGGGAGAGGCCCAGCGCGAGGACGGGCGACACCGACAGCCGGCTCAGCACGAGGTCCGCGGCCAGGCAGACCGTCCAGGCCAGGACGAGTGTGACCGCCCAGTGTCCGGCCCGTGCCGTCCGGGCGAGCAGGGCGAAGACCACCGCGAACAGGGCCAGCGAGACCAGCCCCAGCAGCGAGGCCCCGGCGGCCCGCGCGGCGAAATCCCGGCCGTGTTCCAGCCAGGTGATGAACAGGATCGGCCCCGCCACGATCGGCAGGGCCACCAGCGTGCCCGCCAGCGTCGGCCCCCAGCGGCGCCCGGCCAAGGAGGAGGCGACCACCAGCGCGGGGGCGAGGAGCAACTTGAGGATCAACATCGACACCGGCGTCATCCTGGCACATGCCTGCGCGGGGCCGGCCGCCGCCGGCCGACCCGGCGGCGAGGGCCGGGATGCCGCCTGGCACCGTCCCCCTGGGAGCGGCCCCCGTGCAGGTGGCGGCGTGCCCGGGTGCCAGGCCCGCGCTGACGGCCGACCGGGAGGCGTCCCGTCCGGTGCGCCCCCGTTCAGCGCCCGGCCGGCGCCGGGCGCAGCGGGCGGACGGCAACCCCGACCACCTGCTCCCGCGTCACGTAGCCGAAGTGCCGGGAGTCGACACTGCGGGGCCCGTTGTCGCCGAGGACCAGGAAGCGGTCCGGCGGCACCGTCGAGCCCGGCGGGCAGCGCAGGGCGGCGGCCAGGGCGGCGGGGACGAGGTCACCGGGGGCGGCCGCGATCCGTTTGATCAGCAACTGGGCGGGGCCCACCGGGCGCTCGTCCGGTGCGGGCAGGCTCCCCGCCCGTGCGGCTCCCAGCACGACCGGCGGAGCCGCCCGTGGCCCGAGGACGACGACCTGGCCCCGGTGCAGCCGACGGGCGCGACGGCGCACCACGAGCACCCGGTCACCGTCGCGCAGGCCCGGCTCCATGCTGGGGCCGGTCACCGTGACGGCGAGCACCCGGCCGCGCAGGACGCGGTGGATCCACCGGACGAGCCGTACGGACCTCACGTCCACCCGTCCCTGCCGGTGCCCGCGTCCGCACTCGCGCCTGCGGCGCTCGGCACCGCTGCGTCACCGCCGGTCTCCTCGGCGGCCCCGTACCCGCCGGCCTGGAGGGCGAACAGGCGGGCGTACGAGCCGCCGCGGCGGACGAGCTCCCGGTGCGGGCCCGTCTCGGTGATCCGGCCGTCCTCCAGGACGGCGATGGTGTCCGCCTCCCGCAGAGCGCTCAGCCGGTGCGAGATGAGCAGCCCGGCGCGGCCCGCCCGGTGGTCGCGCAGGCGCTGATGGACGCTGTGCTCGGCCTCCGGGTCCAGGCCGGAGCTCGGCTCGTCCAGGATCAGCAGGTCGGCGTCGGAGCGGACCAGGGAGCGGGCCAGGGCCAGCCGCTGCCACTGGCCGCCGGAGAGCACCAGGCCCGTGCCGGCGTCCTCCTTGTCCTGCTCGCTGAAGAAGATCCGGCTGAGCAGGGTGTCGTAGCCGTGCGGCAGGCCGGTGAGCTTGTCGTGGACGCCCGCCAGTTCGGCGGCCTGCTCGACCCGGCGGCCGGGGTCCGTCAGGGCGGTGAGATCGCCGAGGGCGATGTTCTCGCGGGCGGTGAGGTCGTACTCCATGTAGTCCTGGAAGGTCGCCCCGAGCCGCCGGCGCAGCTCGCGCGGGCAGAGTTCGCGCAGGTCGACGCCGTCCCAGAGGATCTGCCCGCGGGTCGGGTCGTAGAACCGGCAGAGCAGCTTCACCAGGGTGGACTTGCCGGCGCCGTTGAGGCCGGCCAGGCCCACCGACCGCCCCGCGGGGATCACCAGGTCGACGCCCCGCAGGATCCAGGGCTGCCGGTCGCCGTAGCGGAACCAGACGTCGCGCAGCTCCACCGCGTCGCGCAGCGGCGGTACGGGCCGCGGCTGCGCGGGCGCCGGGAGATCCGCCGGAGCGCCGGTCACCGAGATGAAGTGACGGAACATCAGGGCAGACTGGTGGGCGCGGGCCAGTTCGAGGGCCAGGGCGGCGAGCGCCCCCTGCACCGCCGGCAGCGCGGCCACCAGGACGGTCACGTCCCCGAGGCCGATCCGCCCGGAGCCGGCCGCGGCCACCGCCCACAGCAGTCCTGCGCCGGCAGCCACGGCCGACAGCAGGGCGAGTCCGGCCTGGACGCCGAGCTCCTGCCGGTCCAGCCGTTGCCTGGCGGCGTCGGCGGTCCGGCGCTCGGTGATCATCCGCTCCCGCAGGTGACGGCCGACGCCGAACAGCCTGATCTCCTTGGCGGCCTGGAGGTTCGTCAGCAGCGCCGCGTAGAACAGCTCGCGGCGCTCCGCCGGCCCGACCGTCCAGGTCAGCTCCGCCCGGCGGCGGCTGAGCGCCAACTCTGCGCAGAGGACCGGCAGTCCGGAGGCGAGGACGGCCACGGCCGTCCAGGGGCCGAGCAGGGCGAGCGTCCCGAGGAACCCGGTGAGGGTCACCAGGGCACCGACCAGCCCGATCCCGCTGCCCGCCACGTCCACCGGGGCGGACCCGCCGAACTGCTGGGCCAGCCGGAGCCGGTCGAGGAAGCGCGGGTCCTCCAAGCGGCTCAGGCCCACGAACCGGTCGACGGCGGTGTGCAGTTCGAGCTGGGCCCGGAGCCCCACCGCCCGCCGTAGCTGCGCCTGCAGGTACTGCAGCAGTTGGGGGACCACCGCGACGGTGACCCCGCAGGCCACCAGCAGCAGGGCCAAGGTCGTGAAGGCGCCGGGGCCGGAACCGGAGGCGGACCCCGACGAGGCCCCGGCCCCGGCGCCGGTCCCGACGGTTGCCACCAGGCGGTCGAGCACCCCGCGCAGGATCCAGGCCGCGGCCACCGGCACCGCGGAGGCGGTGAGGGCCAGCAGCAGCCAGGCGGTCAGGCCGGCGGGCGCGGCCCGGCCTACCAGACGGACCGCTGCGGCCAGCACGCGTGGCGTGCCCCGGGTGCCGTCGTCCGCACCGGGTGCGTCCGGCCCGCTCACGAGGCCACCGCGACGGCCGCACGCGGCCACACCGCGGTCTCCGCCACCAGCAGCCGCCCGTCGGCCGCCCGTGCGACGCGCACCGACGCGGGGAACGCGCGGACGCCGAACGCCGTGCCGACCGGCCCGTCCAAGGCCTCGTGGACGGTGCGCACCACGGGTGTGAGGGCGGCCAGCATCGGCCGGGACTCCTCGGCGTCCCCGACCACCACGGCGAGGATCCGGCCCTCCGCGTCCGGCTGGTCCGCCGCATGCGCGACGAACCCGGGGAGCTTCTCCTGGCAGGGCGGGCAGGAGGGTGAGAAGAACGCGACGAGAGTCCCGTCGGCCAGGTCCTGGTCCGTGACCGGACCGCCGCTGCCCGTCGCACGGAAGGATCCGATCCGGCCGCCCACCGGCGCCACGAGCGGGTCGGACGGCCCGGTCACCGGCCCGCCTGCGTTCGCCAGGCGCTCGGAGTGCTCGCGCAGCCGGCGCACGACGCCGATCACGACCACGAGGTTGATCAGGGACAGCGCGCCGACTCCGGCGACGGCAACGGCGAGAAGGGTCATGGGGTTTGTTCCTTTCGGGGCAACGGCCGGAAGAGCCCGACGAGGTCGTCCAGCGCGGAGGCGAGCAGGCCGAGGACGCCGCCCGCCAGCCAGGCGGCGAAGGTCACGGCCGGACCGCCGTGTGCCGGCCCGGCCGTCGCCGGAGTGGACGCCAGCGGCCCGGAGGCCACCAGGCCGGCCAGTGCGACGGCGAGCAGTGCGGCGTTGCGTACGGCGTGGACGGCGCCCAGCGGCGTCGTCGACCGCCCGAAGCAGCGGCACGGGGTGCCGCTCCCGCGACGGGCGGCCGCGAGGGCGAGCAGGGTGAACGGGGCGAGCAGGGCCGTGGCCAGGGCGAGGCCGACGGGGACGGTGGCCGGCACGGCGAGTGCCAGCACGACGGCGGCCTCCGCGGCCACGACCGCGCCGGCCACCACGGAGGCGCCGGCCGAGCCGGCGGGCGCCGGGGCGTTGGGCACCTGGACGTTGGACACCTGGACGGCGGGCATCCGGACGGCCGGCGGCCGGGCCCGGACGGCGACGAGCGGCAGCAGCGCGCGGACCGACGCGGTGAACTCCGCGTAGCCGCGCCGGCTGCGGACCTTCCCGTGCACGGACAGGACGAAGACCAGCAGCAGACAGCCCTGGCCCACCCGGACGACGATCTCCACGACGGACGTACTCCTCCTCGGCGCAACCGCCTCGGCGACGCGGTCGCCGGGCGAAGGGTCGTGCCCCGGTGGGGTGCGGTGCCCGCGCACCCCACCGGGATCACCGGCCGGTCAGCGAACCGCACCGGCCGGCACGGTGGTCAACAACCGCAGCGCATGCCCTTGTAGGTGCGGGTGCCGTCCGGGCAGACCAGGTAGGTGAAGGTGGCCATGTTCCCGCTGTAGCCGCAGAAGGCGGTGCCGGTGTTGCGGACGCAGACGGTCTCGGTCCAGCACTCGGTCGCCGCGGCGGCCTCGGCCTTCGGGACGAGCCGGTCGACCAGGGTGTCGGAAAGGTTCTGGAGCCACTGACGCATGGCTGCTCCCATCTCTTGTCGGAACGCTTCGGAACAGGTTCGGAAGCGGTTGGGGACGGCTCGGAACGCTCGGGAAAGGTTCCGAACGGGTCTGGTGGTGCCTGCCGCTGTCCCCGAGGGCACATCGGTGCAAGCGGCAGGGCAACACTGCGGGGCCGCCCTTGCCGAAACCTTGATCAAACCTAGAATCGCCTGGTGGGACGGCACGGGCCGGGACACGGCGGCACTGCAGGGCTCAGGGTGGGGGACGCGTTGACGATCGGGTTCGCGGTGCTCGGGGAGATCCGGGCGGTCCGGGACGGCGCCTGCCTGGACCTCGGCCCGGCCAGGCAACGAACGGTGCTCGCGGCCCTGCTGACCGACCTCAACCGCACGGTCCCGCCCGACCGACTGGCCGACCGGGTCTGGGGCGCCCGCGCCCCACAGCGCGCCGCACCGACCCTCTACACCTATCTCTCCCGGCTCCGCCGGGTCCTGGACACCCCGGTGCCCGTCGTCGCGCCAGCCCCTCTCGGCACGTCAGACCCCCTCGGCACGTCAGCTGCCCTCGGCCGCGCCGACCTCCCCGCCGCCGACCGCACGGACCGCGAGCCCCTGCGCCGGCCGTCCATGATCGCGCGCCGCGCGGGCGGCTACGCGCTGCTCGCCGACGCGGAGGCGGTGGACGTGCAGGCTTTCCACGACCTGGTGGCGCGGGCGAGATCGGCGGACGGCGACCGGGCGGCCGCCCTGTTCGACCGGGCACTCGGACTCTGGCGCGGCGAACCCTTCGCCGGGGTGGACACACCATGGTTCAACTCCGCCCGGGAGACGCTGAACGAGCAACGGCACGCCTGCCGGCTCGACCGGAACGACCTCCACCTGCGCCGCGGACGGCACGCCGTCCTGCTGACCGAGCTGGCCGCCTGCCACCGGAGGCATCCGCTGGACGAACGCCTGACTGCTCAACTCCTCCTCGCCCTCTACCGGAGCGGGCGGATCGCGGAGGCCCTGCGCTCCTACGAGCAGGTCCGCACCGCACTCGCGGAGGAGCTGGGCAGCGACCCTGGCCCCGAACTGCGGCGGCTGCACGGGCAGATCCTCGCCGCCGATCCGGCGATCGACCCGCCCGGCCCGAGCGGGGAGACGGCCACCCTCACCGCCCCCGGCACGCCGCCCGCCCCCGGCACGCCGTCCACTGCCGTGGAGCCACCGGAGGCGGCCGCAGTGCCGCGGCAACTGCCTTGTGCGCCGCGATGGTTCACCGGCCGACGGGCCGAACTCGGCGTGCTGGAGAGGACCCTGGGCCATCCCGCACAGTCCGGTGGCGCGCCGGCGATCTGTGCCGTGACCGGCAGCGGCGGCATCGGGAAGACCTCGCTCGCCCTGCACTGGGCACACCGCAACGCCGGACGGTTCCCCGACGGGCAGCTCTACGTCGACCTGCGAGGCTTCGGCCCCGTCGGGGAGCCGCTGGCACCCGCCGCCGCCGTCCGGATCCTCCTCGACGCGCTCGGCGTCGACCCGGCCGCGCGGCCGGCCGACCCGCAGGCACTGACCGGGCTGTACCGTGACCTGCTCGCGGACCGGCGCCTGCTGATCGTCCTGGACAACGCCGCCGACGCCGGCCAGGTGACCGCGCTGCTCCCCGGCACCGCCGGGCCCGCCGTCCTGGTCACCAGCCGCCGCCGGCTGACCGGGCTCGCCGTCACCCACGGCGCGCACCTGCTGCCGCTGGACGTGTTCACCCCGTCCGAGTCCCTGGACCTGCTCCGCCATCACCTCGGGGCGGACCGGGTGGCGGCCGACCCGGCCGCCGCGCACGCCGTGCTGGACCACTGCGCCGGCCTGCCGCTGGCCGTCGCCGTCGCGGGAGCCCGCACGGCCGCCCGGGCGGGCCACCCGCTGGCCGCCCTCGCCGAGGAGCTGCGGGACGAGTCGGCCCGGCTCGACGCGCTGGACGCGGGCGGGCCCGGGGCCGACGTACGGGCGGCCTGCCGGGCGTCCTACCGGGCCCTCACCGAGGGGGCCGCCGAGGCCTTCCGGTACCTCGGGGCGGCGCCCGGCCCCGAGATCGGGCTGCCCGCGGCCGCGAGCCTGCTCGCCCGCTCACCGGCCGCCACCCGGGCCGCCCTGCGGGAGCTGGAGTCGCTGCACCTGCTGCAGGAGCACGCACCGGGCCGGTACCGGATGAACGCCCTGACCCGCCTGTACGCGAGGGAGCACCGGCAGGACGAGTCGGGGGAGCGGGCCCTGCGGCGCGTCCTGGACTTCTACCTGCACACCGCGCACGCGGGCGACCGGATCCTCCGTCCCCACCCGCGCAGGTGCGCCGACCTCCGGCCGCCCCTCGACGGGGTGACTCCCCAGCCGCTGGCGGACCGGCGCGCAGCCAGGTCGTGGTTCCGTGTCGAGCGCTCCTGCCTGCTCGCCGCCCGGCGTCTCGCCGAGCAGCAGCGCGCGGACACCCCCGCGCGCCAACTGGCCCGGGCGCTCGACGGGTTCCTCCGGAACCAGGAGAGTGTGCTCGGTCCCGGCGCGGTGGCGGCGGGTGCGGACCAGGACGAACTCCGCGGCCCGAAGGCACTCCGCTCCGGCGCGCTGGGCTGCCCGGTCGGCGAACCGGTCCGGTCCACGGCCCGCCGCGTCACCCACCCCGGCCGCACGGCGGAGCGTCCCACCCCAGCCCGGGTCCGGGTCTGCCTGTCCTGAGCCCGGGCTCCCGGCCGCCACGGTTCAGGAAGAGCGGGGGAGCGGCCGCTCGGCGCCCGGCGCCGGGACGGAGGTGAGCTGCTGGGCGGCGGGCGTCTGCAGGGCCAGATCGGGCTGGAGGGTCTGGACGAGGTGCAGGGCCTGGACGCGCAGGCTGAAGCGGGCGGTGTCGCCGGTGGTGAGCCGGAGCACCCGGTGCTTCGGCAGGCCGACGGTGACGGTGAGACTGATCTGTGCGGCGGCCAGGCTGTCGGCGGTCTCCTCGTTCTGCAGGACGAGGAACAGGTTGTAGCGGTAGCCGGTGCTGGTGCCGTCGGTGGGCAGCCAGCGCAGCCAGCTGTCGTCGTGCTGCTCGGCGAGGCCGGTGAAGGCGTTGGTGAGGGCGGCCTTCACCTGACTCCTGAAGTGGACGTCCGTGTAGGTGAGTTCGAGGGTCGCGAACAGATGGCCGGCCAGCTCGCGGACCAGTGTGCTGATCCGGATGGTGTCCTCGACCAGTGTGCCGTCGGTGGTCCGCACCACGGTGCTGTCGGGCAGGGTCCGCGCGGCCCGCAGGATCCTCGCGTGGTCGAAGGCCTGCCCCTGCCCGGGGTTCGCCTGCTGGAAGGCCTCCGCCGTCTCCAGCGCCTGCTGCAGATGCAGGGGCGTGACGTGCAGGATCTCCTTGGAATGATGTTCCCTGGCGGCCGGGAGGGCGACGGTGACAAGGTGGGACGGCCGGTGCGTCATGGCGTTCTCCTGGTCGGTAGGGCGGGTGGTCGAGGGTGGCCCGCCCGCTCGGCGGCCGGGCGCGGTCGTCCCGGGCGACGCCGACGGCCCGCGGCTCGGGCCACGGGTGCGGGACAACTGGGCAGGGCGGTCGCGTGGACGGGGCCCGATCGCGGGCGGCGCGCGGCGGTGGGCGCGGCGGCGACGGTTGGTGGCCCGGTTCGGTCACGGGCCACGAGGGCAGGGAAGCCGGGCGGGGAAGCCGGGCGGGGAACTGCTGGGCACCGGGCCGGCGGAGCGGTCGAGCACCGGCCGCGGCTCCCGATGGAATCCGGTCCGGGCCCCGCGTGGTCACCCCACGGCCACCGGCAGGCCGGGCTCCACCGTCAGGGACCAGATCAGGTCGTCGGGTGCCACGGCCGGGATGTCGCCTTCGATCAGTGCGTCGCTCATGGGGGACTCCAATCACTGTCGCCGTTGATGCAACTTGATAGTTGCACATCACCTCCGCAGGCGCAACCATAGAGTTGCACTCTGGTGGCCGGCGTACGCCCTTCCACCGCCGGGCCGAGGGCGTCCCGACCCGAGTGGCCGGCCCTCCGAGGCCGGAATGCCCAGTACTCCAGGCGTCCGGTCGGCCTACTCGAGTCCTCCGAGACGTAGGGCATCCTTGAGCTCGCCGAGCTTCGTGGACGACAGGACTCCCGCCCGCTCGATCAGGTCTTCCTCGGTCAGAGTGACCAGCCAGGTACAAGGGATAAGGCCTGGACGTGGGAGTGCGATTCTCAGGACGCCTTCGAGGGGCAGTCCTTCGGGGGCGCCTACTGCCACCTCGACGCCCACGCCGCTGATCTCGGTGCCGGCGGGAGCGACGACCTGCATCGCCCGAATCCCGGACGCCTCTTCTCCTGACAGCAGTACGACCGGCCGCCGCTCGTCGAAATCCACCCACCAGACTTCGCCAGGTTGCATATGTCCTCCTGCTGGTGGGGGTCGGTGGGGGGATGGCTACGGCCACCGCTGATCATCGGTGTGTGAAGACAAACGATCACGGGGTGGCCGCAGGTCAAAGCGTAGACTCTGCCCGCTGGCAGGAGGCGTTCGAGGGCCTGACGAGCCGGATCGCGGGACGTTTCGCGCGGGTCGAGCCCCGGCGCCGGGTGCGGCGGTTGGTGCTCGGGCCGCTGTCGGCCCTGCCCCGCAAGAACTGCTGGGCGATCGCCGAACGGCCGGTGGGGCGACTCCGGACGGGATGCAACACCTGCTGGGCCGGGCCAGGCGGGACGCCGATCCGGTGCGCGACGAGGTGCGCGACTACGTGGTGGAACAACTGCACGACGACCAGGCGGTGTTGGTGGTCGACGAGACCGGGGACGTGAAGAAGGGCATACACACGGTCGGCGTCCAGCGCCAGTACGCCGGCACCGCAGGAAGGATCGAGAACTCGCAGGTCGCCGTCTACCTCGTCTGTGCGGGCCGCCGCGGTCATGCAGGTGGACCGGGAGTTGTACGGTCCGCGCTCGTGGACCTCCGAGCCCGACCGCTGCCGGACCGCCGGGGGTCGGCGATCAGACCACGTTCGCCACCGAGCCGGAGCCGGCCGCCCGCATGATCGGCCGGTTCCTGGACGCGGGCCACCGAGCCCCGTGGGTCGCCGGCGACGAGGTCCACGGTGGCAACCCCAAGCTGAGGTCCGCACTGGAGGAACGCGGTGCCGGCTACGTGCTCGCCGTCGCCCGGACCCACGAAGTCCCCACCCGCGCCGGGAAGAGCCAGGAGCCAGGAGCCGCGGCGCGCGGGGTCCCCGCGCGGTGTGGTCCGACGTGCCGGCTGAAGGTCAGCGCCTCCCGAGGATCGTCGGCCTGGAAGGTGGCGCGGCCGGCGAAGGGATGCCGGGTGGAGTCCGCGTCGTCCCGGGTCGCTGGCCAAGTGGCGGGTCGGGAATGTCCGCGCCGCCTTTTCACGTGCCCCCTCGCCTGCTCGTCGGAATGCCGTGGGGTGCTGCCGGCCTCTCCTTACGCGGAACCGGAGGTGCTGGCCACGCGGGCTCCCGCCTGTCTGGGGAAGGCGATGACCAGTGGGTGGGATTCGGCGGAGATGAAGGAGTACGTCGGGAAGTCGACATGGCAGTGGTCGGTGGCATCCGCTTCGGCAGCGAAACCCTCGACGTTGTCGGCCAGCAGGTCGAGAGCGGCCCGCCCGCCGTGGATCCGCAGGGTGTGCCCGTCCGCCGTGATCGAAGCGGTGTCTCGATCCGAGTACTCGCGCATCGAAATCCACTGCAATGACATCTCGTACGGGAAAGGGTTTTGATTCACGGTCAGAGCGTGCGTGCCGGCCCGGCCGCGCAGGAGTCGCCCGAGGGCCCGGAGATCCGGCCTCCGTCCGGTGAGTTCGAGTTCTCCGCTCTCACTGGAGCAGAGGACCTGCACCATCGTCACGTCATCGTCCACTGCCTGATCCTATCGGTGCCCGCGCGACGGGGCTGCTGGTGGTGTGGTCGGGGGCTTGGGCACGTTGGGAGAAGCGGTGTGGTTTGGGGTGCTGTGATGCTCGTGGGGTCGGTCCCGGGTGTCGGTTGCTGTGTGTTGTGGGTGGCGGTCCGGGGTTTCGTTGTGGGGTTGTCCGGTCGGGTTGTCCTGGTCGGTTGTCCGGTCGGGTTCGTGTCGGTGCGGAAGGGTTGGGTGGCGTTGTGGTGGTCAAGCTTGAGACGGTGCAGTTGGAGATCGAGGGGCCGGTGGCGACGATCGCGTTGGATCGTCCGGAGAAGAAGAACGCGATGAATCCGCAGATGCATGCGGACATGAATGCGGCGTTGGACGAGATCGAGACGGTGGGGGGTGTGAAGGTGGTGGTGGTCACCGGGAACGGTGACAGTTTCAGTGCGGGGATGGATCTGGAGGAGTGTTTCCTGCGTCCTTACGAGGATCCGATGTTGTTCTACCGGACGAATCTGGTGGCGTTGCGGTGGTTCCAGCGGTTGAAGGCGTTTCCGGCGGTGACGGTGGCGAAGGTGAACGGGTTCGCTTTCGGTGGCGGGGTGTTGGTGACGGGGATCTGTGATCTGGCGGTGGCGTCGGAGGATGTCCTGTTCGGGTTGTCGGAGATCAACTTCGGGATCTTCCCGGCGGGTGGGGCGTCGTGGGCGGCGGCGAACAATCTGCCGCGCAAGCAGGCGTTGTACTACATTTTGACGGGGGACACGTTCACGGGTGCGCAGGCGCAGGAGTTCGGGTTGGTGAACCGGGCGGTGCCGGCGGGTGAGCTGGACGCGGAGACGGACCGGATCGTGGCGAAGCTGGTGAAGAAGAATCCGGTGACGCTGGAGTTGGCGAAGCAGGTGTACGAGCACAACCGGGCCTCGGATCTGCCGGCGGCGATCGACTACGACCAGGCGAAGTTGTGGGAGTTGTCGCGTCTGACGGGCAACGAGTGGATCAACGTGGCGTTGAAGCAGTTCGAGAAGCGTAGTTTCCAGCCGGGTCTGAGCACCTACCGTCGTGGGGACGCGGCGTCATGATCTTCACGGGGCCGCACGCGCCGACGCCGGTTCCCGATGTGGCGTTCACGACGTTCGTGCTGGGTGAGGCGGGCGGTCACGCGGACCGGGTGGCGTTGGTGGACGTGGCGGGGGAGGACTCCTTCACGTACGGGGAGTTGGTCGCCGGGGTGGAGAGGGTGGCGGGCGCCCTCGGGGGGCGGGGTCTGGGCCGGGGGGACGTGCTGGCGTTGCTGGCGCCGAACGTGCCGCAGTTCCCGGTGGTCTTCCACGCGGCGGCGTCGTTGGGTGCCACGGTGGTGGTGCTGAACCCGTTGGACACGACGGCGGACCTGGTGGGGCATCTGGGCGGGTCGGGTGCGGTGCTGCTGGTGACGACCGAGGAACAGGCGTCCAGGGCGTCGGAGTTGGTGGCGGGCACCAAGGTCCGGGAGGTGGTGGTGTTCGGGCAGGCGCCCGGTACCACGCCGTTCTCCGAGCTCTTGGCCCACGACGTAGCGGCCCACGACGTAGCGGGCGGCGGTGCCGTTGGTGGCGGGTCGGGTTCGCCGACCCGTGGGGTGTCGGTGGTGGGGGTGGACGCGGGGTCGGACGTGGTGGCGTTGTTGCACTCCTCGGGGAGTACGGGGCGTCCGAAGGGGGTGATGCTGACGCATCGCAACATGAGTGCGAACGTGTTGCAGACCAACGGTGGGGCGCCGTTGGAGGAGGGGGAGCGGGTGCTGGCGGTGGCGCCGTTCCATCACGCGTTCGGGTTGATCATGGTGTTGAACGCGAGTCTGCGTCAGGGCGCGACGGTGGTGACGATGCCGCGTTTCGATCCGCAGGGGTATCTGCAGGCGATCCAGGAGCATCGGATCACGCGTCTGTACGTGGTGCCGACGATCGCGGTGCTGCTGGCGCGCAGTCCGCTGGTGGAGCGCTTCGACCTGTCGTCGGTGCGGACCGTGATCTCGGGCGGGGCGGCGTTGGACCCGGAGATCGCGCGTCTGTGCGAGGAGCGGTTGGGGTGCCGGGTCGCGCAGGGGTACGGGCTGACCGAGGGGTTGGTGTCGTTCATGCAGGTGGAGGGTTCGCCTGCGGGGTCGGTGGGACGGGCGACGACGAACATCGAGTTCAAGATCGTGGACACCACGACGGGTGCGGCGTTGGGGCCGGGGCTGGAGGGTGAGGTCCTGGTGCGGGGCCCGCACGTGATGAAGGGCTACCTGGACGCGCCGCGGGCCACCGGCGAGGTGCTGGAGGGGGACGGGTTCCTGCACACCGGCGACCTGGGGAAGGTCGACGCGGACGGGGAACTGTTCCTGGTGGACCGGATCAAGGAACTGATCAAGTACAAGGGCCAGCAGGTGTCCCCGGTCGAGTTGGAGGCGGTCCTGATGACGCATCCGAACGTCGCGGACGCGGCGGTGATCGGGGTGCCCGACGAGGAGGCCAGCGAGATCCCGAAGGCCTTCGTCGTCCTGCGGGAACCGGCCACCGCCCAGGAGATCATGACCTTCGTCGCCGAACGCGTCGCACCGTACAAGAAGATCCGGCGGGTGGAGTTCATCGACGCCATCCCCCGCACCCCCGTCGGCAAGACCGAACGCCGCAGCCTCAAGGAACGCGAACGCGCAACCCGGTAACCGGTCCGGGGCGGTCCGTCCTGTGGTCGCTGCGGTGGCCTGTTCGCCACCGTGATTTGTCTGTCGTATCGTCAGCTGCTTTCTATTGCAAAATAGTTGTCGACTGCCGGCCGTCGTCCTTCCCGCCGCCGGCCGTGGTTCAGGAGACGGCCCGAACGGAAGTTCGTCGGGTGGAGGCAGCCGTGTCCTCGGCCCGTGGTGTCTTCGGCCGAGGTGGTGTCGTTGGTGGGTTGATCGATGGTGGGTCGGTCGATGGTGCGGGTTCCGGGCCGGGGTCGTCCCGGTCCGGGTTTCGGTTGCTGTTCAGGAGGTTGTCATGAGTGATCTGTCAGGTCGGACGACGATCGTGGTGGGCGCGAGCCGGGGGCTGGGCCACGGGATCGCGGCGGCATTCGCGGAGGCGGGGGCTCCGGTGGTGGCGGTTTCCCGTACGGCGGGGGAGTTCGCGGCGCCCACCAACGGGGAGGGCGGCATCCAGGTCGAGCTCGCGGATGCGGGTGACGCGTCGGTGGCGGGCCGGCTCCTGGACCTTCACGAGCCCGCGAACGTGATCCTGGTGGCAGGTGCGAACCCGCACATGCGCCCGCTGCAGCACCACACCTGGGAGACGTTCTCCGCGAACTGGGAGAGCGACGTTCGGATCACCTTCCACTGGCTGCGGGAGATTCTCCTCACGCCGCTGCGCCCGGGGGCGCGGGTGGTCGTGGTCAGCAGCGGGGCGGCGCTGGCCGGCTCGCCGCTCTCCGGTGGATATGCGGGGGCGAAGGCCACCCAGCGCTTCATCACCGGCTACGCGCAGGACGAGGCGCAGCGCGCCGGGCTGGACATCACGTTCTCGACGGTGCTGCCCCGGATGACGCCGGTGACGGAGCTGGGCCGCTCCGCGGCCCGGGCCTACGCCGCCCGCAACGGACAGTCGCAGGAGGAGTACCTGCAGCAGATGGGTCCGGTGCTGACCCCGGAGATCGCCGGCAACGCGATGGTGGACCTGGTGCGTTCGCAGGCCGCCGAGGTCGCCCCCGGCTACCTGCTGACCGGCGCCGGCCTGAAGAAGCTCGGCTGAGCGGGCGCCGATCGGCGCGCTGCGCGGTGCGGACCCGAACCCGGGTGATCCGGGTTCGGGTCCGCACCGTTGTGCTCCAGCTTCCTACGGCCTGGAGTCCTTCGTCCTTGCGTTTCTGCCGATCGTCGGCTCGTTGGGCGGGGCGGAGGACGGGGCGGATCTCTGTCGGGGCCTTGTGCAGTTGACGGGCTCCCAGGACGATGCGCTCGTCGGTGTCGTGTGACAGTTCCTCGCAGAGGCGCATGGCGTTGTCCTGGTCGTCGGCGAACAGGCTGAGCCCGTCGTCGACGGCTGCCTTCGCGCCAGTTCGACGAGCGCCGCGACGGCTGCACTGCGCAGGTCACTGTCCACGCGCCGGCGCCCCTCTCGCGTTTTGCGGTCAAGGGTACGGGTCTTTCGGTGGGCGGGTGGGGGTGTCGGCGAGTTTCGCCGTCCTGGCCCACGGCGTGCGGTGACAGGGCATGCTCAAAGCGTGACGGTGTGGTGGGTGGGGCGCAGGGACGCGGCGTTGGTCCGGATCGCGGAGCGGATGGTGTTCTTCGGGGGCGAGCCGGTGGAGGATCCGGGTGCTGCCGAACTGGCGGACGCTCTGGCGGACCTTGCGGTCGAGTACGTGGCCAGTGCACGGGGGGACGCGGTGCGCCGGGCGGGCGCCTTCTTGGAGGAGGCCGCCGGGGAACTGCGCCGGGCGGATCGTTTTCGGGGGACGTTGCTGCCGGTCGTCCTGCGTCATTTGCGCCGGGCCGAGGTGGTGCTGGACGAGGCGGGCGGCTGTCTGGGGACGGCTGTGCGCGGGCCGCTTTCGCCTGCTGCTGGGGTAGCGGACCGGGGGGCGGGGTCAGGGGTGGTGTCGCGGGGGGAGTGAGTGTGCGGCGTTAGGTGTAGTTGTGGGGCGTCGTGTGGTGGCGGCGCCCCGTTGTGGGTGGGTGTGGGGTTGTGTTCAGCACTGGGGGCGGCGGCCGTGGTTGGCGTTGTGTTTGCGGCGTGCCTTCTTCTTGCGGCGTCGCTTGGAGGACATGGCGTTCCTTTCGTGCGGGGGGATGGGTCTGGGTCTGTTTCCACGGTGGCACATTGGGGGCTTTGGGGCGCGTTGTAGGTCTTCGCCGTCCGGGTTCGTGTGCCGGGCCTGGGCCCGGGCGTGCGGGGGCGGAGATGGTGGTCCGTGGGTGGGTGCCCCGGCCTGGGCGGGGGTGTGCGGTGTGGGGGCCGGGGTGTGCCGGGGTGGTGGTGCGGAGGGTGCCCCGGCCTGGGCGTGCGGCTGCGGCTGCGGCTGGTGG